>JADFOJ010000113.1 GCA_022562915.1 Planctomycetota bacterium | reverse complement strand
TGGACGGTGAGGTTGGCCTGGTCGCAGTACTCGGTGATCGGGACGCCCTTGACCAGCTCCATGACGAAGTAGGGTCTGCCCGTGTCTGTCGCGCCGCCGTCGAGCACCGTGGAGATGTTGGGGTGATCCATCATCGCCAGCGCCTGCCGTTCGGCCTCGAACCGCGCGACGACCTGCTTGGTGTCCATGCCGAGCTTGATGATTTTCAGTGCCACGCGGCGCTTCACGGGCGTCTTCTGCTCGGCCATCCAGACGACGCCGAAGCCGCCCTCGCCGATGATCTGCAGGAGCTTGTAGCGGCCGATCATGGTGCCTGCCTGCTCGTGCGGGGCGGCGGCGACGGTGGTGTCGGCCGTGCGAGTGGCCGACGCAAGAAACGACCCCGCCTCGGCGTCTGCCTGGAGCAGCGCGTCTACCTTCGCGCGCAGCGCGGCGTCGTTGCCGCAAGCGCCCTTGAGGTACCCCTCACGCTCGCTCTGGGACTCAATCGCGCGGGCTTCGTGGAATACCTGTTCGGGGCTGGGGTTACCGCTATTCATTGTCTGGCTCCGAACACCAATGCGAGAATAGTGGCCGGGTCACCCCACCCATTGTGCAAGGAATCCACCGCCTGGTTCGGAGCTTGGGGCTCGGCACCCACCGATGCGCTGGTGGAGCCGTCTGGGGGACCTTGCGTCGACCCGCTTGCCGGTTCTTCACCGTTCATGGACACGCCCACCTGGCCGACCGACACTACAGGATACTGCACGCGGACCGTTTGCCAAGAGCCCCGTCTCGGTTATTCCGCGGGCGGCTTTGCTGCTTCACCTTCACCGCCGCGTCGAACCGGGCCGATGAACAGGTCGGCCTGTACCGGCCGTGAGTTTCTATGCGCACCGAACTTCCCTGCGCCCGGGAGCCCGATCATCATAGAATGAATCGAGGGCCAGATCATGCGCGTCGAAGAGTTGCACATCGATTCGGATCGCCTTGCCGAACTCTGCGAGGAGTACGGCGTGGCATGCCTGGAGATCTTTGGCAGCTTCGTTCGTGGTGACGCTGCACCCGGCAGTGACCTGGACCTCCTGGTCACCTTCGAACCCGGCGCCAAGGTTGGCCTGGGAATCGTCTCCCTTCAGCAGGCGCTTGAGACACTGTCGGGGCGCTCCGTTGATCTGCTGACGCGCAGGTCGGTCGAGCGCTCACCCAACAAGTACTTTCGCCGCTTCGCGCTTCGGAGGACGGAGCCCCTGTATGAGCGCGCTTGAGCCACACGAACGCGACCTCGTAAAATGCGAGGACATGCGTATTCACGCCCAACGCGCCCGTGAGTTTCTCGGCACGCACACACTGGATGAGTTTCTCGACGATGAGCTGGTCCAGGCAGCAGTGATTCGCTGCGTCGAAGTAATTGGCGAAGCCGCCCGATTGGTGTCCGAGGATACCCGCCGGCGCGCACCTGAGATTCCCTGGCGCTCATCACCGGGATGCGCAACGTTCTCGCGCACGAATACGGCACCGTGGTTCCCGACAAGATCTACGAGGTCGTGACGGACCACCTGCCGGAACTGCTCATCCGGCTGGCCCCGCTGATCGAATCGCTGGAACAAGACGTGGGATGGCAACCTGGTGACGCGCCCGACTCCTCGCCATGAACGTAGAGGTCGCGGGCGAGATCTTCATGGCCCCTCGCTCCAGGATGAATCGAGCACGACCTCGGGTACGATGAGATTCCACTGCGAGAGCAGTCGGCCGGTACGGTCATCGCGGTCAAGATAATGCGGCTGCCGCGGGCAGTGCTTTCGGAGGCGACCGAGATGAGAGTCCTCGACCATCAAGCGCTCCCGGTGCTGCTCCAGGAAGAACCCGACCTTCGCAACCGTCGTGGCATTCCCGAGAAGCAAGGCGTAGGACACGACGACATCGAGATCGAAGAACTCGATCGACGTGACCGAGTGCCAGAGCTCCTCCCAGCCGCCGGCAAGGTCGGGGCGATCCAGCACGTCGACCAGCGTTCGCTCAAGCGTACAGACCCGCACCTGGACGCCATCGCGACACACGGACTTCGTGGCGTCGTGGACCTTGCGCCGTTCTCGCAGCGCCTTGGGGTACACGATCGGCCGGAAGCGATTTGACCGGAACGAGAATGGGCGTCGCTGCGTGGCTGAAAGGAAGTAGAACTCGTGGAAGGGTGCATGGGCCTTGCCATGGAACTCCAGCGCGGTGTGGTAGCCGAGCGTGGCATCGGGGGCGCTTTGGGCCGCGACGAGGTATGGATCGACCTGGAACGTCGCGGGGTCGGCACCTGGCGGGACCACCGCGTAAAGGCCTCGTCGAATCCGGACTAACCGCTCGGTCCGAACGTAGTAGGCAATCAGCGACTCGTGGGTGCGGGCCTTCCGCGGCCGCTCATTCTGGAGGAATGCGGTGACCTCCGCACGGGTGAGGACCGGTTTCTGGTTGAGGAGCTCCCGGAGCGCCATGAAGGTATCTCACTTGATCTCGACTGACGATACACGGTAATCTATTACGTGTTTTGGCAGTTGGCTTCAAGCTGATCGGCGAGACGAGATCGAAGACTTGACTATATACGACGAAACACGCAAAGTTCTTGCGTGTTTCGTCATAGTACGTCAAGTTAATCGCCGTGTCAGGCCATTTTCGGCGTGCCTGCCTCCGGCACGACCCCATTCGGCTCTCGGCGAGTCCTCGGTTCGTCGCCTGAGCCTGGGGCTCGGTACCCAACGATGTGCTGGTGGAGCCGTCCCGGGGACCTTGCATCGACCCGCTTGCCGATCCTTCACCGTTCATGGGCCCGCCCGCCTGGCCGACCGACACGACAGGATACTGCGCGTGGACAGATTGCCAGGAGTACCGGCGTGAGTTTCCGTGCGCCCCGGTCTACCCGGCGCCTTGTTCTTCCAGCAATGCCTCAAGCTCGGCAACGGCCTCCAGGTCCTTGGGCCGGCCGGCCGCACGTTTGACGTGGATCAGGTGCGGCAGGTCGAGACAGCGGCACGGCGTGTCGAAGACCGTGACCTCGATGGTGTGCTGAGCCAGCTCGTCGTAGGTCCCACCGCCGGCGATCTCCCCGAAAAGATCGATAGCTCCGATCGATGTCGTCAGTGTGAAGTTGAGGCCTCGCTCGATGGTCTGTTCATCCCAGCGAAAAGGCAACCCCGGCGGGGCTCCGCGCAGATACGGGTCATGCGGCCCGAGGGCCGCAACCATGCGCCTGTAGTTGTCCGGTGACCGCCGGTATACAACGTCCACATCTTCCGTCAGCCGGGCCGACCCGTGGGCGGTCGCGGCCATACCTTCGACCAGGATGAATTCGACGCGCTGCCCGCGGAGGGCAGCGAGCAGGGCCGCATAGTCCGTCATGCCCGCGATCGCGCCTTCCGCCCGGCGCGTTGTAGCTCTTGAGCCAGCCGCTGAAGTTCCTTGAGCTTTCGGAACCGGTCTTCAACCGGAAGCTTGAGGTTCTCGCGCAGCAATGTGCGGTCAACGTCCCGCTTGTAGGCCTCGATCACCGGATCCGGGGCGAACGGGATGCGTGCGTTGCGCGTCATGGACCGCTTCATTCTAGCTTTGGGGCGGTCAGGTGACGACATGCGACGCTTCGTCGAGGAGGTCGCCGTCGATCGCCCTGATCTCAAGTCCCTGGGTATCAGGACCGCGTCACTCGAGTCATTGCCGGACACCGCGAAATCCCTGTATCAGCTGGGCTGATGTGATCCGACGCCCGCACTATTGCTCCCGGCGCAACTCGTTGTAGAGCCAGGCGCGGGCGTAGGCCCAGTGGCGGTCCGCGGTGGTGGGGGAGATGCCCAGCACCGCGGCTGCCTGGGGCAGGGTCAGGCCGGCGAAGAATCGGAGCTTGACCAGGTCGGCCTTGGATGGGTCTTCTTTTGCCAGACGTCCTATGGCTTCGTCCAGGTCGAGTATTTCCTGGGGCACCGTGTCGAGTGTGATCTGCTCCGGTGACAGCGAGAACCTGGCGCGGCCACCGCCTCTCTTGCCTGCGCCCTTGGCGCGGGCGCGGTCGATGAGGATCCGCCGCATCGCCTCGGCGGCGGCGGCGAAGAAGTGGCCCTTGTTGTCCCACTGGCGTCCGGCCTGGTCATCACCGAGCAATCGCAGATAGGCCTCGTGAACCAGTGCCGTCGCCTGCAGCGTCTGGCCGGGCGACTCGTTCGCCATCCGGTGTTGGGCCAGCGCGCGAAGCTCGTCGTAGACGATCGGCAGGAGTTGCTCGGCAGCCTTCCGGTCGCCGCGCTCTACTGCCTGGAGGATCCTGGTGACGTCGGCGCGCAGGTGAGAGATATCCTTCCGTGGCGGACTACTTCTTCTCGACGATCCGGTAGATCCGGCCTTTGCCGCCGCCGCGGCCGTTGATCTTGTCGAATGAGCAGATGTACAATTCGCCCGCGGCATCCTCGCCGAAAGAGCTGATGTACACGCGCGGCGGGCCGTCAAAGACCTCGCGGTGCGCAGTGTTGGTTCCGCCGGTCCGGCGCAACGCCCAGACCCGTCCGGTCACGTAGTCGGCGTAGAGGTAGACGCCGTAGAGCGTCTCCATCGCCTTGCCGCGATAGACGAAGCCGCCCGTGATGGACATGCCGACGAGCTCCCGGCCCCGGCGTTGCGGGTACTCGACGACGGGGTCGATCAGCGGGTCGGGCGCGGTGCCCTTCCGGAACGGGTGCGCTGCTTCGCGGATCCGCCAGCCGTAGTTGCCGCCCCTGGTGATGAGATCGATCTCCTCCCAGGCGTTCTGCCCGACGTCGCCCGCCCACAGGTCGCCGGTCACCCGGTCGAAGCTCATCCGCCAGACGTTGCGCAGCCCGTACGCCCAGATCTCGCCGCGCGCCCCCGGCCGGTCGACGAACGGGTTGTCCGGCGGGATCGCATAGGCGCGGCCGTCGGTCGCGCGATCGACGTCGATCCGCAGGATCGTCCCCAGCAGCGTCGCGAGGTTCTGCCCGTTGTCCCGCGGGTCCGCGGCGGAGCCGCCGTCGCCGAGGCTCATGTACAGGTAGCCGTCCGGGCCGAAGAGCACGGTCGAGCCGTTGTGGTTGCCCCAGGGCTGCTCGACTTCCAGGATCACCATCTCGGAATCCGGGTCGGCCCGGTCCGGATCGTCGCCGCTGACCGTGAAACGCGAGAGCACGCCGCGGCGCGGGTCGGTCGCGGAGTAATACACGTAGAAGTAGCCGTTGGTCGCGTACCGCGGGTGGAAGGCGAGCGTGAGCAGGCCTTCCTCGTTGTCCTTTCGGCTCACCTTCGACCGTATGTCGAGAAAGACCCCCGCGGTCCCGACGTCCGGACGGTTCTCGAAGACGCGGACGCGACCATTCTGTTCGACGACGAACAGGCGATCGTCACCGGCGTGAACGAGCTGCACCGGCCGGTGAAAGCCCAGGCGCCCGAACTCGCGCTTCAGGTGCAGGTCCGGCAGTGCCCGGTCCGGCTGGACTGCGGTACACACGCTTGCCCAGGCGAGGGCGACGACAACTGGCAGAAGGTTCGTCATTGATCGGATATGGTACCGCCGAGGAAGCGACCGCGGTTGTGCTACTGGTCGGCAAGGTTCCAGCCGGTCCAGCCTACACAGAGGGCGATGCCGGCTGCGAGTTCGTCCACCTGTCCGGGAGTTGCAACGCCTCGTTTGACTTCAATCCGAGTTATTGAGACCGATCGAACCTGGAAACAATCCGCGCCTGATCGCTTGTCGAGGCCGTTGTCCTTTGTGGCCTTGAACTCGATGATCCACTCTGCCTTTTCGTACCACTGCTTCCAATCGGTGAGCGGAACGACGATCCGCAGATCAAGCGCGCCCAACTCGTCTTCACTGACAACAACGGCGGGACGCGTCTTGTCGGTTTCACTCCCCTCCGCGGGCTCAAAGCTCACGTCCCAGATTTCGCCTCGCAGGTACTTGGGCATGGCGGAGTATTCGTGGTAGCGGGCTAGGCTGCGCTATGGGTGTAGTGCTTCGCAACCACTCTGGCCGATTCAGCAAGGCGCCGACGGCGTTCTTTGCGGGGGAGTTTGAGCAACTCCGTCGGTGGTACTTTGCCTTGGGCGTCGATCGTCATCTCGTCGTGAATGCCGGGCACGATCTCGGACGCCCTGGACGGAGTAATGATGCCTTCGGCAAGTGCGCGGAGTACGAGTTGCTTGAGCCTGGTTGCTCGCTCGTGGCCTTCAAACGCGACAGGCTCGGTGGTTCGCCAGCCGAGCGCACTGAATCGGCGAAAGAGCGTTTCGTAATGTCCCTGGGTGATGATCTCAAGATCTCGCGCGCGTCGGATCCAGCCCTGCATGCTCAGACCATGCTTTCGCTTCAAGAGTGCGAGCTCTTGCGGAAGGAGGCTCTTTCGCTTTGTGCCGAGCTCTCGCCATGCCACAGCGGCGGGCACGATGAACGCGGCGGCGAAACGGAAGGCGAGGTGTTCCTCAATCGAGGGGGCGACCCGGCTGCAGTCCATGACCAGGTGTCCGAGTTCGTGGGCCAGGCTGAGTCGCCGGCGATCGTCGGGTACATTCGCCGAGACGACGATGACCGGGAACCGGTCGGCCCAACCGCATAGTCCGTCAAACCGGCTGACGTGCCGCGGATACTCAACGACCACGCCGCCGCGATCTTCGAGAGCTTCCGTGACGCTCTCGATGGGGATATCGGCCAGGCCCCATTTCCTGCGAAGCGTCTCGGCTGCCTCTTCAGCATCCTCGTGGCTTGTGCATGGTCGAGGCTTGGGAAACCCCGTCCGGATATGGGGAAACAGAAGCTGTTGGAGTGCGATCTGCTTCTCGACGATCGTTGACGCCCACGCCTTGATCTGATTCTGGTCTCGCTGGGATAGCCGCGAGTGCTTGCGGAAGTTCAACCAATCAACAGTCACCGCAGGTGACCTGACGAGATGAGCCGGTTTGACGGCGAGGATTCTGCCGGCGGCGTGAAGGAATGAGGGTGGTGGCTTGCTCTTGCCAATCTCGTACTTGGAGATGCCCGCGGGAGTAATGCCGTAGCCCAGGCGAGAGAGCTTCTGAGCGAGTTCCCTGAGGGTGAGACCCGCAGCCAACCGGGCCTGTTTGAGTGGGGAGCCGTCCATAGAAGACAGAATGACCTTTGGTTGATGACACCCAGAGAATCTATCGGTCTGTCAACGTTGACAGCTTAGGTGTATTGCTGTGTTCTGTCAACAAATCAAGGCGAGCAAGCCGAAACGGAGCTGGCAGGCGGTACATCATGGTCGGATCCCGTACCGCCGAGGAAGCGGCCGACGGTGATCTTTCCGGAGCGATCGATCTCGACGTGGCACGCGCCGTCGCGCGCGGTGACGAGCCGGAGCCTTCCGGCCAGCACCTGCGACCAGTTCGGGTCCGTGCGGCGCCAACGGCCGCGTCCCGTGGACTGGAGCACGACACGCGGGTCCAGGGCTGCCATGAACGCCTCGGCGGTCCGGTGATGGCTGCCGTGGTGCGGCAACTCCACGATGTCGGCAGATGGGAGTTTGCCGAGCGCCTTCATCGCGGGCGCTTCTATGTCGCCGCACAGCAGGACCGAGCGGCCGGCGGTCTCGATGCGAATGACCATCGAGCCGTCGTTCGAGTCGTCGTACGGCGCCGCGGGGTCGGGATTCAGCCACCTCCAGCGGCACGAGCCGAACTCGCGAACATCGCCGGCGGCAACCTCCAGGACGCGCACGGATCGCTCGGCAAGGCCCCCCAGGAGAAACATCACCGGGCCGTAGGGGTCCCGCTCGGCTTCGCGGGCTGTATGGGGCGTCACGAGCACCTCGCCGATGGAGAACGCGTCGGCCAGGTCGAGCACCGCCGCGTAGTGGTCGAGGTTCGGGTGGCTGATCACCACCGCGTCGATCGACCGCACGCCGAGGCGGCGCAGCGCCGGCACGATCACGCGCCGGCCCGCGGCGCGAACACTGCTGGAGCCGGCGTCGAAGATAACGGTGCTCGCACCGCTGCGGAGAACGAAGCACGATCCATCGCCCACCGCCAGCATGTCGATGCGCAGAGCAGTCCGGTCAAACCGCAGTGCCGGCGGCAGCATCGGCCAGAATAGCCATGCGACCAACGCCAGCCCGGCAAGACGCAGTGCCAGCCGCCCGCGCCGCCCGCCCCAGAAGCCGATGACACGGTCACCCAGCACGGCCCAGCCGGTGACCCAGAACAGAGCCGCCACCGACCACGCCACCGGCGGGGGAACGAGTCGAATCGCTGAGAGGCCCACGGCATCCATCGCGCGCACCAGTGAAATGATCACCTCCGCCACCAATGCCAGCGGCACCGCGGTGAGCAGTGCGACGCTTGGGAGCAGGATCGCCATCGTGATCTTGAGGTATCCCAGTGCAAGTACCAATGTGACCAGTGGTAACAGGACGACGCTGAAGGGCGCCGCCAGCGGCCAGAGCACGCCCCAGTGATACAGCGTGATCGGCGTCGCGATGGCCCACGCCGTCATGGACGCCGCGGCAGCGGTTCGTACCCACTGCATGATCATTTCCGCGGAGGTCGCCGCGAAGGCGTCCGGCATGCCGAACCAGCGGGCGCGCAGCCGCGGCGCGAGGTGAATCAATCCCAGGACGACCCCGAAGCTCAGTTGGAACCCCGGCGCGAACAACTGGTCGGGCCGCCAGAGCAGCAGGCCCACGGAGCTGCCCGCCACGAGGCTGCTCACGAGAAGACGGCGACC
>JADFOJ010000112.1 GCA_022562915.1 Planctomycetota bacterium | reverse complement strand
CACGGCCGTGATCGCCGCACCGAGCACCGACCACATCGGCAGCGCCGCGATCGCCACCGGCGACAGCAACGCGGCGGCGGTCACGCAGCCCAGCGCTCCGGCGATCGCACCGGCGGCCACCCAGCGGGTATCGGCCTTGAGACGCCGCGGCAACACGGCCACGATCCCCTGCGCACCGGCCCGCAGCGTCTCCGGGAGACTGTCCTTGAGCCCGGCCGCATCAGGGAGACGGAAGCGCTGCGCCCACGAGGACATCTCCGGCCTGTAGAGCTTCCCGATGGCTTCGTGCAGCGCTGCCTGCTGCTTCATTTCCGGTTCCGGCGGCCAGCCGCGCACATGGTCGACGATCGCGTCGAACGCGTCCTCGATCCGTCGCTGCACGACGGCGGCGGTCTCCTCGACGCCAAGCAGCGACGCGAGCTTCGCCCCGGAGACGGCCGTCAGGTGATCCAGGTCCAGTTCGATGACGTCGGCGGCGGCAACGCCGATCGCGTCGGCGAGCGCCCGCCAGTCTTCGACACGCGTCGCGAGTTGCCCGCCATCGGCCCGCCTGCGCAACGCCTCGCCGCCGGTCAGCACCATCGCCATGCGCACCCCTGCGGCGTGCCTGACGTCGCCGAGAAACGCCGCGATGCCGCGGTCCGGCGTCGTCGTCAGCCCGCAGACGGCCACGGTCATCGACGGGCCGTCGCTGCCGTTGCCGAGTTCCCCAAGCACGCGCAGGCGATCCGACCGGCCGTCCACGAATCCGAGATCACGCCACGCGACGCCGGCGACCGACGGCGGCCACCCCGTGGCGGGCGGCTCGATCTCCACACCCAGCACGGCCGGCGGCCCGCCCTGGGCCCGGTGTGGCGACACCGGCGACCGCACGACGTGTTCGAGGCGCCCCTCGCCGTCGATCTCGGGGTCGATCACGCCGAGGCTCTTCGAACCCGGCATGAGACGCGCGCGCAGGCGCAGGTAGCCGGGGCGCGACGTG
The DNA here is from genome assembly GCA_022562915.1 of Planctomycetota bacterium. GTDB lineage: Bacteria > Planctomycetota > Phycisphaerae > Phycisphaerales > SM1A02 > JADFOJ01. The sequence goes on along the minus strand of JADFOJ010000112.1, from coordinate 7,751 downwards.
TCCAGCCGGTACGCGCGCCGGGCACGGGTCTGTCGCCACACGCACAGTACGAGCAACAGAAAGCGGGGCGCGAGCCCGTACGTCACGACGCTCCCGATCAGCAGGCCCGACCACGCGTGCCGGGTCGCCTCGCTGAGATCCGGAGCGATGGAGCCGTCGCTGGCCGCGATCTGTTGGGGCGTCGGTGTCGGGAAGCCCAGTTGCGAGGGCCCCCAGGCGATCACGCGGGTCAGCCTCGTGAACGCGTCCGCCGGCAGGATCGTCGTCTCCCACACGAAGCGGTACAGCCCCGTGCTCAGGCAGAGCACGACGAACAGCACGCACGACGCGTTGAACACGAGCCACAGCGCGTGGCTGATCGAGCTGAGCGTCCACCGCCCGATCGCGCCCCGCGCGAACACGGCACCGGTCGCCTCGATGACGGCGGCGTTCCCGGCGGAGCGGTGTCGGCGGCCCGCCATCCGCCGGGCCACGCCGATCGCCACGCCACCGAGCGAGAGGCTTGGCAACGAGGTGGGTGTCCTGACCATCACGACGACCCACGCCAGCAGCAGGATGGTCTGGACGCCCAGCAGGCCGCCCAGTGCCCAGAAGACGTTGACCTCGTGGTTGGGAGTGCCAAGAGATGCGCGGGCGGCACTGAGGCCCGCGATCGCCGCAAGCAGTACCCCGATCGCGACGATGGCGAGGAACGCCTGTCCCGTGTTGCGCATCGCCGGCTCCAGGCCGTTCGCCGCGGCGATCGCCCGGGCACGGGCGATGAGCCGCGTCTCGAAGTCGCCGTCGAGTGCGGCTGCCCGGGCGTCCGCGTCGGGGGCGTCGATCGGTTGCGACCCGTCGTGCTCCAGCGCGCGGACCGATTCGGCCAGCAGCCGGTCTCGGAAACCGACCGGCGCCGAGGAGCCTCGATGTAGTGCCGGTGGGGTCATGACGTCACAGCCGCAAGGGTATCCTCAGGCCGTTCTTCGAAGCCGAAGGCACCCAGTCTGGTTCGGACGAATTGCAGGGGCGTTTCAGCCGGATGCGCGATCCGGGTCCGATCCGCCGGGCGCAGGCTGCTCGACGGGCTGCTCGGCCTGTTCCGGCTCGTCGCCGTCGAGACCCTCGGCCGCCATGGGGTCGTGGCTCACACGCGGCTCACTTGGCTCGGAAGTCCGCGGAAGTTCCGTCGGCCGCGACGGGGGAATCGCCGGGGGGTCATGGGACGACTCGGTGTCGATCTCGTCCTCGATACCGGTCTTGAGGCCCGTTTTGAACTCGACGATGCTCTTGCCGAGATTCCGGGCGACCTCAGGCAGGCGGCGCCCGAAGATCAGCAGCCCGAGAATCAGCAGGATTATCCACTCATAGCCACCCGGGAAGCCGAAGCCCAGGAGGGGGGGAGACGCGAGCATAATGCCGCTATTCATCGCCAAGACTCATCACCAGGACCTCCGTCCCGCACCGCCGATCCGGGGTGCAGTCATTGTAGCGCGCGGCCCCCGCTGGCGGCGCAGACCACGCCACGATACGTTGCCCCCATGAGTTGTCCACGCGTCGTCATGCTGGGGGTCCTCCTGGGCTGCGTGCACTGTGGGTTTATCGGCTGTGCGAGCACCCCGCTGCTGCAAAGTCCGGTGGCATCCGGGCCGAACTACGCCAGGCCGTTGCGGCCGGGGCTCTCCGCCCTGCGGCTGGTGACCGACCCGGCGAGGCTGCCCGACCTGGCCGGTGCGGCCGGGAGCACCGATCCCGGTCTGCTCGAGGCCTTCGACGAGAGCCTCGTGTGGTTTGCCGCGCCGTCAAGCCGGCGGCACTATCCGTTCGAGGGCATCACCCACGAGCAGGCCCGCGCGGGGCTGCTTGCCATGCGCGAACTGGTCACGGGCGGCCGGAGCCCCGAACAGTTCCGCGACGCGGTTCTTCAGCGCTTCGACATCTACGAATCGGTCGGCTACGACGGATCGGGCACCGTCCTGTTCACCGGCTATTACTCGCCGGTCTTTCGCGCACGCCGCGCGCCGACCGGGGAGTTCATGTACCCCCTGTACATGCGCCCCCAGGACCTGGCGACCGACCCCGAAAGCGGCGCCCCGCTGGGCCGCCGGCTCGCGGACGGCACGACCGCACCGTACGCAACACGCCGGCAGATCGAGGAATCGGGGATGCTCGCCGGCGGCGAACTCGTCTGGCTCGCGGATCCGCTGGACGTGTACATGATCCATGTGAACGGCTCGGCCAAGCTCCGCCTTGGACAGACCTTCAAGGACGACGACGCCGAGGTCATGTACGTCGGCTATGCCGGCAAGACCGACCGTCCGTACACGGGGCTCGGCCGGTCCATGGTCGAGGAGGGCCTTGTCGCCGCCGACGAGATCAACATGACCGCGGTCACGCGCGAATACCGCCGCGACCCGCAACGGGTCATCGACCTCATGTACAGGAACGAGAGCTACGTCTTCTTCACCGAGTACGACGAGTCGGCGTGGCCCGCCGGATCGCTGGGCGTCACCGTGACCGCAAAACGTTCGCTCGCCACGGACAAGAAGATCTATCCCCGCGGCGGCCCGGTTCTCGTGGACACCTCGTCGATCTCCTTCGCCGAGGAGTCCAGGCCGTTTCTCCAGCTCATGCTCGACCAGGACACCGGCGGCGCCATCCAGGCCCCGGGCCGCGCCGACATCTTCATGGGGATCGGTCCCGGCGCCGAGATACTCGCCGGGGGCCAGTTCGCCGAGGGAAGGCTGTATTACTTCGTGCTCAAGCCGGAGTACGTGGATCGGTACTGAGTTCCATCAGCCGAAGCCGAGTTCGGCCCGGCGCGCGGCCACGCGCCGGCGGATCTCGTCGCTCATCTCGATCATCGGCGGATACGCGCGCACCGGCCGGCCGTGGCGCTCGTCCCCGGCCATCTTCGTGGTGGCGTCGATGCCGAGACGACGGTCCTGGCGAACGAGGTCCCGGGAGGTGTCGATGTTCGCACACATGTGGAACAGGACATTCTGCCAGTCTTCGAGGTCGACGTGCGCGTCGACCGCGATAACCAGGTCCGCGGCGGGCGCTGCCGCGGAACTCCAGACCCGGGCGATCGCCGCCGCGCCCTGACCGGCACGGGCCTTGTCGACGCCGACGAACACGCATCGCCCTCGCCCGAAGGCCGGCGCCGTGACCGCGGTGATCCCCGCCCTGCCCACGGCGCGGCCCGAGATCGTCGCGGCTATCCCCGTACCGATCGCGGGCGCCGGGCACTCCAGGAGTACGGCGCTGTCGATCTCTTCGCCGGGAATCTTCCGGGTGGCATCGATGCCGAGCTTGCCGCCGGCACCCAGCCTCGCCGCCGCATGGTCCAGGATGTCCAGCGGCCCGTTGACCGGCTCGGTGTCGCGTCTGAAATCGCAGTGCCGGAAGATCGCGGCCAGGGCGGCCGTCTCGTCGTGAACGTCCACGTCGTGGTCCACGACGACGATGAGCTTCTCCCAGGCCATCTGCCCCGCGCCCCAGATCGCGTGCATCACGCGCCTCGCCTGGAGCGGGTACGCCTTGCGGATCTTCACGAACGCGCAGTTGTGAAAACATCCGAACAGCGGAAGGTGGTAATCCTCGATGTCCGGAATGATCATGCGCAGCAGCGGCAGGAAGATCCGCTCGGTGGCCTTGCCGAGGTAGTAATCTTCCTGGGGCGGCGGGCCGACGATGGTCGCCGGGAAGACCGCGGCTCGCCGGTGTGTCACGGCGGTGACCTCGACGATCGGGTAGCGGTCCGGCAGCGAGTAATACCCGGTGTGATCGCCGAACGGCCCCTCGATGACGGCCCCGGGGCCGATGGGCTCGACGAGGGTGCCGTCGCGGCGCTGCGGCAGCCAGCCGATGGGACCGCACTCGGTGTTCACGTACCCCTCGATGACGATCTCGCTGTTGGCCGGGACGCGCAGGGGCAGGGTACGTGCCGGCACCATCGGTATGCCGCGCCCGTTCAGGAACCCCGCCATGAGCAGTTCGCTCATGCCCGGCGGCAGCGGCGCCGTGGCGGCAAAGGGCAGCACCGGCTCGCCGCCGAAACAGATCGCGATCGGCATCGGCCGGCCCACCCGCTTCCACGATCGCCAGTGCGCGGCCCCGTCGTGGTGAATGTGCCAGTGCATGACCAGGTGCGTCGCGTCAAGGAGCTGCGCCCGGTACATGCCGATGTTCTGGCTCGCCGGCCTGGCGGCCTCGGCGTCGTCGGCGTGCACGGTGTGCATGCCCGCGAAGGTGATGTACCGGCCCCACGCGTCCGGGTCCGCGGGCCTGCCCGCTTCCTCCGGCGAGAGATCCCAGCCCACGGCGGCGAGGTCGCCGTCCAGCGGCCAGCACTGGATCAGCGGAAGCTTGCGCAGGTCCACCTCGCCGCGCTGGGCGAGGTGAACGATCTCCTGGCAGACACCCCGGCGGACACGCGCCGGCGGCGTCCGAAGCAGCGGGAGCAGGGCCTTGGCGCGACTGAGCATCTCGCGCACCCCGCGCGGCGGCTGCGGGCGGGTGAGGTCGGCGATCCGGCGGGCGATGCCCTCGAAGCCGCCGGGCGGGTCGCCCAGCGCCATCTCCATCCGCCGATACGACCCGAAGACGTTGATGCACAGCGGGAAGTCGCTGCCCTGGATGTTCTCGAAGAGGAGCGCCTTGCCGCCAAGGTCACAGTGCCCGGGGTCGAAGCGGGCTGCGCCGGGGCTGGTCTGCGGGCACGGCGACGTGCTGTGGCGGTCGGCAACCTCGGCGACCTCCAGGACCGGCGAGACCGGCGCCGAGATGCGGTGCAGTTCGCCGGCCGCCTCCAGCCGTGCCAGAAAACCGCCCAGGGTCGCGTCCATCGTCGGAGCAGGATACCCGCGGCGAAGAAAAGTACACTGCTGGACGGCATGGCCTCCACCAACGGCACCTCCGTCATCGATCTTCACCACGTCGAGAAGACCTACAAGGGAAAGATCCACGCCCTTCGCGACGTCCGGATGCAGGTGCATGCCGGTGAGATCTTCGGGCTGCTGGGACCCAACGGCGCCGGCAAGAGCACGCTGGTCAAGATCATGATGACGGTCGTCCGTCCCGACCGGGCCGAAGGCACGCTGCTCGGTCACCCCATCGGCCACAAGCCGACGCTGCGCCGTGTCGGCTACCTGCCGGAGCACCATCGGTTTCCCCGATACCTCACGGGGCGACAGACGCTGGAGTTCTACGCCGCGCTCGCCCGCGTGGACAAACCCAGCCGTCGCCGCAGGGCCGCCGAACTGCTGAACACGATCGGCATGACCGGCTGGGCCGACAAGAAGATCGCGACGTACTCCAAGGGCATGATGCAGCGCGTGGGCCTCGCCCAGGCGCTCATGAACGATCCGGAACTCGTCATACTGGACGAGCCGACCGATGGCGTCGATCCGGTGGGAAGAAGGGACATTCGCGACGTCCTGCTGGCGCTTCGTGATCAAGGCAAGACGATCTTCATCAACAGCCATCTCCTCAGCGAGCTGGAGATGGTCTGCGACCGTGTGGCGATCCTCGTGCAGGGACGTGTCGTGCGGCAGGGCAGGATCGACGACCTGACCGCCGACAGCCGGCGGTACGAGATCGTCATCGACTCGGCCGCGCCGCCGTGGGCCGCTCGGCAGAGCGATCTTCGGGTCGAGGCGGGCGCCGACGGCCGCAGCACGCTGATCTGCAAGGGCGTCGAGGCGTCGTCGATCCAGCCGATCCTCGATCGCCTCCGCGCCGACAAGCTGACGATCGTCTCGGTGCAGCCGGTCCGCGAGACGCTGGAGGATCTCTTCATGCGCTCGGTGACCGACCCGAAGACGGGCCGCACCCTGGCTCCAGGCGCGGCCGTCGAGAGCGCGGACGCCGTGCAGGAACCGACGACATGACCGTGTTTCTTGCGATGCTGCTCGATGCGTACCGGGAGCTCAACTCCAGGAAACTTTTCTGGGTCACGCTGGGCCTCTCGGCGATGGTGGTCGTCAGCTACGGATCGATCGGTTTCAACGAACAGGGCATGTCGGTGCTCTTCGGTCTCAGGCAGGTGGACAGCGAGTTCGTCAACAGCACGACGCCGTGGGCCCGCGCGCTGTACATCGGCATTTTCTCGGATTTCATCGTCGCCGTCTGGCTGAGCTGGATCGCGATCATCCTCGCCCTGATCTCGACATGCACGATGTTCCCGGATTTCCTCGCCGGCGGGGCCATCGACCTGGTGCTGTCCAAGCCGATCGGGCGCGTCATGATCTTCTCGATCAAGTTCGTGATGAGCCTGCTGTTCGTGGTGCTCCAGCTCACGCTGTTCTGCGTCGGCATCTTTCTGTGCGTCGGGCTCAGGATCGGTGAGTGGAACTGGATGATCTTCTCCGCCGTGCCCGTGGTGACGGTCTTCTACAGCTATCTCTACGCGGTGTGTGTGCTTACCGGCGTCGTGACGCGCTCCGCGATCACGGCGTTGCTCATGACGCTGCTGTTCTGGTTCTCGTTGTGGGGAATGCAGACTGCCGAGGGGATGCTCTACCAGTTCCGGACCCGCTTCGAGATACAGGCGGAGAAGAGCCAGGTGCGGATCGAGCGGATGGCGCAACGGCTCGACACGTTCAACCTCGGCCCGGACGATGCCGCCGGGCTTATCGTTCGCGCCGATTTGCAATATCGGCTGGAGCAGGAGCAGGCCGAACGCGACACGTCGCTCGACGCCGCCGCGTCGCTCCAGACGTGGCACGGCCCGACCGAGTTCATGATGGCTGTACTGCCCAAGACCCAGCTCACCGTCGGGCTGTTGTCCCGGTGGCTGAAGGACCCCGACGGCTTCAGCATCGCGGCCATGATGCGCGGCGAGATGACCGGCACGGGCACCTCCGCGCTGATGCGCGATCCCGTCGACGTCGAGATGACCCGCCGCCTGGAGAAGGAGCTGGACTCGTACTCCCCCTGGTACATCGTCGGCACGTCGCTCGGCTTCGAAGCACTGGTGCTGGCCGCGGCGTGCGTCATCTTCGTCCGCCGCGATTTCTAGCCGCCCAGCTCCGCGCCGCGGTCCCGCGCCGCGGCGATGGCATCACCCACGATGGCCGGCCAGTCGCGATCCATCATCACCTCCAGCGCAGCCTCGGTGGTCCCGCCGGGACTCGTGACGGCTGCCCGCAGCTCCGCCGGCGCCTCTGCGGACTCGATGAGAAGGGTCCCGGCCCCGTGAATCGTGTGCCGCACGAGCAGCGCCGCGGTTGCGTCGTCCAGCCCCGCCGCGACCGCCGCCTGCTCCATCGCTTCGGCAAGCAGGAACACGTATGCCGGTCCCGAACCGCTGAGGCCGGTCACGGCGTGCATGTGATGCTCGTCCACGATCACGGTGCGACCCAGCGCGTCGAAGATTTTCACGGCGAGCGCGTCGTCACCGGGTTCGGCGCCCTCGCCCAGCGCGATCGCCGTCATACCCGCGCCCACCCGGCAGGGCGTGTTGGGCATCACACGGACCACGCGGGCCAACGGGCCCAGAGCCTGTCGAATCGCCGGGCTCCCAAGACCCGCCATGATCGAGATCACCACCGTCGGACGCTCCAGCGGTCCGATGGACCGCGCCACGGCGGCGAAGCTCTGGGGCTTGACGGCCAGCAGGAGCTGCCCGGCCTCGCACGCGCCGGCGGCATCGGCCGTGCTCCGGCACCCCAGGCCGGCCGCCACCCTGCGGCGATCCTCATCAAGATCAGCCACGACAAGGGCTCGCGGAGGCAGCACCCAGGCTACGCGCACACCCCGGAGGCACGCCA
>JADFOJ010000037.1 GCA_022562915.1 Planctomycetota bacterium | reverse complement strand
TTCAAGGTGATCTTCGGTACCGAGGAGGAGGAGTACGACGCGTTCCTGGTCGCCAAGGACACCAAGCTCGACCTGGCGTTCCTCCAGGTGACGGGGATCACCGATCGCACGCTGGCCCCCATCAACTTCGCCGAGGGCGCCACCCCCGCAGTCGGCGACACCGTCGTGGCGATCGGCCGGCTCAAGAAGGGTTACGACTACGCGCCGTACGCCGCGACGGCCCGTGTCAGCGGCGCGATCAGGAAACCCCGCAAGGCGTGGATCATCGACGGCAACATCGCCAGCTACGGCCTGCCGGTCTTCTCGTCGTCCGGCGACGTCATCGGCGTGCTGATCACGCTGGCGCCGACCACGACCGACGACAGCGGCGGATCGGGTTTCGGCGGCATGATGCGCATGCTTCGCGGTGGCGGCATGGATTCGAGCGTCGGCACCTTCATCCTCCCGGCCAAGGTCGTCAACGGCCTCATCACCCAGTCGAGAGCCAAGGCCGAGGAATTGCTCCAGGAGGCCGCCGGCGACGGCTGACGCCGCGGCGTTCCGGGATCAAGGACACGCGCCCCAGCCGGCCAGCAGTTGAAGGAAGTCGACTATCCCGACCGTGCCGTCGCCGTTGACGTCCGCCGGACCGCCGGGATCCCCCCACGCCGCGAGCAGCGCCAGAAAGTCGAGGATCCCGACCGTGCCGTCGCCGTCGAGGTCCGCCAGGCACTCCTGGGCGTCGGGTACGCCGTTGCAGTTGACGTCCGTGAACAGCGCGTTGTCCATCGTGCCCCGGCCCAGCGTGCTCAGGCTCCAGTCGTCCATGTGCTGCTCCAGGATGGCGACGGCCTTGTCGAGCTGTGGTGTCGTGGGTGATTGCCCGGGCAGGTGGATCATGATCCACGCGGTCTTGTAGTCCTTCTGCGCCGCGGTGTGATCAGGAACTCGCGGACCCGCCGCGGCGATGATGTCCGCGGAACTGAAGTTCGAGATCGTGCCGTTGTAGAACCGGCTGCATGTGGACGTGTTCATGTAGCGCAGCTCGGAGTTGCCCGCGTCCATCTCGGCCGGCGACACGTAGCCCATGAGATACAGGTCCGTGTAGCTGAAGACGCTGCCTGGGATGTCGGTGTTGAACGTGACGAAGCTGCCGACCAGTTCGGCCGGGTTGGAGCCGACCCACTCCGAGATCTCCATCGACGAGCCCTGGCCGTCAGTTCTCCAGTTCCAGTGGAACTGCCGCCCGCACGAGCCGTTGTCGCCCTGCATGGGGCGGTCGGCGACGCCGAGCAGCGGCGGCAGGAACAGCGCGAAGCGGTGCTCGAACTCCTGGCCCAGGGCCATGCGCGTGAATTCCGCGGCGGGCCCGTTGCCCGTCTGCCACGTGCCGCTGTTGATGTTCCACATCATGACCATCCCCTGGATCCTCTCGCCGGCGAGGCCGAGGTCGGCGTGGATGTCGAAGGTCGGCCCCTCGCCGATCACCTCGCCGACGTTGCCGATTCCCGTGACGTCATTGGAGACGAGCTTGTAGAACGCGGTGCCGATCTGGTGGTCCGGATCGAAGTTCACCCAGAAGCCGATGAAGTCGAAGTTGTCGCCCCAGCTTGCCAGCAGGCTGTTGGAGGCGTCTACCAGCAGCGCCGTGAGCTGCGCGGAGGAGAAGTTCGTCAGCAGGAGCTGGTCGGTGTCCTCGAAGGGGAAGATCTGCTCGCGAGTAAGGCACCGCGCCGGCTGACCGGCGAGGGCAATCGGCGGCGGCAGATCGGGCAACACGCGCGTGGCGGGGTCGATGACCTCGCCTCGCTGGACCGCCTCCCGAAAGGCCTGCAACCAGTTGCCGGATGCGCCGAAACCGCAGTCGAGCGCCGGTCCGCGTGGCGCGCCGGCATTGGTTTGGCCAGACAGGGTTCCCGCGGCTCCCGTTGCAACCAGGAGCCCCAGCCCCACGAGCATTCTCATATTCATGTGTACCGTTCCTATCGATACGCGGACCAGCGGGCGTGCCGGTGCAAACATAGCACCCGATGGGGCAGTGTGCGAGCGTATTCCCGCACTGATTCGGCCTCCGGCGCGGGGTCTTGGGGGGGATCCCGGCGGCGGGGGGCAGGGAAAAAGACAAATCAGGAGATCGGGATCCCATTATCAGCGGCGTGTGCTATACTGACGCCGGTGCGTAGGGGTGAATGTCATTCACCCACCGGGGACTGTCTACAGAACCAGGCAACCATCAGTCGGTCGTGGTCCCCCCCCGTGACCGGCGGCCTGGTTCTGTGCGCGCGTCGGGCCGTCGCGCTCCGGCACAAACACGTACGACCCGATGAATCTCGGTGTGGCACGGTTGACGGCGTCCGCCGTCGGCCGTGTCTTCGAACATCGCACCACGGCCGAACTCGCTAGAGCGAGTTCAACCGTGCCACCCTCGGAGTCTTCGGTCTCTCCTTGTGGGTTCGGCGCAGCGTCTGACTCTGTGTGGCACGGTTGACGGCGTCCGCCGTCGGCCGTGTCTTCGAACGTCGCACCACGGCCGAACTCGCTAGAGCGAGTTCAACCGTGCCACCCTCCGCGTCTATGTGCCACCTCCCGGCCCGGTGGCCGCGAACACCGGCGCCAGTGCGGGGTACAACGCCCGGTAGCGCCGGTAACACTCGTCGTAGACGGCCCGATCGGGGCCGGGGTGCAGGAGGCCGGTCTCGCGGACCACGGACCGCGCGGCGTCGACCACGCCCGGCCAGACTCCGACACCCACGCCCGCCAGCAGCGCCGCGCCGAAGGCGGCGCCCTGGGTGACGTTGACCGTCGCGATCTCGACGCCCAGAATGTCGGCCATCAGTTGTCGCCACATCGCGCTGCGGGCGCCGCCGCCGGAAACCCGGACCCGGCCGACGGCCACGCCGAGCCCGCCGACGAGTTCCAGTGAATCCCTCAGGCCGAACGTGACGCCCTCCAGCACGGCCCGCGTCAGGTGTGACCTGCCGTGACGCAGCGTCAGGCCGACGAAGGCGCCGCGGGCCAGGGGGTCCGCATGCGGCGTTCGCTCGCCGCAGAGGTACGGAAGAAACAGCAGCCCTTCACACCCCGGCTCGACACGTGCCGCCTCGTCGAGAAGCACCTCGTAGGGTTCACGCGCCACCGTGTCGCGGTACCACCGCAGGCTCCCGCCTGCGGACAGCATGACGCCCATCAGGTGCCACACGCCGGGCGAGGCGTGGCAGTACGCGTGCAGGCGCCCCGCCGGATCCTGCCGGAGCGTTTCGGTGGCTGCGAAGACGACCCCCGAGGTACCGATCGTGATCGAGACCCGTCCATCCTCGACGACCCCGCAGCCGACGGCCTCGGCGGCCTGGTCGCCGGCGCCCGCCACGACGGGCGTGCCCTCGACGAGACCTGTCTTGCAGGCGCCGGCGGCGCTGACGGCGGCACTGGCAACGGGCGACTCCGTGACCTCCGGCAGCCACGCGCGCGGGATCTGCAATGCCTCGAGGATCTCGTCGGACCATCGCCGCTCGCCGACGTCGAACAACGACGTCCCCGAGGCGTCCGTGACATCGCTGAGGAACGTCCCGGTCAGGCGGTACCGCACGAAGTCCTTGGGCAGGAGCACGCGCGCGACGGCCCGGTACACCTGCGGCTCGTGCGCCCTGACCCAGAGGATCTTCGGCGCGGTGAAACCAGTGAGCACGGGTTTCCCGGTGCGCCGGATCACGGAGTCCCGCCCCAACCGGCGGTGGATCTCGTCGCATTGCTCGCCGCAGCGCTGATCGTTCCAGAGAATGGCGGGGCGCAACACCTCGCCGCCCCCGTCCAGCATCACCAGGCCGTGCATCTGGCCGGTCAGCCCCACGCCGGCAATCCGACCCGGTTCGACGTTCGCGACCGCGAGCACCTGCGTGATGCCGGCGATCGTCGCCTGCCACCAGTGTTCGGGATCCTGCTCGGACCATAACGGCTTCGGTGTGGAGAGGGGGTACTCCGTCGTCGCGCCGGCGATGACCTCGCCCCGCAAGTCGACCAGCAGCGCCTTGCAGCCGCCGGTGCCCACGTCGATGCCGAGAAGAAGGTCGCGCTCGGCCATGGCTACAGAGGCCGCGGCAGAGGAGTGAGCCGGTCCGGGTGCGATGCGCGGGCGCGGACCAGGTACGCCTCGATCCACCCTCGCGTCTCGTCCGGGTGCGCGTGCGCGTGGAGGATCGCCTCGTGATCGAACTCGTTGACGCGATCGTTGGCGGCGCGGATGGCGTCCATCGAGATCCGTATCGCCGTGTCCACCGGCATGCGCTCCGGGTTGATGTCGATGCCGAAGTGCCCCCGGTACCCGTGCATCTTCAGGACGTACAGCAGCGACTCGATCTGTTCCGGCGAGACGACGCCCACGTTGAGGTCCTGGTCGTAGTTGCCCAGCGGCTGGCTGTTCCAGTGCGAGTGCGCCAGGCGCCCCTCGGCCAGCGGCCAGCTGAAGGCGTACGCCAGGTCCTCGTGGCCCATCAGGACGTGGCCGATCTCCGGGTTCATGCAGCACAGCGCGTGCCCGTCGTCAAGAAGCGCCCGGTTCGCCGGATCGGTCAGCCCCGCCTCCACCTGGCGGCCGAGCAGGACGCCCTCGACCGTGGTGCCGAAGAGGATCCGGCCGCGCGGTTCGTACGGCTTGGGCTCGAACGCGATACGCACGCCGGGCACCGCGTCCATCGCTTCGACGAGGCCGTCGGCGAACCGCGCCCGCATCGACGCGAAGTCGACGCCCAGCGGGTTCTCGTACCCGTCGATACCGGGCCAGACGACGGCGAAGTCCGTGTCAAGTTCCCGGTTCAGTTGGAGCGCCCGCGTGGTCCGATCGATCGCCTTCCGACGGTGCTCGGGAATCGGATTGGAGAGCGACCCCCATTCGAACTGCTCGTCCCGGAACAGCATCGGGATGACGGTGATCAACCGGATGCCGGTCTCGGCCGTAAAGGACTTCCAGAGGTCGAGGTTCTCCTCGTTGACCTCGTCGGGGTAGTGCGCTTCGACGCCGACGAGGCCGTCGGCGGCGAGACCGGCCGCGATGTCGAGCCGCTGCTCGATGGACTTCTCCGGCTGGTACTTCGCGTGAAAGCGGCTTTCCGGCGGCGTGAAAAACCAGATCCCCGCCGAGAACTTCAGCTCCAGCTCGAAGCTCCGCAGGTGCTCGACCATCTGTCGGGGCGTGCGTTGCGTGGCCTGGGCCCGAAGGTCGGAGAGTCCCATGCCGCGTATCGTACCGACTCGTGGACCTCGACCGTTACGAACTCTACGAGCTGTGCGTCCAGGCGCCGGAGGAACTCGTCCGGCAGCTCGTTGCGATCCACGGCGGCACGCCGCGCGTGCTCGGCGAGGATTTCTGCGGGGCGGCGGCGATCAGCGCCCGGTGGACACGGTGCGTTGACGGCGGCCGTGCGATCGCGGTCGACAGCGACCAGGACGCACTGGCCCGGATCCCCAAGCACGACGCGATCGAGATCGTCGCCGGCGACGTCGTGGGCGACACCGACTCGTCGCGCCACGCCGCCGACGTGATCTGGGCCGGCAACTTCTCGATCGGCGAGTGGCACACGCGATCGTGTCTGCTCAAGTACCTCCGCCACGCGCGGGCCCGTCTGGGTACGGGGGGGCCGGGGGGCGTGTTCGTCTGCGACCTCTACGGCGGCGAGTCGGCATTCGTGACCGGATCAATCGACCTCGAGCACCCCCTGCCGGACGGCCGCGTCGTCGTGTACACCTGGGAGCAGCGGTCCGCCGACCCGTTGACCGGCCGCGTATGCAACGCGATACATTTCGAGGTTCGCCGCGACGGCACCGTCGAGCAGACCGTGCGCGACGCGTTCACGTATGACTGGCGTCTGTGGAGCGTCCCGGAGCTGCGCGACGCACTCGCGGAGGCGGGTTTCGCCACGACGGAGATCTACCCGCGGACGCCCGACGCCGTCGATGGCGAGGGCGCCGTCTACGTGCAGCCACTCGACGAGGTCGACGACTCCTTCGACGTGATCATTGCGGCGCGGACGGGGTCGTGACGGGTCGTGTCCCGGCGGCCCACAGGATGCCGCCGAGCACGTGCTTCAGGAACAGCGGCTCGGACCAGCTTTCGATCGTGTGCCCGCCGCCGGTGTACCACGACCGCCCGCCGTCGTAGTCGTGACACCACGCGATCGGGTGGTTGTTTCCCATACTGCCGCCCTCGTAGCTGCGCTCGTCGAGGGATAGCAGCACGTGGACGGTCCCGGGGAGCTCTGAGCGGTAGTCGTACCACTCGTCGCGGCGCGGCCATCGGTGCGGCAGCATGCTCGTGGACGGGTGTGTCCGATCCGTGACCTCGACCACGGCATCCTGGATCGCAGGATGACTCTTGAGCCATGCACCGACGAGTCGTCCGTACCACGGCCAGTCGTGCTCCGTGTCAGCGGCGGCGTGAATCCCGACGTAGCCGCCGCCGGAGTGAATGTACCGCTCGAAGGCTGCCTGCTGGCGGAGGTTCAGCACGTCGCCGCTCGTGGAGAGAAAGACCACGGCGTCGAAGCCCGACAGGCCGGCGTCCGTGAACGCTCCGGCGTCCTCGGTGGCGGTGACTACGAGACCGTGCTCGGTGCCGTCCTTGCGGATGGCGACGACGCCCGCCGAAATCGATTCGTGGCGAAACGCCGCGGTCCTGCTGAAAACCAGGACGTTCAAAGGCGAAGGGGCTGGAGCCGGGGCCGGGGCCGTGGCCAGCACGCACCACGTGAGCAGGATGCCTCCCGTTCGTGGCAGCATGACCACAGCGTACAGCAGAGGCGCCGCCGGGGTGCCCTAACCCCAGTTCGCCAGCAGGAGCAGGAGGTCGGTGATGCCGACGACGCCGTCGCCGTCGAGATCAACCTCGAAGCCGAAGAATGGATTCGGTAACACGAAGAACTGCTTCGGCGAATCGGGAACCGCGGTGATTCCACTGGTGGGCGAGAAGAAATCAAAGACCGCCAGGAACGGACTCATCGCCCCATTGTCTCGAAGGGCGCTGATGAGGTCGTCCGTCGCATCCGTCAGTATGCCGCGCGCGTCGAACTCGAGAACGCCCAGGCCGATGATTCGATCCGCCGCATCCACATCGTTCGATTCCGCCAGCCAGATCGCCGTCGATTCGAGCCCGTTTGCCTGCTGCAGGACGAGCGTGAAGGAGACCCACAATGGAACGCAGAACGAGTCGTACAGGCGGAACACGGTCCGCCTGGACTCACCGGCGGCCCGGCCGGTCCTGGTCATGACGAACGGCTGCGTCAATGCGGAACCGTTGTTGGTCATCACGAGGTCAGCCGTGCCGATGTCAAGGTCCTGCACCGTCCCCTCGTTGCCGGTGATCACGATCTGTCCGCCGGCGTTGACGGTGATTCCTCCACCGAGGTCATGGCCGCTGATGACGGTCGAGTCCAGTCCGAGCACCCCGTCGAGGAAGGCAATGAAGTCGTTCATCGTCGGGCCGAAGTCGTCAACGCCGGCCACGGCCGTGTGAGAGAGCGCAAACGACCTGGTACCGAGATTCATGCCGCCCTTTTCCACTCCGCTGACGGTCACGATTGCTCCCGCACCGGCCTCGATGGCCGGGAACGTTCCGCCGGCCCCGTCATCGATGTACAGGTCGTTGCCGACGAGGGTGAGGTCCTCGGTGCCGTCCATCGGGATGGTCAGGTCCGCGTCTCGATACATCGCTCGCGTCTCGTGCGCCGATCCGGTCGTCGCCGGCGGACCGGTTGGATCGATGCTGCCGTAGGTCGCGATCGTCGTCGTCGGCAACGGCCCCCAACGGAAAAGCAATGCCGCCAGGTCCACGGCGCGGACGTGGCCATCGAATGTTGAGTCCCCCGAGCATGAACTCGTGGGCACTTCGCCGTCTCGAATACCTGGTACCTCGGCACCAGTGGCGGGTGCGACCGCGAGGCCAAGGGACACCCCGAACAAGAGACCCGGGAGATGATCAAGCAGCGGCCGCATGCGACGGGCGTCCTGTCCAGACATCGCACTCAGTGAGCGGTACTCGTGTATTCGGAATCGGCCGAACGGACTCACTACCGTGAAAAGGCCCTGCAGGGGCATCGTCTCTACGGACTTGCGAACCCCCGGCCGACCGAGAATGGGGCGGTTTCCCCATGCCCCGGCGGGTATCCGCCGGCGTGCGGGGCTCCTCTTGTTCTGTGAAACAGGAGACGAATTCCCATGCGACACTTCTCGTCCGTCACCACGCTGTCCGTGACGCTGGCCCTGACCATCCTGCCGGCGTCCTCGGTGGCGCACGCCGGCGGAGTGGTACGGAACTGGATGGTGACGACCGGCGGCACGTTCGAGACCGCCACGAACTGGAGCCCGCTCGGCGTGCCCTCGCTGCTGGACACCGCCAGGGTCGATGTCGGGACGCTCTACACGATCACGTTCTTACTGAGCGAAGCGAGTGAACTGCTGATCGTTGACGACGTGGACGTCACGTTCGTGATCCCGCCTCTGGCGAGCTACGCGCTCAAGGGGATTTCTCTCGGCGACCAGGACACGGCGCCGGGGCGCCTGAGCTTCGCCGCAGGTACGGTCAGCGTGACGCCGCTGGGCTTTCCCCAGGCGCCGCTGCGGGTTCGGATCGGCAAGATTCCCGGTGCGGTCGGGCAGATGACCGTCTCCGCGGCGGCGACGTTCTCCACGACGGACACGGTGCTGCTCGGCGATGCCGGAACCGGATCGATCCTGGTGACCGGTGGCGGGTCGCTCGCGACGGCACTCATGAACCTCGGCGACGATCCGGGTTCCAGCGGGACACTGACGATCACCGGCCCCGGCTCGATCTGGACGGCCACCGCGGGAACCAGCATCGGCAATGACGGATCCGGCACGCTGCTGATTGTCGCCGGTGGCAGCGCGACATGCCTGGCACCGGCGCGTATCGGCGACAACGAGGGCAGTGTCGGCGACGCCACCGTTGACGGGCCCGGATCGATCTGGACGCTCACCTCCGGCCTGGCCGTCGGCAACAGCGGCACCGGTTCACTGGTGATTTCCAACGGCGGCGCCGTGAGTTCGACGAACGTCAATATCGGTGACGGCCTCGGCTCCACCGGTACGGCCTCGTTCAGTGGCCCCGGCTCGACCTGGACCTACTCGAACCAGTTCGCCGTGGGCAACGCCGGCACCGGGACGCTGAACGTCTCCGGAGGCGTGACGCTGTCGGGTTTCCGGGGGCGCGTCGGCGATGAACTGTTCTCCAACGGCACGGTCACGATCCAGGGCGCAGCCACGGCGTGGACGAACACCAACGAGCTTCTCGTCGGGCACCTCGGCACCGGCTCGCTGACCCTCGCCGACGGCGCCGCCGCGACCGCGCCGACGCTGACCGTCGGCCACACCGGAAGCGGCGAATTGACGCTCACCGGCGGCTCGACGGCGTCCTTCACAGGGGTGAGTCACCTTGGGGACACGCTCGGTTCCACTGCAACGGTCACCGTCACCGGCCCCGGCTCGACGCTCTCGTTCGCGTCGAGCCTCTTCGTGGGCAATTTCGGTACCGCGACGCTGAACGTTTCCGGTGGCGGCACCGTGACGTGCCTGCGCGCGTTTCTCGGCGATGATCTCGGCAGTAGCGGCACCGTGGTCGTCGATGGTGCCGGTTCAACCTTCACCGCCCAGACGGAGTCCTTCGTCGGCAATGTCGCGACAGGGGCGATCTCGGCGACCAACGGCGGCGCCATGGTTACGAATCGGGTGAAGCTCGGCGACGAGATCGGCTCCACCGGCACCGCCACCGTGGACGGTCCCGGGTCGACCTGGACCGACAGCGTCGAGATCTTCGTGGGCAACTTCGGCACCGGCACATTGACGGTCTCCAACGGCGGGACGGTCTCCGGCGCCAGGGGGACCATCGGCGACGATCCCGGCTCCGTGGGCACGGTCGTTGTCGACGGCCCCGGCTCGGCGTGGAGCAACACCACACAACTCGTCGTGAGCCGGCTCGGCCAGGGGACACTGACACTGCTGGACGGCTCGACGGTCTCGGCGCCGCTGGTGACGATCGGTGCCGCGGGCCTCGTCCGGGGCAACGGGACATTGACCGGGGCCGTTACGAGTTCGGGGACCGTGCGTCCCGGCGTGTCAGTCGGTGAGATCACGGTAGACGGTTCGTACGTCCAGACAGCCTCCGGCAGCCTGGACATCGAGCTGACCTGCGGTGGCGGCGACCTGCTCACCGTCACGGGCACCGCCCAGCTCGCCGGCACGCTGAACCTCTCGACTGTACTGGGCTCGGAACCGACGTTGGGCCGGCAGTTTACGATCCTGACGGGTGCTTCCGTCAGCGGCACCTTCGCCGCGGTCAACGCGCCGATCGCCGTGGATGTGACCTACGGGCCGACGTCCGTCGTCGTGACGGCGCTGCAGGGCCCGGCACCGGCACCCGGCGACCTCGACAGTGACGGCATTGTCGGCATCACCGACTTCCTGGCGCTGCTGGGAGCGTGGGGACCGAACCCCGGCCACCCGGCGGACTTCGACGGCGACGGGCTCGTCGGCATCACCGACTTCCTGACGCTGCTGGGCAACTGGGGGCCGGTAGGCTGTTCGTAGGTCCCTCGCGCTGCGGCTTCTGCAACGCCAGGGGCCCCGGGAGGTCCTGTCCGGCGATACGCACAAAAAAGACGACGGCCCGG
Organism: Planctomycetota bacterium; assembly: GCA_022562915.1. Lineage (GTDB taxonomy): Bacteria > Planctomycetota > Phycisphaerae > Phycisphaerales > SM1A02 > JADFOJ01. Next base: position 23,646 of record JADFOJ010000037.1, on the reverse strand, counting down.
ACCGTCGAGGCCAGGGCCGCCGTGCTGACAGGAGAGTCGGGCAGGATGAGAAGAGAGGAGTGAAGGGGGTTCCCAGGGGTCCTATCAGTCAGTCGCGGACGTCGAACACAAGCTGCTCGACAGTGCCCGCGTCCACCCCGGACGCCACGAGCTCATCGAGCTGGGGCGTGGGGGCGTCGGCGTACGCGGTTTTCACGAACAACGGTCGGGGTCCGATCAGCGACATGATCGTCGCTGCGGCGAATCCGATCCAGGCTCGCTTGTACGTTCGTCCGGTCGTAGTCGTGTTCATCGTTCTCTCCCGTTGGGTGACTCTCATGCCTGCCTCCACTGTGTCAACAATACGATCTGGGTACCACGCTCCAACTGTGCCTCGTGCGAAAGAGTTCTCCGCTGTGCGGCCGCGCGGACTCCCCAAGGGCGTGAAGCCTTGCCGGTTGTAGCGGTCAGGCAACGCTGTTGAGCGCTCGCGCGGGGTGGCACGGTCGAGCGCGAGGCGTCCCGGCGACGAGTTCGCCCGTGGGCGGGCGTCGCACCACGGGCGACGTCGTCCGCCACGGCGGACTCCATCGACCGTGCCACCCCCGGAACCCTGGCCCGGCCCGGTCACTACCCGCCGTAACCGTCGGGATGCGCCTGGAACCACCGCCACGCCGAGGCGATGATCTCGTCGAGATCGGTGTACCGCGCCGACCAGCCGAGCTCCTCGCGGACATGGGACGGATCGGCGTACAGCGCCGGGGGATCGCCGGCCCGTCGCGGACCCTCGGTCACGGGGAACCGGACGCCGGTGACGCGGCGCGATGCGTCGATAACCTCGCGCACCGATGAGCCGGCGCCGATGCCGATGTTATAGGCCGTGGAGTCTCCCGGGCGCAGCGCGTCCATGACCGTCACGTGGGCGTCGATGAGATCGTCAACGTGCACGTAATCCCGGATACAGGTCCCGTCGGGCGTGTCGTAGTCGGTGCCGAAGATCGTCAGGGTGTCGCGCCGGCCCAGTGCTGCCTGGAGGCAGATCGGCACCAGGTGCGTCTCGGGGTCGTGATCCTCGCCGAGGCGGCCCCCGGCGTCGCAGCCGGCGACATTGAAGTAGCGCAGGGCCGCGAACGCGAAGCCGTCGCCCGCGGCGTGCAGGTGGTCGCGCAGCATGTGTTCCACGACGAGCTTGGAGCGGCCGTAGGGGTTGACCGGGCGTTGCGGGCACCTCTCGGTGATGGGGATGTGTTCCGGGGGAGGCTCGCCGTAGGTGGCGCAGGTGCTGGAAAAGACGAACCGATCGACGCCGCACGCGACCATCGCCTCCAGGAGGCTCAGGGCGCCGGCGGTGTTGGCCCGGTAGTACTGCAGCGGGATCTCGACCGACTCGCCGACGTACGCCTTGGCGGCGAAATGCATGACGACCTCGATCGAGCGATCGGTGAGGGCCTTGTCCAGCTGGGCCCGGTCGCCCAGCTCCGCCTCGACGAAGCACAGGTCGCCGAGCGGTCGCAATGCGTCCACCGCGCCGCGGTTGCCGCGCGAGAGATCGTCGAAGATGGTGACGGCGTGACCGTCGGTCAGTAACCGTAGAGCGGCGTGCGAGCCGATGTATCCTGCACCGCCGGTGACGAGCACGTTCATCCAGAACCTCCGGGACCGCGTACGCTAACAGTGATCCGTCTCCAGCGGAGCAGCCCATGCCCCTTCCAGATACACCGGGATCCCCGACGGCGTCCCTCGCCGCGCGCGGCGCCGCCGGCGGCGTGCTGATGGGGCTGGCCAACCTCGTTCCGGGGATATCCGGTGGAACGATGCTGCTGGCCGCCGGCGTCTACCCGCAGTTCATCGAGTCCGTGGCGGAGGTGTCTACTCTTCGGTTCCGGCTCAGGTCAGTCGTTCTGCCGGCCGCCGTGGTGCTGAGCGCGGCGGTGGCGATCGTGGGCCTCGCCGGAGTCGTCAAGGACCTCGTGGTGTACCACCAGTGGGTGATGTACAGCATCTTCATCGGGCTCACGCTCGGCGGCGTGCCCCTGTTATGGCGAATGGTCCGGCCGGCGGACGCGACGGTCGTTCTTTCGGCGATCGCCGGGATCCTGGCGATGGTCGCACTGGTCCTGGTGCAGGGCCGCGGCGCGGGGCCGCCCGCCGGGGACGAGCTGGTCGGTGCCGGGTCCGATAACAGTGCGCTCGCCGCGACGACCATGTTACTGGTCGCCGGCACGGCGGGGGGGGCCGCGATGATCCTGCCGGGCGTCTCCGGAGGTTACCTGCTGCTGGTCCTGGGTCAGTACGTGGTGATCCTCGGCGCGATCGCCGGGGCTCGGGACGCCGTCACCGGCGGCGACTGGCCGGCCGTGGCTGACAGCCTCAAGATCCTGGTCCCGGTCGGTCTCGGCGTTGTTCTGGGCGTGGTGGGGGTCAGCAACGTCGTTCGTCTCTGTCTGCGGCGGTTCCCGCGTCCAACGCTGGGCGCACTGTTGGGGCTGCTGCTGGGGGCGGTCGTGGGGCTGTGGCCATTCCAGGAGGCCGTGGCCGTCCCGGCGGAGCCGGATGATCCGCCGGTGGTGATCGTTTCGCCCACGCCGGCACGACTTGCCGGGGCGCTCGGCCTGGCCGGGCTGGGCCTCGGCGCGTCGATCGGGATCTCCCGGATCGGCGGTCGGCGCGACACAGTCAAAGATCGGGCCCGGACTGGCCGATAAAGATCGGCGTTCCGATGTCGGAGCGAGGAGGTCCCCGGTTGCCCCAGCGCGCGATAATGGTCGGTTCCGAGGAGTTCTGCCGGAGGCTCGAACGGCAGCTTGACCTGGCGGATCAGGGACCCCTGAGCCTGCTGGTCCTGGGCTGGATCGTGCCGGCGGGCGAGCGCGTGGCCTCGACCGAACGTGTCCTGGGCACCCTCGACGAACTCGACGCGATCGTTGCCGACGTTCGCCCCGACCTGGCGCTGGTGACCTTCCCGGCATGCATGGACCGCCTGATCACGGCCACGCGAACGCGCCTGCGACGCCTGCGGATCCCCGACCGGTTCATGCCCACCCTGGAGGACCAGGTCGCCGGCATCGGTCCGCGCAGCAGGCTGGAGATCGATCCGGGCGACCTGCTCGACCGGTCTCCGAGGCCCATCGACGAGCGCTCGGTGAGAGGTGTGATCCAGGGCAGACGCGTGCTGATCACCGGCGCCGGTGGATCGATCGGCAGTGAGCTGGCCCGGATCGTCAGCCGCTTCGACGCCGCGGAGCTCATTCTCGTGGAGCGTTCCGAGAACGCGTTGTTCGAGATCGACCGGCAGATCGCCCGCCGCGCGCCGGCGTTGCATCGCACGGCGCTGCTGCACGACGTCGTGGACGCCGCGGTCACACTGAAGCACTTCCGGCGACTGCGACCGCAGGTCGTCTTCCACGCCGCGGCCCACAAGCACGTGCCGTTGATGGAAGATCATCCGGCCGCCGCGGTGGACAATAACTTCTTCGGCACCAAGGCCGTGGCGGACGCCGCCGACGTGACGGGTGCCGAGCGGTTCGTCCTGATCTCGACGGACAAGGCGGTCAACCCGCGCTCGATCATGGGTGCGACCAAGAGGCTGGCGGAACTCTACGTGCAGCACCTCAACCAGCGTTCCGGCACCGGTCTGTCCGTGGTGCGTTTCGGCAACGTGCTCGGTTCCACCGGTAGCGTCCTGGACGTCTGGTCGCGCGAGTTGTCCGAGGGCGGCCCGTTGACGGTGACCGATCGGAGGATGACCCGGTACTTCATGACGATCCCGGAGGCCGCGGCCCTGGTGATCCAGTCCGCGGCGCTGATTGACCCCCGGACGCGTACGAGCGGGGTCTTCGTGCTCGACATGGGCGTGCCGATCCGGATCGTCGACCTTGCGCGCCGCTATATCGTGCTGAACGGCTACGACACCCGGACCGTCCGGATAGTCTTCACCGGCGGGCGCCCTGGCGAGAAGATCCACGAGCAACTCGCCTACGACTCCGAAACGATCCGGCCCACCGGGCATCCCGATATCCATGTGTGGGAACAGGCTGCGCCTGACGCTGCGTTCATCGAGCGTGCCGTGACACAGCTCTCGTCCAGGCGGCGTTGCTCGGAGCCCGCGCTGGTCGCCGAGACCGTACGGCGGCTCGTCGCGCCGGCCCGGGCGGTCTCCGCAGCCTGACCGTATGCTACCATTGACCGTGATGGCCAGAGCGCACCACAAGAGTGCCCGCAAGGGTCACCCCCGGACGGCCCGGACGGCCCGGACGACCGACACCCGTACCGTCGACGGCGGCGTGTACATCGGCCTGGCCATGATCGGGGTCTTCGGCATCGGGCTGTTCTCGATCCTGTCCTCCGGGAACACCGACGCCTGGAAGCACGGGCTGCTGGGATACGTCATCGCCGTGGCGTTTCTCGTGAACCTCTACGCGTGGCGGGTCTGCGCGGGCAAGACGCTCGCGGGCTGGCAGCAGAGCCTCGCGCGGTTGCCGTTGCGGTGTGCGGGCTTCGGAACGCGCGGCGGCAAGCCGCTCGCCGCGGCCCATGGCTCGGACCGCGCCAAGATGATGCTCTTCGTGTCGATCGCGACGAGTGCCGTGGTCATCGTCGGGCTCACCGTCTGGCTCATTTCCTCTTAACGAAGATGCCCATGAACTACCTGACCGCCCAAGACCAGGCACGGCTCCAGGAGCAGCTCGCGGAGCTGATCAAGCTGCGCCTGGTCCTTTCGGACCGGATCGGCCGGGCGCGGGAGCTCGGCGATCTGCGCGAGAACGCCGAGTACCACACGGCCAAGGACGACCAGGGGCACAACGAACGGAAGATCCGCGACATCGAGAAAAAACTCGCGTCGGCGGTCGTCGTCGGCGATCAGGACATGCCCGAGGGCATGGTCTTCATCGGCGCGACCGTGCGTCTTCGCGACGTCAACTCAGGCGAGGAGGACCTCTACCGCCTCGTCGGCGAGCCCGTCGACGATCCCGACGCAGACTACATCGAGGTCACCCCCAACTCCCCGATGGGCATGTCACTGCTCAAGGCCCACGTCGGCGAAACCGTCCGCGTCGATCTCCCCCGCGGCGCGAAGAAGTACGAGATCGTCGAGATTACCTAGACCAGTGGGTGGCACGGTCGAGCTTGCTCGCCCGTGTCTTGGGGCGTCGCTCCACGGCCGAGCCGCCTGCGGCGGCTCAACCGTGCCACCCGGAATCATCGACTGTACACTGCGTCAATGGAGACAAGCCTTAGCGCGGCGCGCCTGGATGACGGGCTGCTCCGAACCATCGACACCGAAGCCGCGGCCTACCTGCTCGGGTGGATCGCAGGCAACGGGGTCGTCGGGCCGGACACGATCGCGATCGTTGTCGAGACGCCCGACCGCGACATCCTCGAACAACTCCAAAGTATTCTCTGTGCAGACGTGCCGATCCAACCCGCCGGCGAGACCCGGATCGCCCTGGTCATCGACTCACCGGCGATCGTGCAGGACGCGTGCCGGCACCTTCGTCTCCGGCCCGGCACCGGCACCCGCGACGTCGATTTTCCGGAGCTTCCCTCGGAAAAACTCCGGTGGGTATTTCTCCGCGGGCTCTTCGATGCCGCCGGGAGCATCTGCACCACTGCCGGCAACATCGCTCCACGCGTCTCGCTGCCGATCGCGTCGGCTCGCATGAGGCGCGCCATACTCGAGCTGAGCCCGTTCAAGTGCTCCGGCACGTCCGACCGGTGCCCGTTGCAGTGGCAGGGCAACAACGCGCTGGACCTGCTGGGCAAGCTCTACGAGGCAGCGACCTTTCGCCTGGCGCGACACGACGACCTGTACCGCGACTGGTGCATGTGGATCCCGCCGTTGAACGGCACCGCGGGTCGCCGCGAGCGGGAACTCCACTTCCGCTGGAGCAGGAACTCCCTTCGGGCGGTGCCGCCGTACAAGGACCGCGTCACCGATGCCGGGTACGACCTGACCCTCATCGACGTCGTCAGGACCTTCGGCAACGTGACGCTCTATACCACGGGTATCAGTGTGCAGCCGGCATTCGGCTGGTACTTCGATCTCGTTCCGAGAAGCTCGCTGAGCAAGACCGGCCACGCCGTCGCCAACAGCGTCGGGGTCATCGATCGAACGTACACCGGGCCGATCATGGTGGCGCTGGTCAGGCTCGATCCGTCCGCGCCCGAACTCGAGCTGCCCGCGAGGGTGGTCCAGATCGTCCCGCGCCCGATCGTTCACGTGCACCTCGAAGAAGTAGACGAACTTGACGAGACCTCGCGCGGATCCGGCGGATTCGGCAGCACGGGGTAAGGCGAGCACCGGGCTCAGTCGGTCTGCGCTTCCACGACGTTCTCCTGCACGGTGAGATCCGGTCGTGAATCGCGACGGAGGACCGGCCTGAATCCGACGGCCTCGTTGCCGGGGCCGGCCTCGTCGCGTGGGCCGGGGCTGAACCGGCGGACGTGCGTCCGGCCGTCGGTCTTCGAGTCCTGGAAGGAGGCGCCGCGCTGCACGACGCCGTCCGACCGTGCCGGCGGATCCTGCACGCCGTTGTTCAGTATGCGGTAGGTCGCGTTCGATACCGGGTAGCACCACTCGCGCACGTTGCCCGCCATGTCCATGATGCCGTGCCACGACCGGTCGCACTCGTGGCTTGCGACGTCCGCCGGCGCCGATGACCGGAACGCCCGCTTGACGTTGGGCCGGCACGTGCCGCTTCCCCAGGGGTAACGCAGCGAACCGGGTCCGCCGGCGGCGAATTCCCACTGCGCTTCGGTCGGCAGGTCGAGGCCCAGCTTCCGGCACCAGGCGAGGGCTTGCGCGAACGAGACGCCGGTCACGGGGAGCCGATCATCCGAGGCGAACGTCACGTTGCCGCCGCCGCCCGCCGCCCGCGCGGCCCATGCCCCCCACGCCACGTTCGTGCATTCGGTCGCCGACAGATAGAAGCCGGTGACGGAGACGTGCCGTCGAGGTTGCTCCTGGGGCGCCTTGGATTCGCCGCCGATCCAGAAACTCCCGGTCGGCACGTAGACGAACTCCAGCCCCGTCGCCCGGTGTATCAGGACCGACGGGTAGCTGTCTGCGTAGAGGTCCATGGTCGTGGACCAGTCGCCGATCGGCCGCTGCATGTGCGCGACGAAGGGCTCCGCCCACCTGTGCGCGCCGCTGAGCCACGCGATCATCTTCTTCTGCAACGGGTCCCGGAAGCCTTCCAGGCCGTCCATGAACGCAAGGTCATCCTGCAATGCGGCGACGGAACCCCACGTGGAGGTGAGGTCGATCCGGCGGATCCATGCTCGATCGCGGATGACGCCGGCATCCTGGTGCAACTCCCGGCCCACGGTGTCGAGGAACCGCTCGCATTCACCGACAAGCGAATCGGCCTCGGTCCAGGTGGTCATGCCCATCGAACGGATCTGCTCGAGCCAGCCGGCGCTCGCCTTGTGGACGAGCCGGCGCACGTCGTGTTGATCCGTTCGGGCGAAGACGTCGAGCCGGTCGAACACCGCGTGGTACCGCCCGCGCCGCAGCGCATCCTCGGCATCCAGAAGAGCCTGGGAGACGACGGTGACGGGAAGTCGAAGCTTCTGAACGCCCTCCCCGGTCACGAGCCGGACGCGGTAGTGCAGGTTCTCGGCGGGCTGATCGGCGGCCAGCGAGGACGGCAACTCCAGCGTCCAGTGGTCGCCCCGGTCGACAAGCCGGTCCGTCCGGGCGATGTCGTCAACCTCGACGCGCTCGAACTGCAGTCGTGGCCGGATGACCAGTACGACGGGTGTCCCCGCCAGGACGCGGGCATTCCGGAACGTGACGTCCGCAGGGTTCTCGAGCCTGCTGTGCACCACGGCGAACGCCCGTGTGGCGCGGACCTCGAACGAGTCCGACAGCGACAACGTCACGCGCCCGGACTCCAGGAACGGGACGCGGAACACGTTGTGTCCCTCTCGAAGCGGTTCGAGCTCGATGGAGTGCCGGTCGTCGACCTGGACGCGGACCGTGCTCACCTCGTAGGCGGACCCCAGCGAGAGCTGGCCCGGGGACTCCAGGAAGACCGCCTCCGGGAAGCACCGGCCGAGCCGATGCCGGACCTCGCCGCGAACCAGCGTGCCGGCTTCGGGGAACGCGGGGTCGTCGAGCAGTCTGGCCTCGAGCTCCATGAGCCCCGTGACGGCCAAGTCACGGATCTGCTGGAGGCTTCGCGCGACGTGCTCGAGATCGGGTGTGTCGGACAGGGGCACGAGCCGTAACGCGACGTCGAACGCGCCGGCTTCGATCGCCGCGATCACGACGTCGGTGGCCAGATGCGCCGTCGCCGCGGGGTCGGTGCCGGGCTCGAAGATTCGTTCGACGAGTTCCTGGTGCGTCGCGTCCGGCAGTGCCCCGGCAAGATCGTCAAGCGTCTCGCGCATGATGAGCCGGGAGGCGAGTTCGCCCAGCTCGCGGGTCTCGTATTCGAGATCTCCCAGCAGGCCCGCCAGGCGGCCGGCCGTCGCGGCGTCGCGCTGCCGGTAGAACGCGTCCATGACGTGCGCCTCGGTCCGGTCCACGAACACGGTCCACAGGGCGTCGATCCCGAGGCCGTCGTCGAGCCCGCACAGCGGCGTCACGCTCAACGGTCCGCCCGTCCAGTGTTCGTGGACCTCGCGCAGCCGCCGCTGCCGCTCGCGCAGCGCCATCGCGGTCTCCTCGCCGAGATAGGGCCAGAACTCGCTGAGCTCCAGCAGGCTCGACAGGGACTGCGCAACGTCGGGACCACCATGGCCGAAAGCCTCTTCGATCGCGGGGAACACCTCGGCGTTCCAGTCGGTGACCAGCCGGTTCAGGGTCGACTTCAACTGCGCGGGGGGGCTCGGCATCCCGCGATCCATCGCCGTCAGAAGGGACACTACGTTGAGTCGCTCACGCGGGTCCCGCATCGCCCGCTCGACGAGGTCGTCGGCGAGCCTCTCGAACGCCTGGGCAATGTCACGGGCGCCGTCGGCGTCGTCGGGGTCGATGCAGATGTGGCCGAGCAGGTCCTTCACGCGGCTCGACCTGGGCTCGGCGACGGAACGGACGACGGCCTCGAGCACGCGATCGTTGTGGGCGCGAACCTGGTCGGGGACGTTCCCGCCGCGGCCGAGCCGCGTCATGAGCCTCCGGAGGTTGGTGATCGTGTGGCAGTCCGTCTCCGGGGCGCTGATTCGCTCACCCTGCCGCGAGACGAACTCGAGCTCCGGGTCGCCGGCGAGATCCGGGTCGGCGAAGACCTCCAGGTCCAGCGCGCCGTCGTACCACCCCGCGAGGATGCCCTGGAGAACCTCCTGCCGCAGCCCGAACGAGGCGTGGTCCTGGCCCGGCTCCCGCGTCGCGAGGCGTCTCACGAGGTTCCGCGCCTCGTTGAGGTCATCGTCCGACCCCGTGCCGGCCGCGGCGGCGATCCGCGCCAGCACGAACCAGTTGTACGCGGTGATCAACTCGTCATCCGCGTGGCCGGTTCCGAACAGTTCCACGGGCCGGACCATTTGCCGCCAGTCGTTGCTGCCATAGTGCCCGTCGAGCGTGCGGCACAACTCGGCTCTGCTCGCGAGGATCACGCCCAGGTCGCGCGGCCACGTGGGAAGCATGCGCTCCAGGATCGGATCCTCCCCCCTGGACAGGGCGACGGCGGCATCACCGGCGAGCACCTCGTTGTACTTGTCCGCGCCGAGAAGGTATCCCGCCGCGAGCAACACGATCGACACGATCGAACCGATCGTCTGCCGCGCCAACCGGCGGCGCCTCCACCACCGCTCGGCGACCTTGAGCCGGTCGAGCATCGTGGTCACTTCAGCCTGGTCGACGTGCAGGTCGCTGAGCGCGCCGATGGCGGCGCGGGCCTTGCGACGGGCCCGGCGCGTCAACGAGTCCTCGAACGCATCCTTGTGATGCAGGATCAGGGCGCGCCGGAGCGTCTCGACGGACTGTTCCGCGTGGGCGAGGTGCGCGTCGGCCGCGGGCGCGGGGATCGCGCGCAGTTGTTGCAACAGTTGCGTGGCCAGCGCAAGATCACGACTGTCGAAGGCCGCCTCGAACTGCGTTGCCTTCTCGTGGAACTGGTCGTCGAGAATCCGGCCGCGGATTCGTTGGACCGCCTCGCCTGCCTCGCGATGCCCCGGCTGGATCTCGAGCAGCCGCTTCCACGCCTGCTCCGCGTCGCGATAGTGCTTCGACGATTCCAGTTTCGTCGCGTCGGCGCTGAGGATCTCGACCTGCTGCATCATGTCACGCGCATCAGCGAGGACGACCGTGGTCTCGTCCCGGTCGGGCTCGTGCCGGGACGCCTCTTCGGCGGCCCTCACCGCGCGGCGGAAGTCGTTTCTCGCGGCGTGATCGCGGGCCTCCTGCAGCCACTTGTCCGACGCCTTGCGTTTGGGGATGTCGACCCGGCAGCCGTGGCAGGTCCTCTCCCCGGCGCGGTTGGCGGCCCCGCACCGCGGGCAGGGTTCGTTCAGCCCCGCCCCGCACTGGCGGCAGAAGCTCGACCCCGACGGGTTGGCGACACTGCAGACGGTGCAGGTGCTCGAGGCGACCGGGCCGGTGGCCGCCGGCGCGTTCGCGATGGCTTCGAGGACTTCCTCGGCGTCGAAGTAACGCTCGGCAGGATCCTCCTTCATGCACTTCACGAGCATCGCCTGCCAGGTGGGCGCGATGTCGGCCGGCTCGATCACGCCGACGGGTATCTTGCCGGTCAGCGCATAGTAGAGCGTGGCGCCGAGCCCGTAGATGTCGGCGCGATGATCCGCGGTCTTCGAGTCGCGGAGCTGCTCGGGGGCGGAGAACCCGGGCGTCCCGAGCCCCTGCCGGGTGGCGCTGAGGCCCGATGACGGGCCGACGCGGGCCAGGCCGAAGTCCGCCAGCTTCGGATCGCCTGCCTCGTCGAACAGCACGTTGGCGGGCTTGATGTCCCGGTGCTGGACGCTCTTGCGGTGGGCGTACCGCAACGCCTGGGCCAACTGCTGCGCGAGGTCAACGAACGCGTCGTCGGCAAGGGGGCCGTCGCGCTGCACGCGCTCCTGCAGCGACCCGCCGGTGAGCAGTTCCATCGTGAAGAACGGCCCGTGCTCGTCGTCGCCGCGGTCGTAGACCTTGCAGATATTGCGGTGGTTCAGGTTGGCAGCCGAGTCGATCTCGCGCTCGAAGCGTTCGTGGGCGTGGTCGGTGAGCTGCAGGATCCGTTTCAGGGCGATCAGTCGTCGCCCGACATTGTGATCGCGGACCTTGAAGACGGCGCCCATGCCGCCTTCGCCCAGCTTGCCGATCAGTTCGTAGCGACCCGCGATCATCCAGCCGGACAACTGGTCCGACGTCTTGCCGTGGGTTTCACCGGTCGGACCTTCCGTGGGCAGGTCTGCGAAGTGGCCGCCCTTGTTCGGTGGGGAATCCATTGCGCAGACCTCGTCCGGCGAGCGGCCCCGCGACTTATCGGCTGCCGCCCGGACGCGGGGGACTCATCTTTATCGACGATCGGCGTGCGCCTCTGAACGTCCGCGTCTGTCCAGGGTGGCCGCGAGACGCTCGCCGCAGCATCGACGGCCTTGGGCGTCGAACCAGCCTCGAACCTGCGCCTGGCGTCTCTTGCGGAAACCCAAAATGGCGGGTTGTGTGCTCCCTCTTCCGCCTTTTTTGCGTACTAACCAAACGGGGGAGTCCGATCTCGATCCGATTCCCCCGCCGGGGGCCCCTTGAGATCCGTCAGCGGAAAGGAACCACCGATGATCAGCACGTTGTTCCGACGAATTCCTGCCGGGTGTCTCCTGGTCACCGTGCTCGGGACCTCTGCGCACGCCGATTCGCCGCGGATCGTCGCCGGCACCGGGCATCCGACACCGGATGCCACCGTCAGCGAGGCCTTCGGCGCCGGCTGCTCACATCCGCTCTTCGGCAACCCTGAGTTTGCCGCGGGCAACGAACCCCGTGCCGTGGCGGCGGCGGACCTGGATGGCGACCTCATCCTCGACCTCGTCGTGGCGAATGGATTCGGCGGCAACGTGTCGGTGCTGCTGGGAAACGGCGACGGGACCTTTGCCGAGCAGCTCCTCTTCGACGTGGGCGACCGCCCGCTCTCCGTGGCGATCGGCGATCTTGACGGCGACCTCAACCTCGACCTGGTCGTGGCGAACCAGGACAGCGACGACGTGTCCGTGCTGCTCGGAAACGGCGACGGCACATTCGCCGACCAAGTCGTCTTCAGCGCGGGCAACGGCCCGTTTTTCGTGGCGGTCGGCGATCTGGACGGCGACCTCGATCTCGACCTCGTCGTGGCGAACTGGCTCAGCCACGACGTCACGGTACTGCTGGGGAAGGGTGACGGCACGTTCGCCGACCCTGTCTCCTACGGTACGGGCATCATCCCGCGTTCCGTTGCGATTGCGGACCTGGACGGCGACCTTGATCTCGATCTCGCTGTGGCGAACCAAGGCTCCGACAGCGTGTCGATACTGCTCGGAAACGGCGACGGGACGTTCGCCGGCCACGTCGAATACGACGCAGGCGATGGCGCGCTTTCCGTGGCGGTCGGCGATCTGGACGGTGACCTTGACCTCGACCTCGCCACGGCGAACAGTTCCGGCGACACGGTCACGGTGCTGTTCAACAACGGCGACGGAACGTTCGCAGACGGCGTCCACTACGACGTCGGCGAGGACCCGCGCGCGGTGGCGATGGGCGACCTGGACGGGGACCTCGACCTGGACCTCGTCGTGGGGAACTCATTCAGCCGCAATGTTTCGGTCCTGCTCAACAACGGCGACGGGACCTTTGCCGGCGAGGTTCGCTACGGCGCGGGCGTCGGGCCGTCTTCCGTGGCGCTGGCGGACCTGGACGGTGACCTCGACCTGGACGTGGTCGTGGCGAACGCCAACACCGACAACGTCTCGGTGCTGCTCAGTCACGGCGACGGGACTTTCGCCGGCGACGTCCGCTACGGCGCCGGCGACAACCCGCGCGCACTGGCGATCGGCGACCTGGACGGCGACCTCGATCAGGACGTCGTCGTGGCGAATGCCGGCAGCGACAATATTTCGGTGCTGCTCAACAATGGTGACGGGACCTTCGCCGAGGACGTGCTCTACAACGCAGGGCGCGACCCGCGCTCGGTGGCGACGGGTGACCTGGACGGCGACCTCGATCTGGACCTCGTCGTGGCCAACATCGACAGCGACAACGTCTCGGTCCTGCTCAACAACGGCGACGGGACCTTTGCCGACCACGTTCTCTACGGCGCCGGCGACGGACCGCTGCTGGTGGCGATAGGTGACCTGGACGGCGACCTCGATCTCGACCTCGCCGTGGCGAGCATTCACAGCGACGGCATCTCCGTGCTGCTGGGAAACGGGGATGGCACCTTCGCCGATAGTGTTCTCTACGGCGTCGGCAACGCACCGCGATCGGTCGCGATGGGTGACCTGGATGGTGACGGCGACCTGGATCTCGTGGCGGTCAACGTCAGCACCGACGACGTTTCCGTGCTGTTGGGAAACGGGGACGGCACGTTCGCCGACCACGTTGTCTACGGCGTCGGCGACGGACCGTTCTCCGTGGCGATCGGTGATCTGGACGGCGATCTCGATCTCGACCTCGCCGTGGCGAACCATACCGACGACACGGTCTCCGTGCTGCTGAACAACGGCGACGGGACCTTCGCCGACCACGTTCTTTACGTTGCGGGTGACGACCCGGCTTTCGTGACGGTGGCCGATCTGAACGGCGACCTTGACCTCGACCTCGTCGTGGCCAACGGGTTCAGCACCAACGTTTCCGTGCTGCTGGGACACGGTGACGGCACGTTCGCCGACCCTGTCGCCTACGGCGCGGGTTTCCTGCTGGTTGCCGTGGCGGTGGGCGACCTGGACGGGGATCTCGGCCTGGACCTCGCCGTGGCCAACCCGCAGAGTGACGACATCTCGGTGCTGCTGAACACATGCGGCGGCGCGTGCCCGGGCGACCTCGACGGCAACGGCCTGGTCGATGTCCTCGACCTGTTGCTGCTGCTGGGCGACTTCGGCTCCTGCAACGGTTCCCCGGCGGACCTCGACGGCGACGGGTGCGTCTCGGTGAGCGACCTGCTGACGTTGCTGGGCTTCTGGGGGCCGTGCCCTGGAACACCCTGCGTGTGGGACGTGAACGGTGACGGCACCGTGGACCTGGCCGATCTGCAGCAGGTCGCCGGTAACTACGGGCCGTGCGAAGGCTGCCCGGAGGATGTCAACGGCGATGGGATCGTCAATGGCCAGGACGCGGCGGCGGTGGCGACGCACTTCGGGGCGTGTCCCTGAATGACCGTGCACGAATGTGGCCTTTCCCCCAGCAATTGATCCGCCGCCCCCTGTCTTGCCGCCGATTATTTGGGACGTCCCGGCCCTTCCGGCGCACGCTTCCCCAGGAAGAGGAAGACCCGGAAAGGAAATCGCCTTCCCTTCCCTTCCCTTCCCTTCCCTTCCCTTCCCTCATCAAGCCCCATGCGGGCAGGGAAACGGGAAAGGCCCCGACCACCACGGTCCCTCACCTTTGTAAGGAGCTTGGTTTACAGAATCAAACCGACCTTAAAACGAGGTGGATTGGTACGCGAGGGCTCGGGTGTCGGGGACAGATCACTGTGTTCTTGAGCCCTCTCGGCTTCTGTGACGCACGCTCCTGGGGCTCGAAGGAGCTGCGGCATGCAAAAAAAAGCGTAGATTCCGGCCACGCTGCGCAGGATTGCCGCCAACCGCGCATAGATAGAGATAGATGGCCCCACCATGATGTCCCTGACGCCATCCAGAACGCTGTTCGTCGCCGGCGTCGCCTGTGCCACGGCGATCGTTGCCTCGCCTCTGGCCGCTCAGCCTTGTGAATCACTCTGGTCCGACCAGTTTGCGTCGGGCGAGTTGCACGGCTTCCTGCGCGCCATCGCCGCCTTCGACGACGGCACGGGGCCGGCGTTGTACGTAGGCGGCTGGATGTCCGCTGGCAGCCCGCACACGGATCGAATGCTACGGATGACGGACACCGGTTGGGCGCGGGTCGGAGATGGCGGAGTTCCGTCGGGCCTGGTGCGAGCGTTCACGCCGTTTGACGATGGCACGGGGCTGGTCCTCGCCGTCGGTGGGAGCTTCCAGACGGTCGGTGGAATCCAGTCCGAGGGCGTTGCCTTCTGGGACGGCGAGACGTGGTCCTCGCCTGCGGGCGGCCTGGGTGGCACCAACTGGGTCGAATCCATGGCCGTGTTCGACGACGACGGCGCCGGCCCGGCGCTGTTCGTGGCCGGGTTCTTTTCGCTGGCGGGCGAAGTCTCGGTCAGCAGCATTGCGAAGTGGAACGGGGAGGCCTGGTCGGACGTCGGCGGTGGTCTGAGTAACAGCGAAGCGGCAATCGTCAAGTCGGTGGCGGCGTTTGACGACGGCTCCGGACCGGCGTTGTACGCCGCGGGCCAATTCATCGAGGCCGGTGGCGTCGCTGCCGCCAACATCGCGCAGTGGAACGGCCGGGGCTGGTCGGCGTTGGGGGCCGGCATCGACGACAGAGCCAAAGCCATGACCGCTTTCGATGACGGAACCGGTCCGGCCCTCTACGTCGCCGGCAGGTTCCTCGCGGCCGGCGGCCGCCCGGCCAACAGGATCGCCAAATGGGATGGCGAGGCGTGGTCGCCGCTTGGCACCGGGCTGAATGGCCCCGTCGAGGCCTTGGCCGTGTTTGACGACGGTCGCGGTCCGGCGCTGTATGCGACCGGCGACTTCGATCACGCCGGCGGCGTTTCCGCCGACGGCATCGCCCGGTGGGACGGTGCCTCCTGGTCGTCTGTCGGTGAGGGTGCACAATCGGCGAACGCCCTTGCCGTTTTCGACGCGGGATCGGGGCCGGCGCTGTACGCCGCCGGCTCAAGCGACTTCGTTTTCAGTTGGGATGGCAGTGAGTGGCGCCGCCACGGAGGGGGCGTCGGCCGGGTCGATTCCGGCAAGGTCAAAGTCATGCGCTCCGTTGAGGCAGGTGCGGGCGTCGAGCCCGGCGTCTATGTCGGCGGTTGGTTCCCGTTCGCCGGGGATGTAGACACCAGCAACATCGCCCGTTTCGACGGTGGGCAGTGGCATCCGCTCGGCGACGGTCTGGAATGCACCGTGCGTGCCATCGAGCTGTTTGATGACGGGTCAGGCGATGGCGAGGTACTCTTTGTCGGCACCGACACGTCCGCCGGTTGCGAATCGGGTGGCCTGTTCCGTTGGGACGGGACGTCGTGGACGGACGTCAGCGCAGGCGCGGTGGTCGTGAGTCGCCTGATCTCGTTCGACGACGGCACGGGGCCGGCGCTGTACGCGTACGGGAACCTGCCGGGCGCCTACTTTGGCAAGTGGATCGACGGCACCTGGACTCCGATCGCCGACACGCCCGGGACGATCCTGGACATGGCGGTGTACGACGACGGTTCAGGTCCCGCCCTCTACGTTGCCGGGGGTTTCTCGAACGTCGACGGCGCCGGGATCGGTGGCATAGCGCGGTTCGACGGGTCGTCGTGGTCCGACGTTGGCGGCGGTGTCGACATCTACGGGGGCCGGAAAATCCACGCGCTGGCGGTCTACGACGACGGTCGAGGCCCGGCGCTCTACGCCGGGGGCTCGTTCGACACCGTGGGCGGCGTGGTCGTCAACGGCGTCGCCCGGTGGGACGGGCACTCGTGGTCGTCCGTCGGCGACGGCGCGCTCGGGTGGGTGGCTTCCCTGGTCACCGTGATGGAGACCAGGGGGACGACCGCCCTGTACGCCGGTGGCTTCTTCGACGTGGCCGGGGGAACGCCCGCCTCCATGATCGCGCGCTGGAACGGGGCGTTGTGGACGCCGTTGGATTCGGGTATCGACACACGCGTCTCGGTCCTGGCCTCCCTGGACACCGGCCGCGGCACGATACTCTTCGCCGGCGGCGAGTTCGCGACCGCCGGCGGCGTCGGTTCGAACAATTTCGCCAGGTGGACGGTCTGCCCGGAGTTCGATGCGCCGCCCTACCTGCCCTGTCGGTACGAGGTCACGATCATCGAAGGGCCTGATGGGCTTCGCTCCGACGGCCTGGGACTCAACGAGCAAGGGGACGTCGTCGGCTCACTCGGATGGATCGGCATGCGGGCGTTTCTCTGGACCGCCGAGAACGGGCTCATGCCGCTCGGCATTGGGACACTGTCAGGTGATTACCAGGCCGTTGACGTGAACGAGTCCCGCCAGATCGCCGGCGTCGTGTCAAGCGGGCAGCTGGGCAGTCGCGGTCTTCTCTACGACAATGGAACGTGGACGATTCTGGAACCGACCCCGGGCGACAGGTGGAGTTGGGCGCGAGCCATAAGCAGCGATGGCACGATCGTTGGATCGTCCGGGGTGTCGGCAGTTGCCTGGCACGAAGGCACCGTCGAGGTGCTCGATCTTCCGGGAGGCGGCGATCCCCGGGACATCACCGACGACGGCGTGATCGTGGGCGGCTTCTACGTGGCCGGACAGGAGTCCGGGTTCATCCTCCAACCTGGCGGTGAATTGACCATCATCCCACCGATCCCGGGCGGGTTCAGCAGCGGGGCTCGCGCGGTGAACGACGCCAATGTCGTGGCGGGCCGCGGGAGCATACTCAATCCGGATAACCCTGATTCCCCCGTGGGTCTCGCGCGAGGATTCGTGTGGAGTGCCGGGCGTTTCACGGTGTTCGAGCCGCTGGCAGGACACAACCTGACGACTGCATCGGACGTGAACAACGATGGCGTTGTCGTGGGATTGAGCGCGTGCACGGACGACTCACCGCCGGTCTCTGTTGCCGTGGCCTGGCACAACGGCGTCCCGACGATCCTCAACGACGTCGTACCCTGGGACCTCGACCTGTCCATCGAGAGTGCCCGCGCAATCAATGACCAGGGCCAGATCGTCGGCACGGCGAGATCGTGGCGCGGTACGACCGCCGTGCTGCTCACCCCCGTCGAGCAGCCGGTCGGGGACATCGACGGCGACTGCCGCGTGGACACCAACGACCTGTTGATCCTGTTGTTCGAGTGGGGCGACACCGACTCGCCGGCCGACCTCGATGGTGACGGCGTGGTGGGAATCCGCGACTTCCTGATCCTTCTGGGCAATTGGACATGACGTGCCGCGAAGTTTCTCCCTCCGGCAACGACCGGTCACCTCTTGATAGCCTGTGTCACGAGGGCTGAACCCGGGCTAGAACACGCCGCCGACCGGCGTGATCGGGGCCGGGGTGCCGGTGTCGCCGGCGAGGTCGAGTTGCCAGTAGCCCACGTCGTGCCAGCGGTCGAATTTCCAGCCGACCTGCTCCAGCAGCGCCACCCGCCGGAACCCCAGCGACTCGTGCAGCTTCACACTGGCGGGGTTGGGCTGTGTGATCCCGCCGAGCAGTGTGCGGTAGCCCTGGGCGCGTAACGTCTCGATGAGTTTCGTGTACAGGGCTGTGCCGAGGCCGCGGCCGTGGTGGTTGCCGTGGACGTACACCGTCGTCTCGGCGGTCCACGCATACGCGCAGCGGCCCTTCCACGGCGACGCCTTTGCGAAACCGAGTACCGCGCCGGTGTCGCCCGTGTCGCCGGTGGCGACGAGCCACGGGAACATCTCGTGCGTCCGGTCGTAGTCATCTCGCCACTCATCGGGCGTCTCCGGCTCGACGGCGAAGTTGGCGGCCGTGTGCAGCGCCGCCCAGTTGCTGATCTCCAGGATGCCGGGCAGGTCGTCGGGTGTGGCGAGTCGAATCCCGGCTGTGCGCGCATTCACGTCAAGTCATCCAGCGAGGTCAGTCCCAGCGGCTCCTTGACGAAGAACGGTTCTGCCGCGGCCGTCCGGATCCGGCTGCCGAAGTACGTGCCGGCTGCATCGAGCCAGTCGACTATTTGCCGGTTCTTCTCCGGCATGACGAACTGCGTCTCGTACGCGAGGATCGCGCGGCGCTTCACATCCTGGTAGCCGCTGATATCCAGCAGGAAGCTCGGCCTTGGAATCGTCCGCAGGTGCGTGCAGTAGTAATAGATCAGCAGGCGCGGGTAGATCGGCTCGCCGGGCATGTCGGTGCCGGTGAGCTTGGCGTCGAACCTCGCGTCCTCGACGATGCGGGTGGTGGCGACGTGGTCGGGGTGCGCATCGGGCATCGACGGCGTGAAGACGATCTCGGCGCGGTGTTCCCGGATCACGCCCGCCACGAGGTGCCGCGCCGCGATCGAGTGCACCAGTTCGCGGTTGGGCAGGTCCAACAGGCGGCGTCGAGCGCCGAGGATCTCTGCGGCCCGCGCGGCCTCGACGGCCCTGGTGGCGGGGTCGCCGTGCGGCGTCGGCTCGCCGTTGGTCATGTCCAGCATCAGGACGTCGTGCCCCTGCTCGACGAGCCGGGCGATCGTGCCGCCCATGCCGAGTTCCTGGTCGTCCGGATGCGGGCCGACCACGAGAATGTTCATGGCGAGATCTCTTGAAGGAGCGTGGCGGCGAGTTCGGCGACCCAGCTCGACAGCGCCAGCGTCAAGGGCCCGCGGCCGGTGGTGCGGGCATGTTCCAGTTCCATCGAGTAGCGGCACAGGTCAGCCAGCTCGCGCCGATGGGCACCCATCCATGCGTCCGGCGCCGGTGGCGATATCGACTGGCCCATGATCGACAGCGGTCCGGACGGCAGTGCCTCCATCGGTGGTGCAAGTGTCTCCAGCAGCGTCGACAGCAACGCCGCTTCGGGTGACCGGATGTGGTCGAGCTGTTCGGCAAGAGCACTGTCGTCGCCCTCGATGGCCGCGGTCGTCGCGAGCTTGAGGCGGTTGCCCAGGTCGCCGACGAACCGGGCAACGGTCATGGGTTCCAATTCCCACGCGGCCCAGCGGTTGAGCAGGTCCGCGGCGTCGCTGCGCTGCAGCAGCGGCGTGCTCTGCGCCATGATCGACGTCAGTTGCTGGAGCATGTCCAGGCGCCGCTGAATGTCCTGCTCCTTGCCGGCGCCCCATGCGCCGGCCCAGTCGTGCCGCTGCCGGTCGATCTCGGCGGCGAGTTGGGCACTCAACCCGCCGGTGGCGATGATCGCCACGCGGTCGCCGTCAACAAGCCGGGCTTCGAAGGGCATGGGAAAGTACGACCGCATCCGGCGGTCCAGCTGGTCGATCGCCTCGATGGCCTGGGGCCGGCGAGCCTGGTTGCCGAGGTCGGAGATGATCTTCCGTACGCGGGCAGCGAAGGGGCCGGCCGCCCTGGGCGCGGTCTGCCGGATGGTCTCGAGCCACCGGGGCAGCGCCTCCAGTCGCTGAAGGTCCTCGAGATACTGCCTGTGTTTGGCAACGAGGCTGGCTAGTGCGGGGTCCGCCAGCGCGTCGGGCGACGTCGTGAGCCGGGGAAGCAGTTCGACGACCGCGCGCTCCGTGCGCCGGTAGCCGTCGTGGAGCTTTCGCCACGAAGGGCGCAACTCGCGGGTGAGTGCCGGGGTCTCCAGTTCGCGGTACGCGATCATGCGGTCGAGTATCGCCTCGAGGTGGTCGAGCCGGGGCCGGTCGCCCGGCGTGTTCTCGCCGGACGCCGTCACGATCGCGGCGAAGGCGCGCGTGACGGGTTCCATATCGAGCGCCGGCATACGGGTGCGGGATCGGCCCGGCGCCGCCTCGCGGGCGACATCGTAGAGCACCGAGATGCGCCGGATGACGTCCCTGGAGTCCGCGAGCCGCTGGAGCCGCCGGGCGCCGAGGTCGCGCGTCTCTCGCGCGCCGAACTCCACGATCGCCGCCGAAATGATCGCGCGGCACGTGAGTCGCTGGGTGTCATCGAGCCACGCGGCCCGGTCCACGTCCGTCGCCAGCTCCAGCGCCTCGATGAGCAGCCGGGCGTAGACGCGGATCCGCGGTCGGAACTCATGGAAGTCTGCGCCGCGCTGAAGGAACACCGTGGTCCGGTGCAGCGCGAGGGAGCCGTCGCCGGGCAGTTCGGCCGTACTCGCCATCGCCACGAGTACGCCCAGCATCTCCGGGAGCGTCGTCTTGAGTGTCTCGCCGGCACCTGCCCGCACCTCGCTGCTGGTGAGCCAGTGGTTGACCGTCTCCCCGGGCGCCAGCAGTCGTACGGCCTCGGCCAGCGGCGCAAGGTGTGCGGCAAGGGCGGTGTCCAGGCCGTCAGGATCCTCGGGGTCCGGTTCGGTGCTCCAGACCAGTGTCGGGCTGTTGAAACGGTGCAGCGCCGCGCGGGCGGGTTCGAGGTCATCCGGCGACGAACCGAGCCGGTCCAGGAGTTCGTCGAGGCCGGCCCGCCCG
This sequence comes from Planctomycetota bacterium, assembly GCA_022562915.1. Classification (GTDB taxonomy): domain Bacteria; phylum Planctomycetota; class Phycisphaerae; order Phycisphaerales; family SM1A02; genus JADFOJ01. The sequence continues at coordinate 2,446 of JADFOJ010000037.1, read as the reverse complement.
CGCGCCAGCCGCATGCCCGCCAGGACCACCGTGCTGCCGGCGGGACCCGACCGGTCGCCCTGCTCCAGGAGCCTGGCCGCGATCTGGCGGAACTTGATCTTGCCCCGCGCGATCGCCTCGGTGACCGTCCCGCTGCCTTCGGCCCCGGCGGCGAGATCGGTCATTTCCTGCTCGAGGCGCCGGGCGAGATCGGCCGCGTACGTGCCCATGCCCAGCGCCGGCGGCCCGGGGGCGGGGGCGGTCCCGTCGAGGTCGAGCACCTGGCCGCCGGAGGGCTCAGTCAGCGCCAGGACCAGTGCCAACCACGACATCGAGCACCGACGCATAGACCATCTCCAGCTTCTCGACCATGGTGGAGGCGTCGAAACGCTCCCTGCAGGCTTCGCGGCCCCGCTCGCCCATCGCGGCGCGCTCCCGTGGATTGTCCATCATCCACTGCACCGCGTCCCTCAGGGCGGCAATGTCGCCCGGCTCGACGAGGCGGCCGGTCTGCCCCTGCGAGCACGCCTCGTTGGCGCCATCGACATCATAGACCACGACGGGCACGCCGCTCAGCAGGGCCTGGGGGACGGCGCGGGGCAGGCCTTCGCGGTAGCTGGGGTGCGCCAGCGCATCGCACGCCGCCAGTAGTCCGGGGATCCTGGCCGGCTCGACCAGCCCCGTGTGCACGACGCGGTCGGCCAGGTGCAGTTGGGCGACGCGTCGCATCAGGCGAGTGCGCCACCAGCCGTCGCCGATCCACAGCAGCTTGAGGTTCTCCCTCGTTCGCATGACCGGTCCGAGCGCGTCGAGCAGGTCGTCGTGACCCTTGAGTTCGGCGAGCCGGGAGACCGTGCCCAGCACGAAGTCGTCGGGGGCGAACCCGAGTTCGGCGCGAACCTCGTCGCGGTATTGTCCCGACTCGAGAAACGTTGCCGTTTCCATGCCCGACAGGACGGTCACGTACTGCCCGGCCGTGCCGATATCTTCGGCCAGCGCCTGCTCGCGCATCGCGTCGGCGACGACGACGATGCGATGGCAGCGGCGTGCGGCTGCTCGTTCGGCCGCGATGTACGCGAGGTTCTTGACTCTCGACTGGTACGGATGAAAAGGCAGCCCGTGTACGGTGTGCACGACGCACCGGACACCCTCCTTCCACGCCGCGAAGCGCCCCAGCACGCCGGCTTTCGATGAGTGCGTGTGCACGACGTCCGGTGTCCAGTCCGCGATCAGGCGGCGCAGGTCGCGGTAGCAGCGCAGGTCCTTGACGGGGTTGACGGGTCGTACCAGTCGCGGCGTCTGGATCGTCTCGATGCCGCCGTGGCTGCGCGCACGAGCCAGCAGCGATCCCTCCGGGCCGTAGATGGGCCCGTAGACGAGGCTCACCGCGTGGCCCCGGGCGGCCTGGCCCTCGCAGGACAGGACCGTGTTCTCCTGCGACCCGCCGAGGATCAGCCTGGTCGAGATGTGCATGATTCTCAGAGAGGTCGTCATGCCTCGGGGTACTTGATCCACATGAGACAGAGCCCCTGCGGCGGCAGCGTAGCCCCGGCACCGGACCGGTCGGTGGCGGCGAGGATGCCCTCGATGGCGTCGGGCTCGAGCTTGCCGCGGCCGATCTCGATCAGCGTGCCGGCGATGATCCGGACCATGTTGTACAGGAAGCCGTCGCCCGCGACGTGGATGTGCAGACGCCGGGGGCGTGAGGCGACGACCCGGCAGTCGTGGATCGTGCGGACCGTACTCTCTCGCTCCTGGCCCACGCGGGTGAAGCTGGCGAAGTCGTGCTCCCCGACCAATTGCCGCGCCGCGAGGTTCATGCGGGCCGCGTCGAGGTCGTACGGTGTCCAGAAGGTGGTGAACCGCCCGAACAGCGGCCGCGGCGGGCCGCCGCGGACGCCGCGGCCCCACGCGATCCGGTACCGGTAGCCCTTGGCGATCGCATCGGAGATCGGGCTGAAGTCGGCGGACACTATGTCGGCGCGACGCACCTGCATGTCGTCGGGCAGCCGGGCGTTGATCGCGGCGCAGAGTCGATCGGTGTCCATCTCGCTGTCACACGTAAACGCGGCGGCCTGGCCCACCGCGTGCACGCCGGCGTCGGTGCGCGACGCGCCGAGAACATTGACGGGCTCGCGAACGGTCTCGCGCACGGCCTGCTCCAGCACGCCTTGGGCCGTGCGAATGTCCACGGCGGCGTCGCCGCCGGCGGTGCACTGCTTCTGCCAGCCGTGGAAGTTCGTGCCGTCGTAGGCGACGGTGAGTCGATAGCGCGGCATGTGTGGATGGTAGTGTGAGAGTGGGTGACACGGTCGAGCGAGTCCGCCTGCGGCGGACTCGCTCGACCGTGCCACCCTCATCTTGCCCGGAGCGCCTTTCGAAGCGCTCAAGCTAATGCCCGAAGAGATTGCCCGCCGCCAGCATCCCCTTTTCCTCGAAGTACGCCAGCGAAACCTCCACCGTGTCG
>JADFOJ010000111.1 GCA_022562915.1 Planctomycetota bacterium | reverse complement strand
CCTGCCGGGCAGCCACGAAACGTCCACGACCGCTCGACCGGCCCTGGAGTCGGCCGAAGAAGGCCGCAATCGGCCCGTCCGGAGAAATGCTCGCACACCGACCGCGCGGGCCGTCACCGCGGCGTGTGCGCACTCAACGGCGTTGATCAGTCCGCCGACCAGACGGGCTCGGCAGGCCCCGGATCCTGGACGAACTCCAGATCACTTTCGTACTGGAGCTCGCCCAACGCGGGCGACGTGTCTTGCGGCGGGGCCCGCGGGGGCTCGTCGGTGAGCCCGCAGTGGGTGCCGTCTGGCGTCGGGGATGTGCTGGGTAAGCTCGGCGATGAAGTCCAGGGCGTCGAAGACCTGGACGTTGCGTGCCACGTCGCCGAAGAGGTCACCGCCGGCGGGCCCGGGGAAGCGTCGGCAGGCTTTCTTTTCGGCGAGGTAGATCACGGTGCCCTGCCCGGTGACTCAGGATCAGGCGCTCGATACTAAACGGGCACCGGAGCATGTCGTGGGCTCTGCCGCTCGCGTCCGGCGCCGTCTTCGGCGTCCAGCCGCACTGCATGATGCACGCCGAAGCCCGAGTGGTTCCAGCCGAGCATCTGCGTGACGAGCGACTCGTTGATCTTGCCGCGCTTCAGCAGCAGGTCGAAGACTTTCTTCTGCCAGAGCTTCTCGAAGGGCTCGTCGTCGAGTGCGGGTAGCGCGATGAACGAGCTGTCGGGTGCACACACGCCGTCGGTGACCAGCGCGTGCAGAGGTGGATGAACATGCAGAAGATCGCCGAAGGTGTGGATCGCCCCGATCATGCCCGGCGTCACGTCTCGGCGATCGAGCACGGCGCGGTAGACCTCGAGCACCGTCTGCCAGGCGACCCTGGGCAGCTCGCCGAGAAGCCTCCGGTCGAAGCGGAAGAACTTCCGCAGGCGCTTGGGGAACAGTGAAGACAAACTGTCGGTGGGGGACGGGCGCACACAGATCACGAGCGATGTGATCAGCCATGATCAGTGCTCGCTTCTGGTGACAACTCGGGCAGAGGCAGCATCGACGGCAGGAGAAGGCGACGAAGAACTCGTCTCGGCACCGCGGACACCGGACGCGGGCGAAAGTCCGCCTGCGGCGGATCGCCGCAGGCGAGGAACTTCTCGATCGTGGAGGCGATGACGGGCCGCCAGAAGCCATAACGCTGCTGGTAACGCTCGTCGTAGACACGCTGGAACTCGTCGAAGTAGCGATCGAGCAGTTGCCCCAGCGGTGACGCGCCAGGCCAGCGCGGACGGTAGACGGCGGCTCGCCTGGGGGCCGGGCACACCATGGCGGCAGGGCTCTCCGGGACTGCCCGCCCGGGGGCCGCCGGAGCAAGGCCGGCAGGTCCCGGCCGGAGCGGAGACCGGATAAAACCCCAACTGTCGGAATGAGCTGATTCGCTGGGCCGGCCAAAACGCTGTCGTCGCGAGGGCCGCCGTCGCGTGCTTCCGGCTGGAATCGACGGTGACGGGCCGAGTCCTGCCCCAAGACGGCTCCCCTGGAGACCCCGTCGGACCGCTTGGGCGCCGGGTGGGGATAGATTGACACCGCAAACCCCTCGTCACGTGCCGGGTTGAACAAGACGGGTGCACGCGACTGATTCTCATTCCGCTCGATCACGGAGATGCTGCCGTGCTGCTGGACGGCTCCGCGGATGTCGGCGGGGAACCGTGAGCAGGAGCCATCATGACGATCGCACTTGCCGAGAATTCGAGATCGCAACAGCCGAGGATGAACTCGGCGGACCAGTACACTGCAGGAGACTGGCGCTGGATTGGGCGGGCGGTTTCGACAAGCTGGCGGCGTAGCCCCGTCACTCCCACTTCGTCGCGTGCCAGTGCTTTTTGCCACGGCGCAGCAGGATCGTGGCGCCGGGAAGCAGGTCGCCCGTTGTGAGTCGGCGGTCGGGAGGGCACTTCGCGCCGTTGACGGAGATCGCACCGCTGCCGAGTTGCTCCCGGGCCGTACTCCTGGATGCCGCCAGTGTCGTGGCGGCGAGAACCTCCACGAGAGACGCCCCGTCACCGGCCAACTGTGCTTGGTCGTGCATCGAGTGGGGCACGTCGGCGAAGACCTCCGCCAGCGTCGCCTCGTCGAGCTCGCGCAGGTCGCCGAGGCCGAAGAGCGCCGCGGTCGCCGTCTCGACGCGCTTCAGTTCGTCCTCGCCGTGCACGAGCTTCGTCATGTGCCGGGCGAGCTCGGTCTGCGCGAGCCGCCGGTGCGGCTCGGCCTCGTGCCGCCCGGCGAGCGCGTCGATCTGCTCGCGGTCCATCAGTGTGAACCACCGCAGCCACTGCACGACGTCGGCATCGGGCAGGTTGATCCAGTACTGGTAGAAGCTGTACGCGCCGGTGGCGTCCCGGGTGTCGCTGGAGAGCCAGATCGCCTGGCCCGATGACTTGCTCATCTTCCTGCCGTCGGAGCGCTCGACCAGCGGCGCGGTGATGCCGTACGCGTCGGCACCGTGGGCGCCGGAACCGGCACCCTCACGTCGAATGAGATCGATGCCGGCGACGATGTTGCCGTACTGGTCCGAGCCGGCGAGCTGGACGGTGCACTGCATCGTGCGGCGCAGATGAAGGAAGTCGTACGCCTGGAGGATCATGTAGCTGAACTCGGTGAAGCTGATGCCCTGCTCCCGGGTGTGCAGGCGCTCGCGCACCGAGTCCTTCTGGATCATCATGTTGACCGAGAAATGCTTGCCGACGTCCCGGAGAACCTCGATGAAGCCGAGCCGCTCAAGCCAGTCGAGGTTGTTCACGATCACGGCGCCGTTCGGCCGGGAATCGTCGAAGTCGAGCAGCCGTTCGAAGATCCTCCGCTGGCTGGCCACGTTGGCTTCGACCTGGTCGCGCGAGAGCAACTGCCGTTCGGCGTCGCGGCCGGACGGATCACCGATGAGGCCGGTGCCCCCGCCCATGACCACGATCGGCGTGTGCCCGGCGCGCTGCCAGTGCATGAGCAGCGTGATGGGAATGAGGTTGCCGACGTGGAGGCTGTCGGAGGTGGGATCGAAGCCGCAGTACGCCACCCGCGGTTCGGCGAGGTGCCGCTCCAGGGCCTCATCGGCCGTCTGCTGATGCAGCAGACCGCGCCAGCGCAGCTCTTCGAGAAAGGTCATCGGGAACGTCCGCCTCAGTGCGAGTGCGACGCCGAGTAGTAGACGGCGATCGCTTCGATCGCCTCGCGCAGCCCGGCAACCCGTTGCGGATCGACGGTCTGCTTGGTCTTCATGGCGGCGACCATGACCGCATGGTGCTGCACGAGCCTCATGATGTAGTCGTTGAAGGCCTGGGTCGCCTGCCGGGCGGGCTTGACCCGCTGCGTCAGGAAGTACTGGGCGATGGTGTTCTGGATCCTCGTCGCGTGGCTCTCCTTGGTGTTGATCCAGCGCGTGAGCTGGTTGAGGCTCTGGGCGTCGGTCTTGCCCGTGAGTTCCAGGATCTGCGCGACGGCCTTGCCGATCGTGGTGGTGTCCTGGAGCATCTGGTCGATGCGCGCGTGGTCGTCATAGATCCCGCACGGAACCTCGCAATGCGCGAAGGCCCCTGGCTGACCGATCGTGAGCAGGATGGACGTCGCCAGGCCGGTGGCGATGGCTGTGAGCAATGTGGATCGTCGCATGAGTTGGACTCCGGTTCGAGAACAGTAGAGCAGTAGAGCAGTGGAGCAGTAGAAAAACGGGGAGGGGTCAGATCATGGCGCGGGATTCGGCGGCCCAGGCGTCCACGTCGTCCTTGACCGAAGGGCGGGCAAACCAGATCAACATGAACATCGGGAAGCCGACGCCGGTCGTCAGGGCGAAGCACGCCCCGGCAGCCAGGAAGAAGTACTGGAACCCCACCCCCATCTGGAACCCCACCCCCATCTGCTGGGCGTCCGCGGGGACTTGGAACTGGAAATACGCGGCCACGACCAGGCTGATCAGTGTCCAGGGAATAATGATCCACGCCCAGACCTTGCAGAGAGTCACGCCGCCGGCACGGCGGCGGGCCAGCCCGATGCAGCCGATCAACAGCAGCGTGGCAACCGCGATGCCGACGAGACTTGCCGGGATGATCCACAGCATCGGCGGCTGCGACGCCATCATCGTGTCGATCTGCTCCTGCGACATGCCGCCGCCGCTGGACGCCATGCTCCTGGAAAAGTTCATGAGAAACGGGCTCAGCACCCCGCAGCAGCCGCCGAAGAGCCCGAAGGACGCCACCAGGATGCCGATGACCCCGATCACCGTCGGCCACTTCGAGCGCTCCGGTACCAGATCACCCATCTCCGATGGCGGCGCCATGACCGGTGGGTCGGGCGGTCTGGTGTCATCGTTCTCCATGTCGTACTCCCGTCGTCCTAGAACTGCCTCAGGAACCGCGCATCGTTCTCAAACATCCACCGGATGTCCGCAATCCCGTACTTCCGCATGGCGATGCGATCGATCCCGAGGCCGAAGGCGAAGCCCGTCCACTCTTCAGGATCGTATCCGACCGCCTTGAAGACGTGTGGATCGACCATGCCGCAGCCGCCAAGCTCGGTCCACTGCCAGCGTCCCTTGATCTTCATCTTCATGTCCACCTCCGCCGACGGCTCAGTGAAGGGGAAGAAGCTCGGCCGCATGCGGACCTCGGCCTCCGGGCCGAAGTACGCACGCGCGAACTGGAACAGCGTCGTCTTGAGGTCGACCATCGTCACGTGCCGGTCGACATACAGGCCCTCCACCTGGTGGAACATGCTGTAGTGCGTGGCGTCGTGCGTGTCGGGCCGATAGACCCGACCGACCGCAATGACCCTGAGCGGCGGGGTCGAGCCGGACATCGTCCGGATCTGGATCGTCGAGGTCTGGCTGCGGAGCATGAGCCCGTCACGGAGGAAGAAGTTGTCCCTCGGATCGCGCGCGGGGTGGTCGCGGGGGATGTTCAATGCATCGAAATTGTGCCACTCGTCCTCGACCTCCGGTCCCTCGGCGACGGAGAACCCCATGCGGCCGAAGACATCGGTGACCTCGTCGATCGTCCGGCTCAAGACGTGCCGCCGACCCGTGCCCATGGGAAATCCAGGCTCGGTGACGTCGATCGGCGCCACGGACGCCGCGGGCCCGGCCAGCGTCGTTCTTCTGTCCTGGAATGCCAGTTCGAGCGCCCGCTTGACCTCGTTCAGACGCCGGCCGACCGCCGGCTTGTCCTCGCCGGCGACCGTCTTCATCCGGGGCATCAGCGCCTTGAGGCGACCCTTGGTGCCGAGATAGCAGACTCGCCACTGCTCCAGCGCCTCGGCATCGGCAACGGCGGCAAGTTCGTCGAGACCGGTGGACTCGAGGTCGTCGAGGGCCTTGAGCATGGCCTGGCCACCATACCTAGCTGTCGGAGTCTTCGCTCGCCGGAGTCTCGGGCTCCGCAACGGCGGTCGCCGACTCGGCCGGCTCGGCCGACTCCGGCGGCTCGGACGCCGCGCTTTTTCGCAGCCTGGCCGCATACGCCGTCCGCCGGTCCGCCTGGCGCCGCCGGCCGGACGTCCCGCCACCGACCTGCGGGCCTTCCTCGATCCCGGTGAGTTGCAGCAGAACCAGGTCCGTTCCGTCACCGAAGCGGTGCTCGCCGAGCTTCACGATGCGGGTGTACCCGCCTTCGCGGTCGGCGAACATCGGGGCGATCTTCGTCATGATGTGCTGCACGAGCCGCGGTGCCTTGCGCACCTCGCCGTAGCGGTTGAACTGGATATCGCCGGCATCGGGCAGATCAAAGTAGGGATTGTCCTTGCGGGCATCGGGGACGTTGTCATCCGCGACCCAGCTGTGGATTCGGCGGTCGTTGATACGCGCCTCGATCCGGCGGCGGGCCCGGTAGGTGCCCTGCCGTGCGATCGTGATGATCTTCTCGACGAAGGGCTGAACCGCCTTGGCCTTGGGCAGCGTGGTCCTGATCTCGCCGTGCTCGAAGAGACCGGCAGCCAGGTTGCGAAGCATCGCCCGGCGGTGCTCGCTGTCGCGATTCAGTTGTTTTCCGTAGATTCGATGACGCATCGTTCTTATCCCTCGACGTCCGCGGTCTCGGCCTCTTCGCCGATCTCGGACACCGGCATCCCCAGGCTCAACCCCAGTTCCCCCAGTTTTCGCTTGACCTCGCGCAGCGACGTCTTGCCGAAACTGCGGACGGACAGCAGCTCCGGCTCGTCCTTCCGCACCAGCGCGCCGATGCTGCGAATGTCGGCGGACTCCAGGCAGTTGCCGGCTCGGACGGACAGATCCAGCTCGGCAATCGGCATGTCGAGCTTGCGAAGCAACTCATCGTCGACGCTGGCGGCGGCACTGGCCTCGGCGGAGACCTGCTCGATACCCAGCTCGAAGTACTGCACGAAGGGGTTGAGGTGTTTGCGAAGGATCTTGGCGGCCTCGACAAGCGCCTGTTCCGGCGTCATCGTCCCGTTCGTCCAGATGTCCATGATAAGCCGGTCGTAGTTCGTCTTGTGACCGATGCGGGTGTCCTCGACGCGGTAGCGGACCCGCTGCACGGGGCTGAACAGCGCGTCGACGGCGATCTCGCCAATGAGATCCTCGTCGCGCTCGGCGTACTGCTCCGAGGCAGGCTTGTACCCCCGACCCTTGGCGATCTTCAACTCCGCCTCGAAGTCGACCTCGTCGGTGAGGGTCGCGACGATGTGGTCCGGGTTGTGGATCGTCACCGCCGTGTCCGCCTCGATGAGGTCGGCGGTGACGTCGCCCGGTCCGGTGGCGGCCAGCCGCATCGTCTTGGGCTCGTCGCTGTCGAGGCTCACGATCAGCCCCTTTATGTTGAGGATGATGTCGACGACATCCTCCTGGACACCCGGCAGCGTGGAGAACTCGTGGGCAACGCCCTCGATCTTTGCCGAAACAACCGCCGCCCCCTCGATCGAAGAGAGCAGGATCCGTCGCAGGCTGTTCCCGACCGTCGTGCCGAAACCGCGTTCAAACGGCTCCACCGAGAACCGGCCGAACGTCTCGGTCTTCGAACGCTCCTCCAAGATCACCTGAGCCGGCAACTCAAGCCCGCGCCATCGAACGTGCATTGTCGTGTGCTCCAACCACTCAGCAGCTCTATTGTCGTGGACGTCCCCGGAGTATCGGACCGACCCGCGCCCTGCTGATCGACTCGTGCGGTCCTTCTGTCCCGGGGGGAAGTGTTGTTCTATACCCGGCGTCGCTTGCGGGGCCGGCACCCGTTGTGCGGAATCTGCGTGTGGTCTTCCACGGCGCTGATCCGCAACCCGTTGTTCTGCAGGGCCGTGATCGCCGACTCCCGGCCGGAACCCGGACCCTTCACGTGCACCTCCAGCTCCCTCATCCCCATGCGCTTGACCTTGACGGCCACCTTCTCCGCCGCCCGCGACGCTGCGAAGGGCGTCGCCTTGCGTGCACCCTTGAACCCGACGGTCCCGGCGGAATCCCACGCCAACGTCTCGCCGTTGACGTCGGTGATCGTGATCATCGTGTTGTTGAACGAAGCCTTGATATGGGCCACGCCCTTGATGACGTTCTTTCGGATCTTCTTCTTCTTTTTCGCCATCGCGTTCCCTCTAGTGTCCCTTCACGCCCTTCTTCCCTGCAACTGTCTTCTTGTGACCCTTCCGGGTGCGGGCATTGCAACGCGTCCGCTGGCCGCGGACGGGCAGGCCCTTGCGGTGCCGGTCGCCGCGATAGCTGCGAATATCCTTGAGGCGCTGAATGTGCTGCTGCACCTGCCGGCGGAGCGTGCCCTCGATGATGTAGCCGGCTTCGATGGTGGCGGCGACCTGGCCGACGTCCTGGTCGGACAATTCGCCGGCCCGCGTGTCGCCGTCGATGCCGGCGGCGGCGAGGATCTTGTCGGCGAACGTCGGACCGATGCCGTGGATGTACCGCAGCGCGTAGCGGATCTTCTTCTTGTCCGGGATGTCAACGCCGGCGATTCGTGGCACGGTTCGCTCTCCGCGGTCCTGGCGGGGCTTCTCAGCCCTGCCGTTGCTTCAGACGAGGATTCTTCTTGTTGATGACGTACCGTTTGCCCTTGCGAATGACGATCTTGCAATCCTTGGTACGACGCTTGATGCTGCTGTGAACTTTCATGCTGAGTCAGTGCCTGTACGTGATACGCCCCTTGGTCAAGTCGTAGGCGCTCATTTCCACCGTGACCTTGTCTCCGGGCAGGATGCGGATGAAGAACTTGCGCATCTTGCCGCTGACGTATGCCAGGATGTGCAGGTCGTTTTCCAGCTTGACCCGGAACCGCGCATCCGGGAGCGCCTCGGTGACCTCTCCCTCGAGCGTGATCTTTTCCTCTTTGGGCATTGGCGTGCTCGGCTCACACTCTGGATACGGTCGCCGTCACGGCGCAAGCCGGGAAGTATACCGGGCCGACGCCGGTTCTCAAGCCCTGCTCCGGGGCCGTGACCTCTTTGATCCGTGGGGCATCGGCCATCATGCCCGCCGCGGCCCCCTCAGCCTCTGTGCCCGCCCCCCGGAGCGGCCCTCCCCGCCCGACAGGAAGCCCGCGTAGTTCCGCATCAGGAGGTTGGCCTCGACGCGCTGCATGAGGTCCAGCCCGACGCTCACCACGATGAGCAGCCCCGTCCCTCCCAGGAAGCTCGCCACGAAGAAGGGGATGGACATCTGCTTGGTGACGATGGACGGGATGACCGCGATGATGGCCAGGAACCCGGCCCCCACGTAGGTGACCCTCTCCATGACCGTCTCCAGGTACTCCGCCGTCCGCGGTCCGGGCCGCAGGCCGGGGATGAAGCTGCCGTGGTCGCGGAGCTGCTTGGACATCTCGTCGGGGCTGAAGACCACGGTGGTCCAGAAGTAGCTGAAGAAGTAGATCAGCACGATC
>JADFOJ010000110.1 GCA_022562915.1 Planctomycetota bacterium | reverse complement strand
GGACGGGGTAAAAATAGACCGGGAGTGATTTCCGGCCGGTGGTGACCGGCAGCGCCGGGGTCGCAGCCCGGAAATCATTCCCGGTCTATTTTTCCCCCGTCCCCCCGTCCCCCCGTCCCCTCTTCCCCCCCACGAACACCCGCACCGGCCGGATCGCCGACCAGTCGACGTCGGGGTCGAACGGGGATCGATCGAGGATGACGAAGTCCGCCCGGAGGCCGCGCGCAATGCGCCCGATTTCGTTCTCTGCGAACATGGCCCACGCCGCCGAGGAGGTATAGCACCGAAGAGCCTCCGCCACGGTGATGTTCTGCTGCGTCTGCCAGGTGCCGCCGTCGAGGATCCTGCCCGTCACGGCCGCCTCCATCCCCAGGAACGGGTTCAGTGACACCACCGGCCAGTCGGATCCGAAGACCACCACGGCCCCGGTGTCCAGCAGCGACTTGTAGGCATAGCTGGAGCGCGCCCGCTGCGGGCCGATGTACCTCTCGGCATACCGCCCGTCGTCCGCCTTGTGATAGGGCTGCATCGACGCGATCACCCCCAGGGCTCCGAACCGGGCGATATCCCCCGGCAGCAGGTGCTGCACGTGCTCGGCGCGGCAGCGGGCCGCGGCCAGGTCGTCTCTGTATACATCGCGAAGGATGTCCAGCAGGATGTGGTTCGCTTCGTCGCCGATGGCATGGGCGATGGGCTGCAGCCCGGCCCGGCGGGCGACGTGGTACCTGGCCGCCAACTGTCCGTCCTCGACCCCGTCGCGGAGCAGGCCCCGCCAGCCGGGCCGGGACGAGTCGTTGCCGAGATACGGTTCGCGCATGTACGCGGTCCTGGACCCCATGCTCCCGTCGAGGTACGTCTTCATGCCGCGGATCTCCACGCGGCCGGGTTGCTGCGGGAAACTTCGCACGCGCTGCACCGCGTCGCGCCAGTCGCCGGCGGTCACGTAGAGATAGAACCGCACGTCGGTCTCGGTTTCAGCGAGCCGCGCGTACGCGGGCAGGTCCTCCAGTGAGGGAATGTCGCTGACGGCGGTGATCCCGTGTTCCAGTGCCTTGCTCGCGGCCCGGCGCAGCGCACCGACCTTCTCCTGGAGCGTCGTTGCCGGGATGTATCGGCTGACCAGCCCCATGGCCGTATCACGGAGAATGCCCGTCGGCTCGCCCGTCAACGTATCGCGGTCGATGACGCCCCCGATCGGGTCCGGCGGCCCCTGGGCCGTGATCCCCGCGAGCGCGAGCGCCGCGGTGTTCACCAGTGCCGAGTGCCCGTCCATTCTCGACAGGAAAAGAGGATGCTCGCCGACGGCGTCGTCCACCCATGCCCGGGTCGGCTGCTCGGGGTCGGACCAGCTCTCGGTCGACCACCGCCCGCCGAGGATCCACGCGCCCGGCGGCAACCCGGTCGCGTGCTCTGTCACGCGGCGGACGAACTCCTGCCGGTCGGCGGCATCGCGCAGGTGGAGCCTCAGCAGTTGTAACCCGCCGCCGAGCATGTGGATGTGCGAGTCGATCAAGCCGGGCACCACGACGCGGCCACGGGCGTCGATGACCTCCGTCCGTTCGCCGATCAGGTCGGCGTGCCGCGCGCCGACGTACACGAACCGGCCGTCGCGGACGGCCGCGAATTCAGCGAACCCTACGAAGCCGTCACTCCAGATACGGGCGTTCTCGATGACCAGGTCCGCGGGGACAGCCTGGAGCGAAAGGACACAGACGAACAACCGGATCAACGACATGCCCAATGATCATAGCGGTTGCGTCCCGGTTGCCTGCCTGAGATCACGCGGCGTTTTGGCACCTTCACCGCCGGCTCGTGGTCGCCCGCCGTAGATTCCGTTCATGCCCAGGACCGCCCGGCGCCGTGACCGGTTCCGTGAATGGCTCGTGTCGGTGGAGCAGGCATGGATCGGCTGGTCGCTTGCGCCGCCGGCGCGCGTGCTCGCCGCGGAAGCATGGTGTCCCGATGCGCCCGCAACGTACTGCCATCGATGCGGCGGCTCGGTCGGCGCCGGTGAATCAACGCCGCAAGGCTGCGGGTCGTGCCGTGGCCACACCATCTGTACGGACCGCGTCGTCCGGCTCGGCGCGTATCGCGGTCCGATCAGAACCTGGGTTCGGGCCATCAAGTATCGAGGGTGGGCGGAGATGGCGGTAAGCCTCGGCCAACGGCTGGGTCTGGCCCTGGCCGCGGCGCTGAGTGACGACGATGGCTTCGACGCGCACCGGACCGTCATCGTCCCCATGCCGATGCCGTGGCAGCGACGGCTCTACCGGGGCATCGACCACGCCCGGCTCATCGCAGACGGCGCCGCAAGGGTGTTGAGGGTTCCGGTCAGACAATGGCTGGCCGTGAGCAATGGCCCGCCGCAGGTCTCGCTGTCGTCCGCAGGCCGACGGGCTCGCCGGGGCGTTCGCATGAGGCTGAGGCCGGCGGCCGCAGCCGGCGGGCGACTGCCGGACGTCCTGGTGCTGCTCGTGGACGACGTCCGTACCAGCGGGGGGTCGCTGGACGCCGCGGCCCGCCTCCTGCGGCGGCTCGGACCCCGTCAAGTCGTCGCCGGGGTCCTGGCCGTGACCGACGACCCCTCCCGCCGAGATGGAGCCATTTTGCCCAGTCTCACCCAGGGGCGTTGACAGGGCCCCCTGGATCGCTACAATCGCGGGCGTCCGATCCAGTGGAGAGACGCTGGCGGTCAGGGTGGTCTCTCGCCCTGATTGTATCGCTCTTTGAAAAGTGAACAGTTGGGTACGCTTCGAGGATGTGAGATCCTTGAAATTCTTACCGGCAGGTTTGCCGCCTGCCGGCGCCGGATAATTTTTCATCCGGTGTAGACCGACCGTTGTCCGCCTCTTGCGGATGGCGGTTTGTGCCAGGGCTGTCAAACGAGTGAACAAGCGCGGTCCGACCGGGCTGCGTTTACGATCTCTAAATTGAAGAGTTTGATCCTGGCTCAGCGCGAACGCTGGCGGCATGGCTAAAGCATGCAAGTCGAACGATTAAAGCCCCTTCGGGGGTGTATAAAGTGGCGTAAGGGCGAGGAATACATTTCTACGTACCCCGAGGTCGAGGATAGCCCAGGGAAACTTGGAGTAATACTCGATGTGGTCCTTCGGGATCAAAGGCTTCGGTCGCCTTGGGAGCGGGGAATGTCCTATCAGGTTGTTGGTGAGGTAACGGCTCACCAAGCCTCTGACGGGTAGCGGGTGTGAGAGCATGACCCGCCGCATCGGGACTGAGACACTGCCCGGACTCCTACGGGAGGCTGCAGCAACGAATCTTCCGCAATGCGCGAAAGCGTGACGGAGCAATGCCGCGTGCAGGATGAAGCCCTTCGGGGTGTAAACTGCTGTCAGAGTTCAGCAACACAATGAGCAGACTCAAAGGAAGGGCCGGCTAACTTCGTGCCAGCAGCCGCGGTAATACGAAGGGCCCGAGCGTTGCGCGGAATCACTGGGCTTAAAGCGTACGTAGGCGGACAAGAAGGCATCTTGTGAAAGCCCTCGGCTCAACCGAGGAATTGCTTGGTGAACCGCTTGTCTTGAGGCGAGTAGAGGCTGTCGGAACGATAGGTGGAGCGGTGAAATGCGTTGATATCTATCGGAACGCCAAAGGCGAAGGCAGACAGCTGGGCTCGTCCTGACGCTGAGGTACGAAAGCGTGGGGAGCGAACGGGATTAGATACCCCGGTAGTCCACGCCGTAAACGATGTGCACTAGATCGAGGGAGTTCTGACGCTATTCTCGGTCGAAGCAAAAGTGTTAAGTGCACCGCCTGGGGAGTACGGTCGCAAGGCTAAAACTCAAAGGAATTGACGGGGGCTCACACAAGCGGTGGAGCATGTGGCTTAATTCGAAGCAACGCGAAGAACCTTATCCTGGGCTTGACATGCACGGATTAGCTCCTTGAAAGGGGAGTGACGCCCTCGGGTGGAACGTGCACAGGTGCTGCATGGCTGTCGTCAGCTCGTGCCGTGAGGTGTTAGGTTAAGTCCTTTAACGAGCGAAACCCCTGTCGTTAGTTGCCAGCGAGTAATGTCGGGGACTCTAGCGAGACCGCCGGCGTCAAGTCGGAGGAAGGTGGGGACGACGTCAAGTCCGCATGGCCTTTATGCCCAGGGCTGCACACGTGCTACAATGGCCGGTACAGAACGACGCAATACCGCGAGGTGGAGCAAATCGCTTAAAGCCGGCCCCAGTTCGGATTGCAGGCTGCAATTCGCCTGCATGAAGTTGGAATCGCTAGTAATCGCGGATCAGCTACGCCGCGGTGAATACGTTCCTGAGCCTTGTACACACCGCCCGTCAAGTCATGGAAGCTGGCAGCGCCTTAAGTCGCCACAAATCAGTGGTGCCCACGGCGAAGCTGGTGACTGGGACTAAGTCGTAACAAGGTAGCCGTAGGAGAACCTGCGGCTGGATCACCTCCTTTCTAAGGGATTTACTTAGACGTGGTACCTGTCCGCCGGGAAAAATTCCGGCGGGAGTGAGAGCAATCTCCGCCATGATGTCAGCACAGCCTCGTCCGGATTTCATCCTGGATAGCGGCACGGTGACGTGTCGCCAAGTGCCTCTGCCCAACTGTTTCACGATTAGTGACAGCCCCGTCGGGTTCCCCGGCGGGGCTGTCTGCTTTCTGCGTGCCACCCCGTGCACGAATGCCTCCGTTAGAATTCTCGCATCGGAGATCACACATGCTGCGACTGATCGTGCTGCTGCTGGTGCCGGTGCTCATACTGGCCGCCGGGAGCGCGGCCGCCGGCGCGCCGGGGTTGCGGTTCGAGGTTTCGTTCCCCGCCGATCTCAGCAGTATGCCGCTGGACGGCCGGGTACTCCTGATGATCGCCACCAGCGACGACCCCGAGCCGCGGTTCCGGATCAACGACGGCCCCGACACGCAGCAGGTCTTCGGCATCGACGTCGAGAGCCTCTCGCCCGGTGAGCCCGCCGTCATCGACGGCGGCGTCCCGGGGTACCCGTTGCACGCACTGGCCGAGGTCGCCGCCGGCGACTACTGGGTCCAGGGGCTGCTTCACCGCTACGAGACCTTCCATCGCGCCGACGGCCACACCGTGAAGCTGCCCATGGATCGCGGCGAGGGGCAGCACTGGAACCGCGCGCCCGGGAACCTCTACAGCATCCCCCGGAAGGTCCGCATCGATCCCGCCGCCGGCGGCGTGATCCGCGTCGTGCTCGACCAGCAGATCCCGCCCATCACTCCGCCGGCGGACACGCCGTACATCAAGCACGTCACCATCACCAGCGACCTGCTCTCGGCGTTCTGGGGACGCCCGATGGAGCTCGGCGCGTGCGTCCTGCTGCCGCACGGCTTCGACGAGCACCCCGACGCCCGCTTCCCGCTGATCGTCAACCACGGCCATTTTCCCCGGACATTCTCGGGTTTCCGTGAGCAACCGCCGGAGAAGGACCTCGAACCCGAGTACAGCGAGCGGTTCAAGCTCGAGGGGTACAACCTGATTCAGCAGGAGCACGCCTACCGGTTCTACAAGGAGTGGATCGGCCCGGACTTTCCGCGGTTCGTCATCATCGAGGTCCAGCACGCCAACCCCTATTACGACGACTCGTACGCCGTCAACTCGGCGAACCTCGGCCCGTACGGCGACGCCATCATGAAGGAGCTGATCCCTTTCGTGGAGAAGAAGTTCCGGTGCATCGGCGAAGGCTGGGCGCGGTTCACCTACGGCGGCTCGACCGGCGGGTGGGAGGCGCTGGCGGTGCAGATCATGTACCCCGACGATTTCAACGGCTGCTTTGCCGCGTGCCCGGATCCGATCGACTTCCGGGCGTACACGATCGTTGACATCTACGACGACGGCAACGCATACTACTCCGGCGAAGAGTGGAAACGCACGCCACGGCCGGGCCGCCGCGACGGCCATGGTCGGGTGGTGGCCACGCTTCAGCAGGTCAACCAGCGCGAGCTGGTGCTGGGGACGCACTCGCGTTCCGGCGACCAGTGGGATATCTGGGAGGCGGTCTACAGCCCCGTCGGTGACGACGGCTACCCGAGGCGCATCTGGGACAAGCGCACGGGCGAGATCGATCACGCCGTCGCGGAATACTGGCGGGAGAACTACGACCTCCGTCACATTCTCGAGCGCGACTGGAAGACACTCGGGCCCAAGCTGGTGGGCAAGATCCACATCTATTGCGGCACGATGGACAACTACTACCTCAACAACGCCGTCGCGCTCATGAAGGAGTTCCTGGAAGGGACGACGGATCCCTGTTACGACGGCCTGGTCGATTTCGGTCACGGGGCGGAGCACTGCTGGAACGGCGACCACGAGCGGCCCAACGCGCTCTCCCGGCTTCGCTACCACCAGATGTACGTGCCGACGATCATGCAGCGGATACGAGAGACCGCGCCGCCCGGCGCCGACCTGACGAGCTGGCGGTACTGAGCAGGGCTTTCGACGCGCGATGCCGACTCCTTGCCACCGTCGATGGATCCTGCCGGTAAGCCTCGGGCTTGGGACGTGCATGGTCGTCGGCTGCGCGAGTCGCCCCAGCGAGCCGGCCGCCGACGGTGTTGCGCCCCGTGCGGCACTGGTCGTGTTCCTGGACGACGGCGACTCGTTCGCCACGGCGGACCTGCGCCGCGACTGGCTCGGCCCTCTGCGCGAGCTGGCGGACGAACTGGGGATCGCCCTGGAGGTCCGGTCCGTCCGGGACGGCGCACCCGGCCAGGTCAGGATCACCCCGCTGATACTCTTCGAGAACCATCTGGGCCGGTCGATCTACCAGGGGAGATACACGAACATCGATCGCGTCCGTCACTTCGTCCGGACGGCGCGGATCTTCCCTCAGAGCGATACCCCGCAGACGCGCACGTCGATCCCGGCGTGGAGAACGGGCCGGGCAACGGTGGTCACGCCCCTGAAGATCACGGCGCTGGGCGGCGAGGTCCCCGACGGGTTCGACCAGGCCGGCTTCGTGCGCGAGTCGCGGCAGGCGATCGTGACGGGCATGGACCGTTTCGAGACTCGCCCGGAAGTCTCCCTCGGCCGCAGTGACCGGTTGTTCTACCTGGACTTCCACCCGCACCTGGCCGCCGGCATTCTGTTCCTGTCGTGCGAGATGTACTCCCAGTTCAACTGCCACGATCCGATCTATTCGGCGTTGGACGATCCGATCATCGGCCCGTGGGAGGAGCGTGCCGGGATCTTCGCCGAAGCGGCGGGCGTGCTCCAGCAGGAGCTCCTGCGGCAGATGGACTCGTCGGTGCGCGGTGATGCCTTTGCGCCGGTTCGCGTTGACGTGCCGCTCGTGGAGTGGAACGCGCTCGGCCTCGGCCTGCCGCCGGCGCCGCCGGACGCCCGCCGTCGCCGGGCGCCGAGCCCGGGCATCGACGTGCCCCGCGACTGGACCATCGCCGACATCGCGACGGACGGACCGGCCGTGCACTTCCGGTTCCCGCCGCCGCTCGACAACATGACCGGCGAAGTGCCGACCCTGGACGCATGGCTGACGCTGGGCCCGATCGTCACGGGCCTGTTCAGTGTGAACGTCGCCGACCTGACGATGGGCGATGAGCTTCTTGACGCGACGATTCACGGCGCCGAGATGCTGGATGCCGCGAGGCACCCCGTGGCGACATTCCGGCTCGACTCGATCGACGGCGACCTGGACACGCTGCGCTTCGGAGATCTCACCCTGGGCTCGATGCTGGGGACGTTTCACATGATCGGCCGGAATATTCCGCTGAGCGTCCGGACTACTTTCGAGCCCGTCATCGACGACCGGGGGCGTCCCCGCCTATTGTTGACGGCCGACTGGACCATTCGCCTGGGCGAACCCTTCGGACTGGACGGGCCGCCCGACGGCCCGTATCCGGCCAATGACACGTTGCTTTTTCGATGTCACATCACCATGCGACCACGTGAAACCGTTCCCGCCAATCAGGGCAAGGAGAAGAACCCATGACCATCCGCCGTCTGACGACCGTCGTGTCCATCCTGCTGAGCATCGCACTCCTGGGCGTGCTGAGCGCCCGTGCCGGCGGCCAGGGCGCACCGAGTTCGCCGAGCGGCCCCGCCGGGGCCAAGCCGGCCCAGACGTCAGGCGACACGTTCTCGATCGATCCAACCCATTCGATGGGGTTGTTCCGCATCCGGCACTTCGGGGCCGGCGTCTTCTGGGGCAGGTTCAACACCATCACCGGCACCATCGTCCACGACGACGACAGCGATCCCCCATTGAAGCTCGACGTCGCGATGGACATCAACAGCATTGACGTCGGTAACGAACGGCTCGACGGCCACCTCAAGAGCGAGGATTTCTTCTATGCGTCGGAGTACCCCGAGGCGACGTTCAAGAGCAACGCTGCGAAGAAGCTGAGCGACGGCGTGTACGAGGTGACCGGCGACCTCACGATCCGTGGGGTCACCAGATCGATCACGGTGAACGTCCAATGGATGGGGACCTCGGACGGCCGGATGGGTAGACGCGGCG
The DNA here is from genome assembly GCA_022562915.1 of Planctomycetota bacterium. Taxonomy (GTDB): domain Bacteria; phylum Planctomycetota; class Phycisphaerae; order Phycisphaerales; family SM1A02; genus JADFOJ01. Next base: position 462 of record JADFOJ010000110.1, on the reverse strand, counting down.
GCTTCGAGGTCGTCTTCACCGTGAACCGGCATGACTTCGGCATCAGCTACGGCCCCGGCGTGCTGGGCGACCAGGTGAGGCTCACGATGGCGATGGAGGGTGTCGTGCGTCGTGAACGGCCCCAGGAAACGCAGGGCACGGGCGCGCTTCCGTCACGCATGGCCCGGATGGACGCCAACGGCGACGGCAAGCTCCAGAAGAACGAGCTGCCCGAGCGCATGCAGTCGATGTTCGACCGGCTGGACACCAACGGCGACGGCGCCCTCGACGGCGAGGAGATCCAGGCCATGCGCCGCGGCGGCGGGCGCCAGCGCGGGCAGGGACAGCCGTAGTCGAGTGGCACGGTTGAACTCGCTTTGCGAGTTCGGCCGTGGAGCGACGTCCGAAGACACGGCGTGACGCGACCGATGACGCCGTCTGCGGTCGCCGTCACGCTGCAGCACCGGCGACGAGCATCATGTT
>JADFOJ010000036.1 GCA_022562915.1 Planctomycetota bacterium | reverse complement strand
CACGGGCACCGCGCCGTGGCGGCCCGGGCGATCACGCTCGACGCGCCGGCCCCGGCGCCCCCGGCGGAGCAGTCAGCCGGTCCGGCCTGGACGGCGATCGGGCCGTTCGGCGGCGACGCCGCCGACGTTGCGGTCTCGCCGGTCGACCCGGGCATCGTGCTGGCGGGCATCGCGCCGTCCTCCGGCAGCGGCGGCGCGCTGTACCGGTCCACCGACAGCGCACGCACGTGGTCGCTCGTCCCGGATCTCAACGGTATCAGTGTCTACGACATCGAGTTCGCGCCCGATGGAACCGTGTACATCGGCACCCAGGACAGTGTCTTCAAGAGCACCGACGACGGCGTGAGCTGGACCCAGCTTAACCTGGACATCGGTCTCAACGACACGGTGTTCGAGGTTACCATCGATCCCTCGGCCCCGAATCGCCTCTGGGCGGGGATCGCCGACGCGCTCGGCAGCCAGCCGGTCAACGTCATGCGCTCCGGCAACGGCGGCGCAACGTGGATCGATGCCACGCCGCCGCTGTCGTCGCCGCTGAGCTGCCAGGGCATCTCCATCGCTCCGGGTGATTCCACCCGGATGTTCGCCTGCTTCGGAGGCTCGTTCGGAGGGGGAGAGGTCTGGTTCTCCGACAGTGGCGGCCTCGCCTGGGTCAACCGATCCGCCGGTCTGCCCGGCAACCCCATGCAGGACGTCCTGTTCGACGGGTCCCGCGTTCTCGTGGCGGGGGGGCTGCTCTTCGGATCGCAGTTCGTGGGTCTCTACAGTTCCGTCAACAACGGGCTCTCCTGGACGGCGCTGCACGACGGAAGCTGGCCGCTGCTGGTCGTCAACGATGTCGCCGTGGATCCGAACGACACCGACGTGATCCTCGCCGCCAGCGCAGGGTCGGGCGTCTACCGGAGCACCGACGGCGGCGGTTCGTGGCAGATCGGTGCCGGCGGCACGGGCTTGGCGGCGCTGCTGTCGGTGCGTTTCGCCCCCGGCAGCTCCTCGAACCTGTTCCTCGGCGCCAGCTCACTGGGCGTGCTCAAGAGCGTCGACGGCGGGGCTACCTTCGACCCGTCGTCGGTCGGGATCGGCGCGCTGAACGTGGTTTCGATCGCCGCCAATCCCAACGACCACGACGAGATTGCCATCGCCTTCCAGGGACTCAACGACGGCGGCGTGCAGCGGTCGACGGACGCCGGGGCCACGTGGACCGTGGAGATGGTGCCGCCGACACGCTACAACACCGTTCGCTTCGCGCCGGACGGCACGCTCCACGCGATCTCCGACGGGCCGACCACCATTGCGCCCGAAGCGCTGTACCGCCGTGGGGGCGACGGCTCCTGGAGCAACATCGGTCCGGACCAGGGACCGCTGTTCGAGAGTGAACTGTTCGCCCTTCGCTTCAGTCTCAACGATGCCGGGATTATCCTTGCGGGCGGATCGGACTTCGGCGTCGCGGGCTTCGAGCCGACGATCTGGCGGACACCCGACGCAGGAAAGACCTGGACGAAGGTCTACGAGGGTCCCGTCGACAACGAGGACGTCACCACGATCGAGATCGTCGAGGACGGCACCGATACGGTCATGCTTGCGGCCTTCACCGACTTCGGGGTCAACCCGCAGACCGGCGGCGTGCTGCGCTCCGGTGACGGCGGGCTGAGCTGGTCGGCGTCATCGACGGGTCTGCCCGCCCAAGCGCAGGGGACCGGTCTCTGCGGGTCGCCGTCTGACGTGAACAGGTTCTACGTGGCCGACGGCGATGTGGGGGCGGGGCTCGGCGGCGTGCACAGCTCCGGCGACGCCGGGCTGACGTGGGCCGGCACCGGGCACAGCGGTGCGCGTGTCGTGGACATCGCCTGCGACGAGGTCGACGACCAGGTGCTGTACATCGCCCAGGGCGGCGCCATCGGCGTCCTGCGATCGGAAGACCAGGGCGCGACCTTCGCCCCGTTCGACGGCGGCCTGGAGAACGCCGGCAACGTGACTCGCCTCGCGTATGCCGCTGGGAGTCCCGCACGACTACTGCTTGCCACGAGCACCGGCGCTTTCGCGCGCGACCTCGCCGCGGCCTGCCCGTGGGATTTCGACGGTGGCGGCGGCGTCGGGATCACCGACTTCCTGGTGCTGCTCGGTGCGTGGGGTCCGAATCCCGGGCACCCCGCCGATTTCGACGGTGACGGCATCGTGGGGATTACCGACTTTCTCGAGCTGCTGGCACACTGGGGTCCGTGCCCGTAACAGGGTTGGCGCTATTCGCCGGCGAACCGTCGCCGTCGCCGGCCGAAGAGGCCGGCGAGGCCCAGCAGCACCAGCGTCCCCGGGGCAGGGATCACGTGCGTGAACGTTGCCTGCGTTGAGCCGGGCACGCCGAAGCTGTCCATGAAGCTCACGAGCATCGTGCCCTCGAAGCCGGTGCCGTCGGTGGTTGCGAGCTGGGCGATCAGCGTCCGGCCGTCACCGGCGACGTACGTCGGATCGAACGGGTTGGCCTGCGGGCTGAACGGGAGCACGAACCACCCTGAAATCATCGTCGAAAGACTGCCGGGACCGAAGCCCGGCCAGCCCGGTGTCATGAGCGTGAAGTTCTGGGGCTGTCCGCCGCCGTCACCGTCGATATCGAAGATCTCGACACCGATGGTCACGAAGGTGTCGAACGCCAGCGACGGGAACATCGCGACGATCGTATCCAGCGGCGCCAGGTCAGTGCCAAAGGCGTGCTGGTAGAACGTCCCCCCGATGACCGACAGGTTCAGCGGGCTCAACGGTGTGCCCGCGATCGCGGTCAACTGGTCACCCGGCCGGTCGAAGTCGGCGTACACGCTGATGACGTCGAGGCCGAATGCATTGGTCCTGGCTTCCGTGCTGAGGCCGGTGAACGTAGCGTTCGCCGGTGTCGCGAGGATCAGCGGTGCGCAGCAACCGGCAAGGTACAGGTAACAACTGGTCTTCATCTGGTTTCTCCCTTTCTCACCTTCAACGTACACCACGGTTGGCCGGGGGCAAACGGCATTCGGAACGCCGTCACGCCCCACCTTGCCCGAGCGTCACAGATCGGGTGCCGATCGACGGGTCATTGACCGTATACTCGCCGCCATGAAGTGGGCACCAGTTCTGGCGGGCGTCGTCATGCTGGCGGGTTGCGCCGGCAACAACAAGACGGCCGGAAGCGCGTCAACCCTCGCGCCGCCGCCCGAGACGGCACTGGCGACGGCGGAGGTCAACACCGAGGCACTGCGGCCGGCGCTGCTGCTCCTGGCCGATCAGATGAGCGCACGGATCGCCGGCACCACGACGGAGATCGCCGCCCGTACGAGCGACCCCCGTGTCCGCGAGCAGACGATATCTCTTCAAATTGCGGGCGATCCCCGTCATGTACACGTTCACCCACAACCCCGACGTCCGCGCCGCGTACCTGCACGGTTGGATCTTCATCGTCCGGATGCGGTTGTACCTGACCACGGGCCAGGGCCGGACGCTCTTCGGCGACCTGCAGCCGCTCATCGTTGACGCGGTCGCCGCGACGGAGAAGGACCTCGTCGAGATCGGCTACCGTTACTTTCCCACGGACGTCATGGACGAGGTAAGCGACGACATTGAAGCGATCGCCATCGACAACCCGATCGGGGTCGACCTTCGATCGGGCGCACTGAGAATACCCGAGGTCACCAGCGAGACGCAACGGGGTGCGATCGATTCGATTCTCGGCGCCCCTGTCCGCGGCCTCGAAGGCGTGGGAAGCACGCCCGAGGCGATTCACGCGGCCACGCGGGCCCTCGAAGAGTTCATGCGGCTTGTCCTGCAGTTGCCGCAATACGTCCGCTGGCAGACCGAGCTGCTGCTGCTGCAGGTGGAGTCGCAGGACGCCGTCGTGCAGACCCGGGAAGACCTCGACCGCATCTCCAGGAGCATCGAGTCGATCGCCCAGACGGTCGAGACACTGCCCGGCGATCTGCGAGAGGAACTCGACGCGGCACTCGATGAAGCCCGCGCCACGATCGAAGTGCTCGATGCCTCCCTGGAGACCGTCCGCTCGATCGCCGCCGACGTCAACGAGGCGACGGCGAACATCAAGGCGACGGCGGACACGGTCAACGAGATCGTGGCGGCGGTCGCCCCCGCGCCGTCGGCGGCGCCGCCGGTCAGCGACCCCGGTGAGCCCTTCGACATGAAGGACGTTCTGCACGCGACCGAGCAGTTGCACGCGACGACGGTCGAGCTGCGCGGCCTGGTGAGCGACATCCAGTCCGGCGCCGCGAAGGATCTCCTGGCCGAGGTGGATCGTGCCTCGACGGCCACGATCGATCACGCGGTTGCGCAGACCAACATGATCGTCGATCGGCTTGCACGGCGGACGATGCAACTGATCGGGGTCCTGCTCCTGGGGCTCGTCGTGTACCGGGTCGTGGCCGTCAAGCTCATTCGACCGCCCAAGGTGCGATGAGCCGACGAGAAAAAGGACCCAGGGTCCTTTTTCTCCCACTCCGAGGGTGGCACGGTCGAGCGAGTTCGCCGCAGGCGGACGAGTTCGCCCGTGGGGAGCGACGTTCGAAGACACGGGCGAGCAAGCTCGACCGTGCCACCCCCCCGGATCAGTGCCCGGTCAGGATCGCGGCGAGGGCGGCGGCGTCGATGCTGCCGCCGGAGACGATGCACACGGTCGTGCCGCGCTGGGCCGGGGGTGTCGCCAGCGCCGCGGCCAGCGCCAGCGCGCCGGAGGGCTCGGCGACGATCTTTTCACGGAGGGCCAGGCGGCGCACGGTCGCGCGGACGTCGTCGTCCGAGACCAGGACGGCCTCATCCACGAGGTCGCGCAACAAGGGGAACATCTCGTCGGTGATGTACGGCACGGCGACGCCGTCGCAGATCGTCTCGCATTGGACCGGCTCCGGCCGGCCGGCAGCGAGGCTCACCTTCAGTGACGGGCAACCCCGCGGCTCGACGGCGATGAGCCGGACCTCCGGCTTCAGCATCTTGAGCGCGCTGCCCACGCCCCCGATCAGGCCGCCGCCGCCGACGGGAACGAACACGGTGTCCACCTCGGGGCAGTCGGCGATGATCTCCAGCCCCATCGTGCCGTGGCCGACAAGGACGTTGCGATCGGTCCAGGGATGGATGAACGCCCACGGCTCGCTCTTCCAGCGGTGGTTCCTGAGGTAGTCGAAGACCTCGGCGACCGGGACCAGGACCACGTCGGCGCCAAGATCGCGAACGGCATCGACCTTGCCCGCCGGTGCCGTCAGGGGCATGAGGCTTCGGGCGGGCACGCCGAAGTGCCGGGCGGCCCACGCCAGCGCCTGGGCGGTGTTGCCGGCGCTGACCGTACTGACGCCGCCGCGTCGCCGGTCCTCGGGCAACGACGCGACCGCGTTGAACACGCCGCGAATCTTGAAGGACCCGATGCGCTGGTGTGTCTCCGGTTTGAGAAGGATTCGGGCCGCACCGACATCGCCTTCGTCGCCGTGCAGCGGCACCAGCGGCGTTCGCACGATGACGTCGCCCAGTGTCCGGACCGCGGCCTTGATCTCATCGAGCGCCGGCCTGGATACCTCCACGATCGCCATCGGTGCAGTCCGGGACATCCCTACTTGATCGCGTCGATCTCATCGAGAAACGGCCCGACCTCCAACAGCGTCACGTCGTCGCGCTTTCGGAGCATGCGCAGGAACCATCCCTTGTGCGCCGCCCCGTAGGTGATCAGGACGCGCTGCCCCCGACCCCGCACCCTGTCGAGGTGCGCGGCGATCAGCGCGTAGTGTTTCGCGTTGATGTTGTCCCAGCCCCCGTCGGCGAGGTCGTCGTTGAAGTACGTGTCGTACGGGCCGCCCAGCCCGCGCCGGATGATCGAGTCATACTCGTCCCGGTGTATCGAACGCGGGTCGTCCTCGCCGTCGATCGCCTGGATCGCTCTGTCCATCGTCTCCATGGAGGCCTGGTACTCGGCCCACTCCGATGCCCGGGCCGGGTCCCGGGAGATCCTGCCCAGCGCGGCGCGGCGGTAGTCGTTCATCTGGGCGGTCCAGCCGGCGGTTGGAACGATCCGGAAGTCCAGTTCGCGCGTGAGCGGGAAGATGACGTCGACGTACTCCGGGAACACCCTCACGCGCGTCTCGGTAATGGTGCCGGTCTCGCGGAACTCCGCCGCCGCCCGGTCGAAGCGATTGGGCGGGATCTCCACGCAGATGGAGTCCGGATCGATCGCCCGGACGAGGTCCCGAACGACGTCGAGGCCGTAGTGCGTACTCGTGCGGTGCCCGGAGTGAATCATGCCCAGCACGACCACCTCGGTCTTCGCCGGGCCGGGCGTGGGCCCCGGTGCCGTGGTGGTCCGGATCACGCTGACGGTATGGTTGCCCTCGCACGCCACGTAGGCGAATCGCCCGTCCGCGGAAAAGCAGATCCCGTGCGGCGCGTCGGGGACGGCGACGGTTGCAACGACCTCGAACGTGGTGTCGTCGGCGAGCAGTGTCGCGCCGCGATCACCCTGGCCCGCCACGGCTCCCGAAACCAGGAGGATTGCCATCAGCATCGCGACCTCCCGTGTACTGGGTCATTCACTCATTCATTCAAGGTCACCAACCGGCGCCGGGTGGTGTTTCTTCGACGAAAAACAGTATGCCCACGGCGTTTTGGCAGTCGTCGGCGGGCGTGGCGGCGGCGCATGTACGGTCGAGTCGCGATGCCCGACTTGCCCGAGGACCCCAGCCAGGACCGGCCCCCCGAGATCGCCGTGCGGATCCCCGGCACGTGGAGCTGTCCCGCGTCGCTGGAAAAGTCGCTGCCCGGCGGTTTCACGCTCACGCCCGGCTGGTTGCGATTGCCGGACGGGGCGCGGCTGCAGGTCTACCCGCACGGCCCCGACGACGAGTTCGCGGGCATCTTCATGTCGGCGTGCCGTGGCCGCCTGACCCGGGCCCAGCAGAGCAGCATCAGGAAATACGGGGTCAACGTGTGCCTGTGCGGCCCGGGCGGGTCGATCGCGGCGGCGCAACGCATGATGACCGCCGCCGCCGCCGTGGTCCGTGCCGGCGGCATGGGCGTCTTCATCGACAACAGCGGGGCCGCACACCCCGGCTGCGACTGGCTGCACCTGGCGGGCGACCCCGACGACGGGGCTACCCTCCCCGCGTTCGTCGCGTCGTACGGCAACGAGCAGAACATCTACTCGGTGGGGATGCACGTGCTGGGTATCCGCGACGCCGTCATGACCCGCACCGGCGATCGCGAGGCCGATGACATCGTGCTCAACAGCTTCCTTCTCTACACGATCTTCTGCGGCTTCGACATGACCGACGGCGACCTCGTCGGGGATTCCGAGGAAGCGACGCATCGCGTCCGGGGGCAGGAGTGCGACTTTCCTCCCGCCGGGACGCCGATGCACAATCCCTACGGCTGCTGGCGCCTGGAGGTGCTCGCCGGCGACGAGAAAACCCCCGGGCTGCCGCAGCCCGGGGGTGTGTGAGCAGGATCAACCGCTGCGGATTACGGGCAGGCGCCCCAGTTCCCGAGCAGCTCGAGGAAGTCGACGATGCCGACACCGCCGCCATCGAAGTCGCAGGACGTGTCGATTTGCGTCCACTGGCCGAGCAGCGCCAGGAAGTCGACGATGCCGACGTTGCCGTCGTTGTCGCCGCCGCAGTCCCACGGGCAGGGCAGTGCCTCCGTCGCGGGGATGCCGCGAATCTGGAACGACGCGTTGTAGAGGTCCGCCGCGTTCGGGGTCGGGTCGTTGGCCGGATCGATGTCCAGCACGGCCTTTGTCAGCACGTAGGACCTGTACCCGGCATCGGGGTCGATCTCCGGCGGATAGATGCGGGCCCGGTACATGACCGCGTGCCCTTGCGCGACGCCCGTGCAGCCCAGGTTCGAGGGATCCGGGTAGTCCGCCGGCGAATCCACGTCGCAGAAGTTGTTGATGCCGCCGTGGGCGTTGGTGAGCCACGCCAGGCTGGAGCTCTCGAAGGTCTTGGCGGTGTTCGACGCGAATTGCGTCAGCCAGTAGTCACCCGGCGGAAGGAGCAGGTTCTGAGCGGTCAGGTCGGCCGCGTAGTTGTCGTCGTTGCCGATCGGCCGATCCGGATACTCCACGGCGATCGGCATCGGCATCGTGATCAACACCAGCGAGTCCGCGGGTACGGGTTCCACCCCGGGCCAGTTGGGGTCGTTGGGGGGGTCCGGTCCGGGGGTCCGAGAGAAGATCTCAATGTTCATCAGCTCGTTGTTGGTGCCCGACTGGAACGCGCCGAAGTAGATCTCGTTGATCTTCCACACGGTGTTCGGGCCTGGCGGCAGCTCTGGCAGTGTGAACGCCTGCACGCAGCGGCGATCGGTGTCCAAGCCCGGCCCGGGCGCGATTTGTCCGGAAATCCAGCCCAGCAGCGACGCGGCGCCGTTGAAGAGCACCGTCTCGTGCGGCCCTGTGTTGAACAGCGCCTCACCGGGGATGAAGTCGAAGCTGATCGTGCCGGGGCCCCAATCCTCTGCCGCCGGGTTCCCCCCCCCGACCTGGAAGCCGCCGAGACGGACCAGGTACTGGATGCCCGACACGACGTCGACGTGGACGTGGGCCGTATCCTCGGCCTCGGGGCCATTGCTGCACTGTCCCTCGCCCCCCTGACCGCCGGTGTCGTTGCACCCGATCTGGCCAATCTGGGCCTTGATGTCGTCACAATCGAACGCCGAGCCGACGGGACCGATGTCATAGACCTCGAGAATCGTGTCGAACGTGGCCGTGTCGCACGTGCTGGCGGTCAGCGTCCCGTTCTCGGTGGCCTCGAAGATGAACCACAAGTCGTTGCCCACAAGGGTCAGGGTGTTGGGGATGCAGTCGGCGCCTGTGCCCTCGGGTGCGCCGTCGCTGTTGGCGTCGGTGGTGTCGAAGGCAAACACGTCATCGTCAAAGATGATCAGGGGCGGGCTGGCGGACAGGACGTCGCAGCAGTCCGGCTGGGTCAGGTCGGGAGCGTCGCAGGCGTACGGCGTGAAGGCGCAGCCCTGCACGCTGATCGCGTTGTCCACGCAAGCCTCGTCCCACACCAGGAAGCAGCAGATGGGAAGGGCGAGGCAGACCAGCGAACAGCATTCGGCGTCTTCGCAGCCGGGCGTGGCGTTGGGTTCGTTGCACACCCCGGCGCCGGCGTCGCATGCCGCGACCACGTCGTTGCCCCAGACCTGAATCAGGTAGCCGTTGTTGCCCGCACCGCATGCCGTACCGGTGCCGAAGGTCTGGTTGACGACCACGATGGAGATGCCGCTGGGGTGATCCGCCAGGACGATGACCGCCTGGATGTCCTGCGAATCTTCAGAGCATCCACCCAGTTCGGGTGCCGTGCTGTTGGTGAAGTCGAGCGTGGTGTTCGCGCAGAACACGCCGCCGTCGTCGATGGCGACCAGGAAAATGGTGCCGTCAAAGCCGCTGCGAAGTCGCGCGGAGATGAGGACCCGGCCGTCGTTGTCCGTGTCAAAGGCCGCGAGAAGGGCCTGGGGCACGACGAACCAGTCGGTATCGCGCGAGTCCGACGGATCGCAGAGACCGGCGTCCACGTCGCAGGTCTCCGGTACCACGCAATCGGCGTCGTCGACGCACGGGTCGCCGTTCTGGAATGTGCTGGTGTTGCCGCAGACAATGAATGAGGCCCCGAGCGGCCCAGTCCCGATCCCGATCACGGTGAAGTCCGCGATGCTCGGGGCGACGGCGTTGCACCCGGAGTTGAAAAGGTCCTCGCCGTTGTTGGCGATGCACGCCTCACCCTCGACAAACGCGGACCCAGGTGCATTGCAGGGTGCACTGTCGCACACCGGCGGCCCCGCGTGCGCGGGTACCGACAGTGCCAGCGAGAGGACGGCAGGCACGAGTAGACCGATACCGGCACCTGTCGCGGTGCTTTTACTTAAACACGTCATTGGCCAGATCTCCTTTTTCCTCGCGCATTGCCGAACGCAACGCGCTGCTCCAGTAGGGCGTGGGGTCTTTCTTCCTCCGGCGGCGTGCCTCGGCAGACCGTGACCTATAGTATCGCGCCCAGCCGAATCGGCCACCTGTATTTCGTGGATAAGTTGCCGGCAGGGGGTCCCGGGCCTCCCCGGGACAGGTCTTCCGGGAGATCCGGCCACTCAAGACCGCCGCCGTGCAGGCCGATGGAGCTGTCGATGACCGCTCAGGAAGGGTTGAACCCGTCAGAGGGCACGCGGATCGAGAACCTGCTCGATCAGCTTCTCGCCCAGACGAAGTCCGTCGGGGACGCCTGGCGGGAGGGGGAGGCCTCGCGCCTGCGGCTGCTCGCCGGGCAGCTTGCCGCGATGGCGGACGGATCCGGCAGGTCGTCGCTGGGCGAGTGGGCCCAGGAGCTGGACACACTGCTTCTTGCCGAGGACGCCGAGGTGTCGGCCACCTGCGAGAAGATCGAGGCGCTGATCCTGCAGTGCCGGGAGGCTTCCGAGACTGACTGAGTGTGCCGGGGGGAGGTGTGAAGCGGGACGTGCAAAGACACGGGCGACGGCGGACGCCGTCGACCGTGCCACCCGGAGATTCTGCTCCGGACGTACAAGCAGCAAGCCACCACTCCGAGGGTGGCACGGTCGATCCGCCGCAGGCGGGTCGCCCGTGTCTTCGCACGTCACACCCAGTGTCAAAACCGCCGGCTGATCACGGCGTCGGCGAGCGTCGCCAGCAGTTCCCGGGCCGCGTCGCCCCGCACCGCGCCCAGGAGGGTCTTGGCCTGCTCGATGAGTTGCTCGGCCTCGCGCCGGGCGTCCTGCACGGCGCCGCTCTCGATGAGACGCAGCCGCAGCTTTTCGACCCGGCCCTCGGCGAAGAGCCGTCTTACCTCGGTCGCTTCCCGGGCGTCCGCGGAGGCGAGGTACCTGATCAGCGGCAGCGTCACCTTTCCCGAACCGAGATCGCGGTGCAGGCTCTTGCCGACGACCGCTTCGTCGCCGGTGATGTCCAGCAGGTCGTCCTGGATCTGGAAGGCGATGCCCAGCTTCGTCCCGAAGCGGTACATCGAGTCCAGGACGGCGGGCTGAGCATCGGAGACGAGGGCCCCCAGCCGGCAGCACTCGCCGATCAGCGAGGCGGTCTTGCGGGCCACGATCTCCCGGTACGTCGCCTCGTCGATGTCCAGGTCGTCGCGGTGGTGCAGTTGGAGCAGCTCGCCCTCGCACAGCGTGTTGGTCACGTTGCCGAGGCAGAGGTTGATCTGGGGATCCATGAGCCTCGAGCACAGGTGAAAGGCGTTGGAGATGAGGTAATCCCCCAGCATGACGGCCGATTCGTTGCCCCGCAGGTAGTTGAGCGTGACGACGCCGCGGCGGATCTGGGCTTCATCCAGGACGTCGTCATGCACGAGCGTCGCCATGTGGATCATCTCGACGACCGCGGCGAGCACGCGATGCCGCTCGGTGAGCCCGGAACCGTCACGGACCTTGCACGTCGCGAGGCCCGACAGCAGCACGAGGATCGGGCGGAGCCGCTTGCCGCGGTACTGTTCGACGTGCCGGCACAGGCCGTTGACCGGCGAGAGGTCGCTCGCCAGTTGCCGCTCGAGAATGACGGCGACCTCCTCGAGCTGTTCGTCCAGCACGCCGGCGATGGGGATGTCGAGTTCGGCGAGGTTGAGCATGCGGGGGCTTGGGTTGAATTGTACGGGCCCCGGGCCGAGCCGTGGTGACCGCGCCTACTTCTCGGCGGCGAGATAGGCGATCCAGCCGGGGCACGCCTCGCCGACGGTGCTGGGGTCGAACTCGTCGTTGCCCTCGCCGTCGTCGCCGGTGCCTTCCCAGTACACCGTCACCTTGCTGAAGCCGGCCTCGTACAGCAGTTCCTGGATCTCCGGCAGCGTCCACAGCCGCCACTCGTAGGCAAAGGCCTTGTTCATCCGGGTGCCGTCGGGGAATTCGAAGTGGATGTAGTTGACCGCGTCACCCGTGATCGGGTTGTACGAATGTTGGTCCCAGACGTAGGTGAACCCGCTGACCTTGCGCCTCTCCTGCATCTCCAGGAACGAGTCGCTTCCGCCGTAGGCGTCGATCAGGAACAGGCCGTCCTCGACCAGCCCGCGGTGGGCCCGCTTGAAGTACTGCCCCAGGCCCTGGCGCGTCTTGAAGATGTAATAGCTGAAGTTCATCGCCAGGATGCAGTCCACGGGGGGCGTTCGGACCGTCCGGACGTCCGCTCGGCGCAAGGTCAGGCGTCCTAGTTGCTCCGGGTCGAGGCGCTCGGGGAGCTTCCGGGCGGCCCAGTCGAGCACGGACTGATCGAGGTCCACGGCGATCGCGGTGTTGTCCCGGCGTCGCTTGACCCACTCCGCCGACGCGATGGCGGTGCCGCAGAAGTCCTCCCGGATCGACCGGGCGAGCCGGCGACGGCGCTGACGAAATGCCTTGTCGACGAAGTCGCCCTCGGCCTCGGGGCCCTGGACGGACAACTCGTAGAGCTCGTGCTTGTCGCTCGTCGCGGCGGTCCTGCGGCTGCGGCGTTTCTTGTGGTTGGGGTTCTTGCGTGCCTTGCTGGTCCGCGTGGCGTCGCTCATGGTCTCGGAAATGTAGCGTTCGGCGCGCCGAAAGCAAGCGGGGGGAGTTTCGGTGCGGGCGGATTACTCCCCGGCCTCGAGCGTCATCGGATCGCGCGGCGGCAGCGACGTCACGGTGCCGTCGAAGAACTCGTCCATCGTCGCGCGACCGTCCAGGTCGCCGCCGCGGATCTCCTGCCATGGTCCGACGACGAGGATCGCCATCCGGTCCGGGTGCAGGTGTTCGGCCGCGGCGCCCATGATGTCCTGAATGGTCACCGCCCGGACGTTGTCGCGGTACCGGTTCCAGTACTCCGGGTCGCGGTCGGTGAACTCATCGTTGACGAACGTCCGCAGCATGCCCGCCTTGGACTCGAACCGCTGGGGGAACGTCTCGACGAGCGCATTGCGCGCGGTGTCGAGCTCCTCGGCGTTGACCGGCGTCGTTCGGATCCGCTGGATTTCCTCCAGAATAATCTTCGTCGCCAGGGCGACGGTGCGGTTCTTGGACTGGAAGCTCGCCCGGAACTCACCGGGGAAGTACACGTTGGGCGTCATCGCCGAGCCGGCGCTGTACGCCAGCCCCTCGTCGCTGCGCACGCGGCTCACGATGCGGCTCGTGAAGCCGCCGCCGCCGAGGATCCGGTTCATGAGCAGGAGGGGGAAATAATCCGGATCGTCGCGGCGAATGCCCCGGTGGCCGATGTTGACGCGGCCCTGGGGGATCTCCTTCTCGTAGGCGTACAGCCCGGCGACGAACCGATGTGTCGGGGCGGGGGGATCCCCGACGATTTCGCCGCCGGCCCAGCCCGCCAGGGCCTGCTCCAGTGTGTCGAGCATCTGCTGCTCGAGGAAATCGCCCGTGGCCCAGATGATGAGGTTACCGGGGTGCACGATCCGCGCGTGCATCGAACGAAGGGTGGCGTCGGAGATCGACGCGATCGACCGCTCCGTGGGCAGCGCCGACATGTAGCAGTCGGGCCCGTATACCAGGTAGCGCCACTCGCGCGAGAGAATGCTCGCCGGGTGGTCGTTGCGCTGCTTCATCCGCTCCACCTGCTCCTGGACGTAGAGGCCCAGGCGCCCGGCGTCGAAGCCGGGGTTGCGCAGCATGTCCACGAAGAGCCCGAAGCTCTCGTCGAAGTTCGACGAGAGGCTGTTCAGCGAGGCGGTCGTGCGCGTGCCGCCGGCATTCGTCCGGGCGATGGCGGCCAGGAAATCGAAGCGCTCGTCCAGCTCCTCGGCGCCGACGGAGGTGGTCCCGCCCCGCCGGATCATCGAGGCCATCGCCGAGGCGAGCCCGGCGTTGCCCGGTGAATCGAGAAAACCACCTCCCCTGAACGTGAACGTCACCGAGATGAGCGGGAACTCGTGGCTCGGTGCCAGGTACACGGGCACCTCCCCCGCGCTGGTGCCGATCGTGCGGCGGAAGTCGGCTGCGCTCGGCGGGTCGAACTGCAGCGGCGGGAACTCGATCCGGTCCGGGTGCGGCGGAATGCCGGCCGCGAGCGGCGCGGCCGCGGCGATCAAGGCGCTCGCCAACGTCAGTGTGAGTCGTGGAATCATGTGCATGGCTCGATGTCTCGCTTTCTGATTCGGGCACTCCGGGCATGGGGGCCGTGGGGGCATGGCGGCGCCTCACTCGTCGCCGGCGTCCTGGAGGTCCTGGAGCTCCAGGACCCGCTGCTTCATCTTCTTGATCACGTACTCCATCGCGGGCCGCTGATCCTCGGGCAGCATGAAGAGATTGCCTTCAATCATGGTGGCCATATCCTCGAGCTCGGCCGGATCGGTTTTCTGCCGCAGATTCGCGAGCATCTGCGTGACGCGGCTGCGCGCCTTCGGATCCAGCGCGGCGAGCTCGGGGTCCTCCGGCTCGGCGCCCGCGATGCGGTGGTACAACGCGACGGAGCTGTTGCCGGCGACGAGGTATGTGCGGGCAACCCGCTGAATGTCCTGGAGGGTCACGGCCTGGAGCTTCGCGGGGCTCTCGTTGATGTACTGCCAGCCCCCCATCGACTCGAAGATGCCGAGCTGGATCATCAGGAAGAAGTTGCTCTGCAGGCGCCGGTAGGCGTTGGCGGCGAGCCGGTTCTTGACCTTCTGCAACTCGTGTGCATCGACGGGATCGTCCTGGAGCCGCTTGACCTGCTCGTACCAGACTGTCTCGAGATCCTGGGGTTTCGCGTCGCCCTTGACCTCGGCGGTAAACGAGAAACCGCCGGCGTACTTCAGGCCGCGCTGGTCGGCCGATGCCGACGAGGCGATCTCGGCGCCCGCCACCATGGACTTGTACAGCCGTCCCGTGCGGCCGTTGAGCAGTTCGGCAAGCACCTGAAGCGCGAACTCGTCCCGGTGGTTGAACGGGACGGTGTGATAGCGGACTTCGACCTGCGGCTGGCACTCGCATTCGGCGGACATTCTCATCGGGGCCTTCTGCGCGACCTCCAGCGTCACGACCGCCGGGACGCGCCCGCCGCGCGGCAGCCGCCCGAAATACTCGCGGATCACCGGCTTGATCTCGCTGGGCTGGAAATCGCCCACGACGACGCCGACGAGGTTGTTCGGGCCGTAGTACGTCTGGAAGTACTCCCGGGCCTGCTCGAGCGTGTAGCTGTTGAGGTCGCTGGGCCAACCGATGACGGGCCACGAATACGGTGACGACTGCCAGAACATCGCCTCGAACTGCTCGCGGAACTCGCCGGTCGGGCTGCTCTCGGTGCGGAGCCGCCGTTCCTCGTGAACGACGTCGCGCTCCGAGTAGAACTCCCTGAACACGGAGTCGCCGAGCCGGTCGGACTCCATCCACGCCCACAGCTCGAACTTGTTGCTGGGGACCGTGGCGATATAGAAGGTCTGATCGTTGGTGGTGAAGGCATTGATCCGGGATCCGCCGAGCTTGGCGTACATCTCGGCGTACTCGTCCTTGACGATGATGTCGCGGTGCTGCTCCGTCAGCTCCCGCAGCTCCTCGCGCAGAGACGCCATCGCCTCGGTGTCGTTGGCGGGATCCCAGGGGTCGTCGATCTCGCCCCGCCGGAACCGCTGGTACTGGCCGGTCAGGATCAGCCGGTTGAGCTGGTCCTTGATGACCGTCTGGCGGGCGATGAAATCGGCGTCCTGCTCCGGATCGCGGGTGCCGATGGTCCGGGTGCCCTTGAACATCATGTGTTCGAAGAAGTGGCTGATCCCGGTGATCCCCGGCCGCTCGTTCACGCTGCCGACCTTGGCCACCCAGCCGACGGCGATGGAGTTGGGCTGCTCGGTGCGCGGCACGAGCAGGAAGGTCATGCCGTTGTCAAGGACGAAGGCGTCCACCTCGACCTGCTGGCCGGTGGCGGGTGCTGCCACTAGAAGGGTCACGATCAGGAACATGCGGCGCATAAGTGGTCTCCTGCACGATGTCACGACGACGGGCTCCGTTATTCTCCGGCCGGCCGCCGCGTGGGGGTCTTTGCAACGAGCCGGGCGATGAACTGGCCCGGCGGCTCCCGGCCGAGGTCACGGGTGGCCTGGACGTGACGCCAGGAAGTCTCGATGTCGTCAAGGTAGTAATGCCAGATCGCCAGCCGCTCGTGCGCGGCGGCGTGCCGGGGGTCCAGCTCCAGGGCGAGCTGCATCTGCGCGATCGCGTCGTCGAGGCGTCCGAGCCGGGCGCTCGCCATCGCGGCCCCGTAGCGTGCGCCGACGTACTCGGGATCGACCCGGGCCGCCGTCAGGTACGCCGCCAGCGCCTGCGGGGTCTTGCCCCTGGTCACGAGCGCCTCGCCCAGACCGTACCACGCCGTGGCCGACCGGGGATCGGTACGGACTGCCCGGGTGTACGCCGCGAGCGCCCCGGTTCGCCTGTTCGCAGCGAGTAACTCGTCACCGTCGGCGACCAGGGCCGACGCCGCGGGGCGGTCCCGTCGCGGCAGGGGATCCGTGACGATGACGCGCCGCGGCTGGAACTCCAGGCCGGTCACGGCCGCCCTGAACCGGTCTTCCTCCATGTCGTCGAACGCCTGGCGAGGGTTCCGCGGCATGGCGCCGGGGTCCGAGGCTTTCACCGGACCGGCCGGCGGCGGGCCTTGACATGCCTGGCACGCCAGGGCGAGGGTGAGACCCGCGATCAGGATTGCTCGCGCAGGGGTGAGTGTCATCAAGAGTTGCTCCGGACCTGAAGACTATAACACCGGTTTGGGCTGATTCCGCCGTGTGGGGGTCATTTTCCCGCACCGCCGGAGTATCCTCATCGGGTACCCCGCGCGGCCGCGCGAGGGGGCCGCGAACGGACGAAGGAGGGCACCGGCATGGGTTCGTTATCACGCTCGCGCGTACTCGCTGCGATGGTGGTGGTGCCTTCCGTGGCCGCCGGCGCCCTGGCCGCGCCGACGATCGGCCCGCAGTTCCGCATCGACACGGGCGGGCCGTTCTGGGCGAACGAGACGACGGCCTCCGCGGCCGAGGGATTCCCCGACCGGATCGTGACCGGCTGGAACGACTACCGCGAGCCCCCGGAGATCAGGTCGGCTTTCGGTGTCAGCTTCGACGGCGGGCTGTCCTGGTCGGACTTCGTGTTTCGCCCGTTGCCGCCGTTCCAGGCGAGCGTCGAGGGAGACCCCATGGTGGCCCACGACGATCGCACCGGGACGCTCTGGATCGGTGCGATCAGCTTCGCGCAGTCCGGCGGGATCTACGTCGCGCGCCTGGACCCCGGAGCGACGGAGTTCAACCCGCCGGTGATGGCCCGGACCGGCCCGACGGACAAGGGGTGGATGGCCGCGGGTCCGCGGCCCGGCGAGCCCGACTCCACGCGGCTGTACTGCGCGTACAACCTCGGCCTCATCTGGTCGGACGACATGGGCGACACCTGGACCGACCCGGTGCCGCTCGGCTCCGGTATCGGGTTCCTGCCGCGAGTGGGCCCCGGCGGCGAGGTGTACGTGGCGTACTGGGACTTCGGTACCGGCGTCAAGCTCAAACGCAGCCTCGACGGCGGCGCGTCGTTCACCGACCACACGATCGCCACCCGCATGGACGTCTGGGGCACGATGGACGGCTCGCGCTTCCCCGGCGGCTTCCGGGTGCCGTCCATCAATTACCTGGACGTCGATCCCGGCGACGGCACGCTCTACGCCGTGTACTTCGACACCTCCGACATCGACCCGGGGCCGCCCATACGGTGGAACGTGGACCTGTTCTTCACGAAGTCCGTTGACCGGGGAGAGTCCTGGAGCACGCCGGAGGTGATCAACCAGGACGGGTCGCCCACGGGCGATCAGTTCTTTCCCTGGATTGAGGTGAGCCGTGGCGGGCGCCTTGACATCGTCTGGCTGGACTCCCGCAACGTGGACCAGCCCGACGGTGGCCCCGGCAGCACGGCGATGCTCGACGCCTACTACATGTACAGCACCGATTCTGGCGACACCTGGACAGAGGCTCGCTTGACCCCGCAATCCTGGAGCACCGACGGCGTCAGCTTCATCGGCGACTACAGCGGCATGGCCGTCGCCGGCAACCGCGTCTATCCCGTCTATATCCAGATGGATCCCGGCGGCGATCAGAACATCTACAGCAACGTCATCGAGTTCCCGTTGTGCCCGTGGGACTGCAGCGGCGACAACGACCAGAACGTCGGCATCGCTGACTTCCTGGCGCTGCTGGGCGGGTGGGGCGGTGCGACGTGCGACGTCGATGGTGACGGCACGGTCGGGGTCGCGGATTTCCTGGAACTCCTGGCGAACTGGGGCCCGTGTCCCTGAGGGCAATGCCGTTCAGATAAGCAGTAGCTCCTGATCATCCGGTAGTTTACGTTGTGGTGTTCGAGGTCGTGTCATGTAGCAGAGGGGCCTGGGCCGGCGTCGCGTTTCCCGGGGGGCAGGTGAACGGCGACGTGCAGGATTCACGATGAACCACGGCAGATCTCGGCCCGGGCATCCGAGTTCCAGCCAGCGGAGGACGTCAATGAAGCTGATGCGTTCCGGAGGCACCCCTTGTGCTTCGCCGGCGTGGATCATCACCAGCCGCACGGCGTTGTAGACGATGCCGAACACGGCAAGCTCCCGGTAGATCCCGTCAGCCGTCTGGCAGCGCAGGATATCCATCTTCATCGTCGTCTTGAGATGACGCAGGTTCGTCTCGACCTGCCACCGGAGACCGTAGAGCTCGGCGACGGCCTTCTTGGGATAACGTCGGGGATCCAGCAGCGTGGTCACGAGCGTCACCTCGCGTGTCCGGAAGCCGCGTCGGGTGATTCGATAACGAAGCTCCCGAACCCGCAGCAGCTGGGGCAGACCTTCCCAGGTCTCGCGGGGAAGCCAGGTCGGCACCTGGGCGGGCTTGATCCAGTCGACGATCTGATCGTGCTTGCCGAGGCGTCGGATCCAGATCGACTGCGGTCCCTTCCAGTGCTTGAACGCGGCATGGCGGCGATGGGGACGGAAGTCAACGCGTCTCGAACCGACGGGCACGCGAATGACCGAATGCAGCTGCAGGCTGAACAGCTGGGCCAGGTACGCATACGCGCAATACAGACGATCAGCCACGACGATGTCGTTCGGTTTCAACAGATCGTGCAGGCGTTGCACGATCAGCAGTTCGTGGTCACGCATCGACGCCGGGACCAGGTCGAGCAGCGCACCGGTGATCAGATCGAACAAGGCAACGAACTTCGACACCGGGAACTCGTGTCCTCGCTGTCCAGGAGCCCAATGGAACAAGGCTTGCAGCTGCTTCGTGTCGGACATTGAAAAGCCCGATCCGTCAACGCTCACGACCCGGTGACCACGCCAGAGCCCGACCCGGCTCGCCTGCGCCGTCACGCGTTGGCCGGTCTCTCTCAACAGTTCACGGAAGATCTCGACCGGAAGCCGTTTGCGGGCTTCACAGTACGCCGATCTTGCGAAGGCAAAGTTGCCGAGCTGCCGGACATGAGCGCAGCTCGTGTTGCCATGTAACACCTGCGCGATGAACAGGTAAACGGTCTTCACGGGGCACAGCGTCCGGTCCCGCCATACGTGGCCCGCCGCATGGGACAGCCTCACGATCTGGTCGGCGGCGACGATTGAACCCAGGTCCTCCTTGATCTTCCGCACGCTCTGCGCGATACTGCTGCTCATCCTTGAGCCTCCTGCTTGGGTTGTTGGTGCAACACCAATTCTCGCAGGAGGCTTCTTAAAGCGCAAGCGCGCATAACCGCGCTTGGCAAAAGGACTTACGGCTTAATTGAACGGCATTCGCCCCTGACCGGGCGTCATCGTGGCGGGGCGGCCTGCGTCTGGCTCGCGCTGGTGCTGCCGGCGGCGACGCAAGGCATCGAGGATCAACTCGATGCAGCGTACGAGTTGATCCTGCACTCGAAGTTCGAGGCGGCCCGCGCGATCCTCGTACCGCTCGACCGGCGCAAACCGGAATCCGGCCGGGCGGCGTTCATGCTCGGCCTCAGCTATCACCAGCAGCATCGCTACGGGGTGGCGCTGCCTCACTTCAGACGGGCGGTCGAACTCGAGCCCGACTACCGCCAGACGCAACACTTCCTCGGCTACTGCCTGTACTACCTCGGTGACGGGGCCGGTGCCCGCAAGGCGTTCGAGACGTTCCTGGAGCACTCGCCCGACAGTCCGCACACGCATTTCGCCCTGGGACTTGTCGCCTACGACGACGATCGCCTGGAGGAGGCCCGGAGCTGTTTTGTTCGCGCCATCGAGCTCTGCGGAGCGACCCCCGGCCTGCGGCAGCGCCGCGCCTCCGCCCACGCGCGCCTGGCCGACGTCGACATCCGCACAGGCCGGCTCGAAGCGGCCCGCCGGCAACTGGAGCGCGCAATCCGCCTCAACCCGGCTCTCTACGGCGCGTACTTCAAGCTGTCACGAGTGCTGACGAGCCTTGGTGAGCACGAGGCGGCCCGGCGGGCCTACGAGCGATTCCTGCACGTCCGCGACGGTGTCCGCGCAGCCAAGGCCGCGACGGCGACGAGTACCGCCACGGCGACAAGCACCGCTGGCCGATGATTGAGTGGCATGCCCCGTCCCACTTTCCGGGAGCAATCCCCCAAAGAAAACACGGCCGACGATGTGTGCGGACACGCCGGGACACATCCGCCCGGATGCCGCCAGTCCGCGAGACTCACAGCAATAGGAAAACGGGATCAATTCAACCAAAAACAACCCGCAGGTTCATCGGTCGAAAGACATTGTCCGTCCTCACCCATCGATATGGTGGTGCAACGACAACTCCCCCGGGAGTGCACTGCTCTTCATGCACGTGTCCAACGGCTCGTCTGCAATACAACGAATGTCACCAGAGCGCTCGGTTTCTCCTGCTCGACCGGCGGTGGTGCTCAACTGGATCGCCGACGATTCCATGACGGACCTCGACACCGGCGCTGATCGTGGCGGTCACGAGGTGATCGAGCGCTCGCTGATCGCGCTGGACTGCCTGACACACGCGCTCTCGGCGGGCAACGACGCGCTGCGACGCAAGGAGCTGACCAAGGACTCCTACGTCAAGCTCCTCTCGCTGGTGAACGAGACGATCCACCATCTCACGGCCGGCAAGAACATGCTCAACACGTACGCGCCGAAGTGAGCCTGCCACCGCGGTAGACCTGGTCTCCCGTCCGTCCCGCATCCGGGTGATCTTGCGGGTGGTCTGCCGGGAGCGGCAAAACAACCGCATGACGAAGAACCGTCGGATGGGTCGAACCGTCTGAAGGATGCGTGCGAAAGTATCGGTGAGTCGAGCACGCTGAAACAAGGAGATGCATCAATGGGGTTACGACAGACCTGGATCGCCATCTCATCCTTCAAGAGCACGATCATGTTCTCCACGACGCCGTCCAACGTGGTCCTGCCGCCGCCGGCAAGGGGCAACCAGGAGCACGTCCGGCTCGATCTCGCCGGTCAGCCGGGACCTGAGCAGGCCGAGTTCTGGCTCGCCATTTCCCAGGAAGACGGTCTGGCCTGAAGAGCCTCCCGCGAGCGGGTGCCGCGCGGCCCGACTCTGCCGGGACCGAGAATTCTCCGCACCGGCCGGACCCGCGGCCATCGGCCAACGTACTGAGGGATGCAGAGAGAAGAAAGGGAGCAGAGTCTCACGCGGCACAGCATGCACCCGCCGTCAGCATCTACTCCTCAGCCCGCCGCCACTGGACCATCCTCCTCCGGGCGGCGGGCGTTTTTTTCAGATGGCCTGCCTGCTGACGGCGGGAACACTCGGACTGAGCGCCGTGTCGAGTTCGCTCGTCAGGTACTCCAGCACGTCCGACGCGGCGTACGAGGTCGCGCCGGGCTTGAGGAAACGCGCGACCGTCGCCACGTCGTCACCGGAGGTCACCAGGGCTTTCTCGACCTCGCCGTTGCGCTGGATCTGGCCGAGCCCGATGTCGACCAGCAGACCGTTGCAGACGCACTTGCGGCCGACCGTGTCCTTGATGTCACCGCCCTTCTTGAGGTAGTCCTCGACGGGCTCGGAGGGGCATCGCCATCCGACCGTGCCGTCCGGCTTCTTGTACGCGTGACGCAGGTACGAAAGGTCGCAGACGCGCGTCCTGGCCTGGTACGCCGACTCTTCGGAGATGGTGCCCGGCAACTGCACAACCTTGAACGGGAAGCCCGTCGGTGAGGCGATCGGATCGGTGAAGACGCGGGCCTCGCCCGCCCGGCTCATCGCAATGACCCGCTTCTTGATGGCCGGGTCGATCCCGGATTCATCGGTGTACGCGAAGGCCGTCCCGACCTGGACGCCGGTGGCTCCCAGGCGCAGCGCCTCGACGACGCCCTGGGGCGTCCCGTACCCGCCCGCCAGCCAGAAGGGCCGTCCCAGTGCCTTCATCGCCTCGAGGTCGACGATATCGCGTTCACTGTAGATCGGCTCTCCCTCCACGCTCAACTGCAGCTGCCCGCGTGGCGGCGCGTTGTGCCCGCCGGCGGTAGGCCCTTCGACCACGAACCCGTCGACGCGGCCGTTGGACTTGCGTGCGAGCATGTTGGCGAGCGTCGCGCTGGCGACGATGGCGATGAAGCGGGGACGTTCGACCATCGGCGCCGCGCCGCCGCAGTACTCGTTGGGGTCGAACCGGGTGAAGAACTCCTCGCCGGGGTCCGCTCCCTTGACGTCGAGCCGCAGTTCGACTTCCTGTCTCTGGGCGAGACGGTCGAGGATGCCGGGGATGGTCCGGGGGATGCCGGCGCCCATCAGGATGTAGGTCACGCCGGCGAGCATCGCACCGTAGATGGAAGGCAGGTTGGGCAACTGGATCTTCTCCAGATAGTTGATCCCGACCGGGTTGTCGTGCCCTTCCTTCGCGAGGAAGACCTCGACGAAGTTGCTCGCGACAAGCAGGTCCTCGAGGTGCCGTGACGGTTTCACCGCCGGAACGGGCTTGGCGCGAAATGACTTGTCGTCGGCCTTGCCGCCCGGAACGAAATAGCGATCGATGATCCGCTTCGCGACGTCAGGCACCGGGAAGTTCTTCAGCGCCCGGCGGACGTGACCGCCGATGTCGCCGACCTGGAGTCGCCGGGCGAGAATGACGTCAAGGGCGGTTCCGGAGACGACCCCGAGTTGCCCCTCCCTGGCGACGGCGCGGGCAAGCTGCCAGCTGGAGACGCCGGCCCCCATGCCGCCCTGGATGATGATGGGCAATTCGACCGTATTCATGGACGGGGCCATCTTAGGATGAATCACGACAAGGATCCCTTCAGGACCTCTATCGGCCCCGAGAGGGCCGCGAGCGTAGATCGGGGCCGACCCGATTGACGTAGCGTAGGCCGGATCATGTCCCCAGGGGCGTGAGGGGCTCTTCCTCGGCGTTGAGGTGGTAGAGATCGCCGTAGAACTCGTCGAAACCGTGCACCGTGGGCAGGAACTCGTTGCGGTCTCCCAGGTGGTTCCTCCCGAACTGCCCGGTCGCGTACCAGTGGTTCTTGAGTAACTCCGCGATCGTCGGATCCTTGTCGCTGCGGCCCTGCGGAGGATCTCGGGGTGATATTCTTCATCCATGGCGCAGACGCTCGTGGAGAAGATTGCCGGTCGGTACGCGGTCGGGCTGACCGCCGGCCAGGAGGTCCATGCCGGCGACTTCATCACTATCCGCCCGAAGCACGTCATGACCCACGACAACACGTCGGCGGTCATGGGCAAGTTCAGGTCGATCACCGGGGACGGCGCGAAGATCTTCGATCCGAGCCAGCCCGTCTTCGCCATCGACCACGACATCCAGAACACCTCGCCGGAGAACCTCGGCAAGTACGCGAAGATCCAGGCCTTCGCCGAGACCCACGGCATCGACTTCTACCCGGCGGGCACCGGCATCTGCCACCAGGTGATGGTCGAGCAGGGATACGTGACCCCGGGGAGTCTCGTCGTCGGCAGCGATTCGCACTCGAACCTCTACGGGGCCGCCGGCGCGCTGGGAACACCGGTCGTTCGCACCGACGCCGCCTGCATCTGGGCGACGGGGCAGACGTGGTGGCAGGTTCCGCCGGTGGCGCGGGTGACTCTCACCGGCGCATTGCGCCCCGGCGTCGTGGGCAAGGACGTCATCATCGCCCTGTGCGGTGTGTTCAACCACGACGAGGTGTTGAACATGGCCGTGGAGTTCCACGGCGAGGCCGTCGGGTGCCTGGGCATGGATCACCGCATGTCGATCGCCAACATGACGACGGAGTGGGGGGCCCTGGCGGGCGTCTTTCCGTTCGACGAGGTCCTGCGCGACTACCTGCACGACCGGGCGTCGTACCTGGCGCGGCGCGCGACACCGCGATTCTCGCGGGACGATGTCGATCGCTGGTTCGGACAGGGGCTGGTGCCCGATGACGACGCCCACTACGCGGTGGAACTGACACTGGACCTCGCGACCGTCATCCCGCACGTGTCGGGACCGGACCACGTGAAGACAATGCACGCGTTACCGGAGATCGAGAAGAAGCGCGTCAAGATCGACAAGGCCTACCTGCTGAGCTGCGTCAACGCGCGGCTCGGGGACTTCGCCGAGGCCGCCGGCATTCTTGCGGGGCGCCGGGTGGCCGACGGCGTCGAGTTCTACATCGCCGCCGCGTCCGCCGAGATACGCACCCAGGCAGAGCAAAAGGGCTACTGGCGGACGCTCCTCGACGCCGGCGCCATCCCGCTGCCCAGTGGATGCGGTCCGTGCATAGGTCTCGGCAAGGGGACGCTGAAACCGGGCGAGGTCTGTATCAGTGCGACCAACCGCAACTTCAAGGGGCGGATGGGCTCCCGCGACGCCAAGGCATATCTCGGCAGCCCCGGCGTCGTCGCCGCATCGGCGGCCGCGGGGTACATCTGCTCACCGGTGCCGTTCGAGTATGTCACGCCGAAGTTCTCGGTACGGGTGAATGACGCCCCCGGCCCGGTGCCGCCAGTGGGGGGGTCCGTCGAGATCCTCGACGGTTTCCCCGCCGAGCTCACCGGTCGCGTATTGCTTCTCCCGGTGGACAACCTGAACACGGACGGCATCTACTCCGGCACACTGACCTATCGCGACGACGTGACCCCGGACGAGATGGCCGCGGCATCGTTCGCCAACTACGACCCGCGGTTCAACGACCTGGCGGTTTCGGGTGACATCGTCGTGGCGGGCCGCAACTTCGGCACGGGTTCGTCGCGCGAGCAGGCCGCGACGTGTCTCATCCAGCGGGGAATCCGGTGCGTCATCGCCGCGTCCTTCAGCCAGACGTACAAGCGCAACGCCTTCAACAACGGCTTCCTGGTCCTCGACAGCCCCGGGCTCTACGACGCGCTGCACGCCAGCCTCGGTTCGCAGGGCGGCGCGACGATCCCCGGACCCTCGATCACCCTCGACTTCACGACCTCGACAGTGTTACTCGACGGTGAACCGATCGCCTTCTCCCCGCTGAGCGCCGTCGCACAGGAACTCATCGTCGCCGGCGGCGCCGAGAACCTCGTGCGGAACCGGCTTTCGAGCGAATCTGTATAGTCAGCAAGCCATGGCCAAGTACACGATCGCATGGATGCCCGGAGACGGTGTCGGCAAGGACGTGATGCAAGCCGCCCGGCTCGTGCTCGACGCGATGCACTTCGACGCCGAGTACATGCCCGCCGATATCGGCTGGGAGTTCTGGTGCAACGAAGGCGATCCGCTGCCGCAACGCACGATCGACCTGCTCCGGCAGACCGACTGCGCCCTGTTCGGCGCCATCACCAGCAAGCCCAAGGACGAGGCCGCCGAGGAGCTCGCGCCGAAGCTGCGGGACACCGGCCTCGTCTACTTCAGCCCGATCGTCACGCTCCGTCAACTGTTCAACCTGCACACGAACCTGCGGCCCTGCAAGGCGTACCCCGGCAACCCCCTGAACCACCGGGAGGACATCGATCTCGTCGTCTTCCGGGAGAACACCGAGGGAATGTACGGCGGCGTGGAGTTCCATCCCATACCGCGGAACGTCTTCGACGCGTTGTGCACCAACCCCAAAATGAAGCGGTTCGAGGAGAAGGGCCTGGAGAATCTCGCGCTGTCGACGAGGATCATGAGCCGCCAGGGGTGTGAGTCCATCGTGCGCCGTGCGTTCGAGTACGCCAAGACGCACGGTCGCCGCAGCGTGACCCTCGTCGAGAAACCGAACGTCCTGCGGGAAACGGGCGGCCTGATGACACGCGTCGCCCGCGCCGTCGCCCGGGACTACCCGGACATCCCGCTGTGGGAGGCGAACATCGACGCCATGTGCATGTGGCTCGTGAAGAAGCCGCAGGAGTACGACGTCCTGGTTGCCGAGAACATGTTCGGCGACATCATCTCCGACCTGGCCGCCGGCCTGGTCGGGGGGCTCGGCTTTGCCAGCGCCGCCAACATCGGCGACGACTATGCGGTCTTCGAGCCGACGCACGGTTCGGCGCCCAAGTACGACGGGCAATACAAGGTCAACCCCATGGCGATGCTGCTGACGGTGAAGCTCATGTTCGACTGGCTCGGCGAGAACGAGGCCGCACAGCGCCTGGAGAACGCCGTCGCCTCGGTGATACGCGATGGAAAGGTCGGCACGTACGACGTCGGCCTGGGCAACACGACGCTCGAAGTCGCCGAAGAAGTCGCGCGGACCGTGAATTCATGAGCGTCGCCGTCACCGACACCGCGAAGAAGAACACGGACTTCATCTCCTGGCCGATCGCCCGGTGGGCCGCGAACCTGTCGTTCGATGACCTCTCCGAGCAGGCGATTCACGCCGCCAAGCTGTTTCTCTTCGACAGCTTCGGCTGCGCGCTGGGTGGATCGCAGCAGCACGACGTCCGGATCGCGCTGGAGCACTGCAAGCACATGGGGGGAGCGCCGCTGTGCACCTGCTTCGTGGACGGGTTCCGGACCAACCCCGTCGATGCGGCCTTTCTCAACGCCCTCATGATCCGGGCGATGGACTACAACGACATCTACTGGAAGCAGGACCCGTCGCATCCCAGCGACATCATCCCGGCGGCCCTCTCGGTGGCGGAACTCACCGGCCTGGGCGGTCGCGACCTCATCCTCGGCACGATCATCGGCCATGAACTGGAGATGCGGTTCTGCGAGGCGGGCCTGCCGGGCATACGCGAGTACGGCTGGCATCACGCCACGCTCACCGCGTTCGTCGCGCCGATTGTGGCGGGACGAATGCTGGGGTTGCCCGCCGGGCAGATCCAGCAGGCCATCGGCATCAGCGCGTCGCACTCGTGCAGCCTCGGCGCGGTCACGGCCGGCAAGCTCACGAACATGAAGAACACCGTCGATCCGATGGCCACGCGATCGGGTGTCGAGGCGGCACTGCTCGCGAAGCGCGGCTACTCCGGACCGGAGCACGTCATCGACGGCAAGGAGGGCCTCACCCACGTCTTCGGCCACGACTGGGATCTCGCGCGGCTCACCGACGAGCTGCCGGCGAGTTCCGACGCGCACTACCGCATTCTCGACTGCAGCATGAAGAGCTTCCCGATCGAGGCGCTGTCACACGCGCCGCTGACGGCGATGATGAAGATCGTCAGGGAACACCGCGTCGACCCCGGTCTCGTGGCCGAAATCCGCGTCGAGGTCATCGCCCGGGCCGCCGACATCCTCGGCGACCCCGCCAAGTACCGGCCGACGGGCAAGGAGACCGCCGACCACAGCCTGCCGTACTCGCTGGCGGTGGGGCTTGCCGACGGCATGGTGACGCCGTTGCAGTTCACGCAGCAGCGGATCGACGACCCGGCACTGCGACCGATCATGGACAAGGTCACCATCGTCGCCAACGACGAGTTCGAGAAGCTCTTTCCGGAGTTCCAGCCGAGCCGCGTGACGCTGATCCTCAACGACGGCGTCGAGTACCGGCAGCGGGTCGACGTTCCCAAGGGCGACCCCCGCGACCCGATGACCGAAGACGAGATCGCCCAGAAGTTCAACGCCCTTGGCCGGGAGGTCGTCGGCGAGCAGCGGTGCATCGAGCTGCGCGAGTTGATCATGGCCTTCGAACACGAGCAGACGCTGGAACGGTTCTTCCGATTGATGACCACCTAGGGACGCCCGCATGCCACTCATCGTCACCGGATCCATCGGTATCGACACCATTCACACGCCGGACGCCAAGGCCGAGCGCATACTCGGCGGCTCGTGCGCCTACTTCGCCGCGGCCGCGAGCTTCCACGGACCGGTGAGGGTCGTGGCCGCCGTCGGCGGCGACTGGCCCGACGAACACCGCCGACTCCTGGAGAAGTTCGACAACATCTGCCTCGACGGTCTGGAGGTGCGTCCGAACTCCACGACCTTCGCATGGGGTGGTCGCTACTTCTCCAACATGAACGAGCGCGAGACGCTGTTCACCGAGTTGGGCGTGCTGGGGGAAGATCTTCCCCCGGTCCCCGACACCTTTCGCGACAGCGAGTACGCGTTCCTTGCCAACAACCACCCCGCGGTCCAGACCCAGTTGCTGGGCCACTTCCCGGATCGCAAGCTCGCGGTCGCGGACACGATGGACCTGTGGATCAACATCGCTCGCGCCGAGCTGCTCGAGGTGATGGCCGCCGTCGACGGCCTCGTGCTCAACGATTCGGAGGCCGAGCAGCTCACCGAGGTCACCAACGCCATCACGGCCGCGAGGAAGATCATCGAGCTCGGGCCGACCTTCGTGGTCGTCAAGAAGGGCCCTCACGGCGCGGTGCTCGTCCATCGCGACGGGCTGGCGACGATCCCGGCATACCCGGCCGAGCACCACCAGGTCGTCGATCCGACCGGGGCGGGCGACGCGTTCGCCGGCGGAATGATGGGTCACATCGCCGCGGTCGGCATGACGGACTTCGCGTCGATTCAGACTGCCCTGGCGTGGGGCACCGTCACGGCGAGCTTTGCCATCGAAAGCTTCGGGCTCGACCGGCTCGCCGAGATCAGTCGCCGGGACATCGATGAGCGGATGCGTGAATTCCAGGCGGTGGCCCGCGTGGGTTGAAGAACTCAACCACCCACCGGGAGCCGGCCCGCGGCGAGGATCGGGCGCAACCGGCCGTCATGCTCGGCGAGCCGCGCCAGCGCCGTCGGCAGGTCCACCTCGAGTCGCTGCATGACGACTGCGGCCTTGAGGTCGCCATCGGCGTTGCCCAGCGCGACCGTCGCCTGCTCGCGGGTCAGTCCCGGAGTCAACTCGCACAGGATCCGGATCGCGCGGTCGGCCAGCTTGGCGTTGGTTGCCCGCAGATCGACCATGAGGTTGCCGTACACCTTGCCAAGCCGCACGAAGAGCGTGGTCGAGATCGTGTTCAGCGCGAGCTTCGTGGCGGAGCCCGCCTTGAGGCGGGTGGAACCCGTCAGCACTTCGGGCCCGGTGTCCAGCACGATCAGGTGATCGCACGCCGCGGGTGGCCGTGACGGCGCGACGCACGTGACCAGGGCCGTCATCGCTCCTGCTTCGCGGGCGATCACCATCGCACCGAGCACGTACGGCGTCGTACCGCCCGCGGCAATCGCCACCACCGTGTCGGTGCTGCCGACGCTGAGTTCGGCCAGGGAAGACCGCGCACCACGCGGGTCGTCTTCGGTCGCCTCCGAGGAGCGGCGAAGAGCGGCGTCACCGCCGGCGATGACGCCGAGGACCTGGCCGGGGTCGCTCTGGAACGTCGGCGGGCACTCCGACGCGTCGAGCACGCCCAGGCGCCCCGACGTGCCCGCTCCCACGTACATGAGCCGGCCGCCTGCGCGTATCCGCACCGCGAGCGCGTCGATGAACGCGGCCAGGGCCTCGACGGCGCCGGCGACGGCGTCCGGCACCGCGCGATGGTCATCGATGATCAGCCGCACGCACGCCGCGGTGTCCAGCGTGTCGAGGTCCGCCGACAGTTCGTGACGGTGCTCCGTGCGCAGGTGGCCCCGGTCCGGTGGCAGTCTCATTGCCGCCAGCGTACCGCAAGGCAATACCAAAGCAACCGCCGGGCCCATGCGGGCCCGGCGGTTGACATGTACTGCGATGCGTTATCGCGAACCGTCGATCAGACCATGTCCTTCAGCGCCTTCAGCGCCGTGACCTTGACGACGTTGCGAGCGGGCTTGGCCTTGAACATCATCTCTTCCCCGGTGAAGGGGTTGACGCCTTTGCGCGCCTTGGTGGCGGGCTTGCGCTTCACGCGGATCTTCATGAGACCAGGCACCGTGAACTGCCCGGGACCGCGACGACCGATGTCCTTCTTGATGATTCCGGACAGGGCCTCGAAGACCGTGGCGACCTCTTTCTTCGTCAGGCCCGTCTCATCGGCGATGGCGCCGGTCACTTCGGACTTGGTTCTGGCCTTCTCGGTCTTGGACTTAGTCATTGTTGCCATCTGTGAATCCTTTCCTGTACGTGATGACGTTCGTTATTCCATTGGAATGGGCGAGAATGTACCGGTCTGCTATCGGCGCGACAAGCGGAATTGTCCTGTAAAAATAGGGTTTCTTGCCGCGAATGGCCAGAACTTTCTGCACAGTCCTCCCGAGGCCGGGCTGCCGTCGCACGCCCGATACCCTCATTCCGCCGCACGAAACAGGCCGCACGACGCGCTGAAGGGGCCTCGCCGGCGTACCGCCGGCATCGGCAAGTGCAACGTACTACAGGACTTTCAGTCCATCCCGCATGCTGCCGTTCCGCTGGAGCCGGGTGGTTCACCCGGCGTCGGACGCATCACCGGAGGCCGATATCTCGACGCTCCAGCCCTGGGGATGCCCCCCGCGGAAGCTCGGCAATATCGAAAAAAAAGCGGACAGGGCGGGATTCGAACCCGCGGTAGAGGTAACCCCCTACGCCGGTTTAGCAAACCGGTCCATTCGGCCACTCTGGCACCTGTCCGGCCCTCAGTATAGCGTGAGGTGGCATGGCGCGGACTGGAATGGACTGGAGCGGCCCCCATTTGCGCAGCGGGCGCGCACGTTTTGGATTCTCCGCGCGGAGAAACGACCGCGCGTGATCGTTTTTCGGCACCAGCGGTAACTGTCGCATCGTGCGACACTTCTTTTCCGGCACCCGCGGGGAGGTCAGCACCCTGGGTGCTAACCCCGTCGGCGGCAGCGCCCAACGGGCGCCCCGGCGCCCGAACTATCCCGACGTCGTGATAGTCCGTCCCCGTCATCCGCAACGGTGACGGCGCGTCGATGTCGCTGAGCCGCTTCAGCGCCGCATCGGCGTCGCGGTGGTCGGTGTACCGGTCCAGCATCCGCGACGACTTGTGGCCGCTCAGTTGCTTCAACGTCTGCACGTCCGCGCCTTGCTCGGCCCACCATGTCAGCCCGCTGTGGCGCAGGGAGTGGAAGTCGATCAGGTTGCCCTCGGTGTCAACGGTCGGCAGCCCCGCCGCCGTGAGGTCGTCCCTGAGCCGCTGTGGTGCCTTCTGCGGGATGCGGAACAGGGTGGCGTCCCGGTGCATCCTCGACGCATGGTCGTCCAGTGCGGCAGCCAGGGCGGCCTTGAGTGGCACCCAGTGCTCACGCACCTTGGCCGCCCGGCCCTTGCGTTGAACCGTGCGGACGGAGCCGCCGGTGACGATGCCGTTCTCGCGCTGGACCCGCAAGCGATCGTAATCGCTGCTGAGCCGTGGTCGAGTAGGCCCGGGGGCTTACGCCCCCAGGCCTCTCACAGAACCGGACTTGTGGGTCACACATCCGGCTCTTCGAGTCGATCGCTCGTCAACCGAACAAGAGCAGTTGTCCGGTCGAGACCCGCGGTGGCGCGTTCAGCTCGGCCCATCTGGTGGCCAACGAGACCAAGCGCTCGTGGAACCAGGCGTTGCCATACGCCCGGGTAAGCCCGGGCATATTGCTCTGCCGCCAGACGCCGAGACGGCGGAACGCGGTCCGCGCCGCCATGGTCGAGGGCACTCCCCGAGAGCGGAGATGCCGATGCAAGTGCCGCGGGCGCTTCTTCTGACGCACGATGATCGCCCGCAATCGCCGGCGCACGTGCGCATCGAACCGCCCCAGAAGGTACACTTCCGATTCGCTGCACAGCCCGAAGTAGGCCGTCCAACCCGACAGGTATCGGTTCAGACGCTCGATGCAGAAGCCCAGTGAATGACCCCACATCCGAGGCGTCATCGCCCGGATCCGTTGGGTCATGCGGTCACGGGTCCGCTTCGAGAAGTGAACCTCCACCACTCCCGCCTCGTTCCGAACAAGTCGGAACCCGAGGAAGTGGAGTCGGTCGGCCCGGGTCACCGAGCTCTTCGTCTGGTTCACCTTGAGCCGCAGTCGGCCCTCGATGAATCGACGGATCGAGGCCAGCACCCGATCGCCGGCACGCTCGCTACGCACATAGATGTTGCAATCATCGGCGTAGCGCACAAAGCGTACTCCCCTGCGGTGCAACTCCCAATCCAGCTCGTTGAGCACGATGTTGGACAGGAGTGGCGACAGAGGACCGCCTTGCGGTGTTCCCTGCTCATTGGACACGTGCGTGCCGTCCGGCAGCACGACCTTCGCCCTCAGCATCCGGGAGATGAGCTTCAGGAGTCGCCGGTCCTCGAACCGCTCCGCCAGACGGCTCAGGAGCCGCTGGTGGTTCACGCGGTCGAAGAAGTTCGACAGGTCGATGTCGACGACGACATCGCATCCCTCGGACACATACCCCTTTGCCTCGGCGATGGCCGTGCGAGCCCCTCGTCGTGGACGGAACCCATGGCTACTCGCGTGGAACGTCGGCTCGAAGATCGGCTCCAGAACCTGGAGGACCGCCTGTTGAATCCATCGGTCCACAACGTTCGGAATGCCCAGGCCACGCTGGCCCTGGCCCCCGGGCTTCGGGATCCAGACTCGCCGGATCTCGCCCGGTTCGTAGCACCCCGACAGCAGCGCATGACGCAGCTTCGGCAGCAGCAATCGAGCTGACTCGATCACCTCTTCGACGCTGCGTCCGTCCACACCGGCCGCGCCTTTGTTCCGCGCGACCTTCAGCAGCGCCCGCGCCAGGTTTGGCACGGATGCCGCGGCGGCCAGCAGATGGCGTCCGCCATCTACTTGGGCGGTCGAACCCCTGTCCTCCTTGTCGCTCGCTCTCAGCAGCAGCCATGCCTTGGCCTCGGATGCGTCCAAGGCCGCCGCACCACCGCTCCCTTGCGGGTTGTCGGCAAACGCGAACGACAGTTGGCGTGGTTCGACCCTTCTCAACTCGTCACCCCCTTCGCTCCACCGGCATTACCCGGCTTCAACG
The DNA here is from genome assembly GCA_022562915.1 of Planctomycetota bacterium. Lineage (GTDB taxonomy): Bacteria > Planctomycetota > Phycisphaerae > Phycisphaerales > SM1A02 > JADFOJ01. Next base: position 1,828 of record JADFOJ010000036.1, on the reverse strand, counting down.
CTACTACGGGATGATCCGACTTCTCCACGGGCATCGCGTACGCGTCGTTGCCTCCTTGCACGCTACCGCGGCCCTGGGGCCGCGGACCCGAAGAGATCTCCTGGGGTAAGGGTGAGCAATGTCCCGCAATCGCCGCCCCGACTACTCCTCCGGCCCCGGTCGGATATTGGGCTTCGTGCTGGGAGGCACACTCACCCGGGCCGGACCAGCCTGCTGTGGGGTTCACTTGCGTTCGGTACTGCGGTTCGTCTCGGGCTTCCATCCCACACGGCCTCGCGGCGAAGAATCCGGTTGTCATATCGCCAACCCTCATCTCGTGCAGTTGCCTCCGACTCGCGGTTGCCTCCGACAGGCCCCGCAGGGGACTTTCACCCCCAATCACTCACCCATGCCCAGCGCACCTCCGCTACGCTCCGCACGCCTCAGCAGCATCAACCAGTCTGCGCTTAGACCCGAATCCTGACCCACGCCGAGGGTGAGTCGATCGGGTAGATTTCGGTCTCTGTTTGGAGGCCGATCAACGATGAAACGGAAGCGATTCACGGAAGAGCAGATTGCGTTTGCGCTGCGTCAGGTTGAGGGCGATGTTCCGGTGAAGGAGGTCTGCCGGAAGCTGCAGATCTCGGAGCAGACGTTCTACCGATGGAAGAAGAAGTTCGGCGGTCTGGGCGTTGCGGAGGTGCGCCGCTTGAAGCATCTCGAGGACGAAGTGCGTCGGCTGAAGCAGCTCGTGGCGGACCTGAGCCTGGACAAGGCGATGCTTCAGGACGCATTGGGAAAAAGACTTTGACACCTGCTCGGCAGCGTGATCTGTCCAAGCGAACACAGATGGGCTACGACGTCAGCGAGCGTCGAACGTGCTCCGTGTTCTGCATGGCGAGGTCAACAATCCGCTACCGAAGCGTGGCGGACGAGCAGGTGTCACTGCGAATGCGCATTCGAGAGATTGCCGGTACTCGAGTCAGTTGGGGGTATCCGCGGATCTGGGTTCAGCTTCGTCGGGAGGGTTGGCTGGTGAACCGCAAACGGGTGTACCGACTGTATAAGGAAGAAGACCTTTGTATGAAGAGGCAGAAGCCTCGTCGTCACCGCAGCAGCTCGCCACGGATCCCACCGCCGAGAGCCGGTCGAGCGAACGAGAGCTGGTCGATGGACTTCATGGCGGATGAGCTGTTCAACAGCCGGCGGTTCCGGCTTCTGACGATAGTGGATGACTTTACACGTGAGAGTCTTGCGATCGAGGTCGGGCAACGGCTGACTGGAGATCGCGTGGTGGACGTTCTGGATCGAATCGGGCGCGGTCGCGACCTGCCGGATCGGATCCGCGTGGACAACGGCACGGAGTTCACGAGCAAGCGGCTGGACCAATGGGCGTACCTGAACGGGGTGTGCCTGGAATTCAGCCGTCGCGGGAAACCCACTGACAATGGGCTGATCGAAGCATTCAACGGCCGGCTTCGCGCCGAGTGCCTGAACGTGAACTGGTTCCTGTCATTGGACGACGCGCGCGAGAAGGTCGAGTCGTGGCGTCGGCATTACAATGGGGATCGTCCCCACAGCGCCCTGGGCAACCTGGCCCCGAGGGAGTTCGCTGCATCAACGAGCCAGGTTGGTCTGACCGGATGAAGCTCGTCGACTCAACCCGCAGGTGGTACAGGATCGGGTACAAGCGCAGAGGTCATCGGGACTCTCACAACGACTGGCTCAGTTTTCGGGGGGCAGGTCAGCCTGGTCGCGGAGGTGTGGTGCATCGGCGAGATTGTCGGGGCACCCATCCGAGATGCACAGTGCGGCCAACGCTTCATCGGTGAGGCGAAGTAGGCGGCAT
>JADFOJ010000035.1 GCA_022562915.1 Planctomycetota bacterium | reverse complement strand
ACTCAACCGGCGGTACCAGATCTACCGCGTGCCGATGAGCCGACTGACCCGCGAGTCGGCGGCCGACGCCGGGCTGGGAGCCAAGGAGATCGACCGCTGCCGGAACATGTACGCCCTCGGCATCGTGTACTGGCTCTACGACCGCCCGATCGACACGACGGTGCGGTTCCTCGACGACTACTTCGCCAAGCAGAAGAACCGTCCCGACATCGCCAAGGTCAACACCAAGGCCCTGAAGGCGGGCTACTACTTCGGCGAGACGGCCGAGCTTTTTCCCGCCCGGTACCACGTCGCGCCGGCAAAGCTCAAGCCGGGCCGGTATCGCCGGATCAGCGGCAACGAGGCCACCGTGCTGGGGTTCGTCACGGCGGCGGCGAAGGCCGGCAAGAAGCTGGTCTATGCGAGCTACCCCATCACCCCCGCCTCGGACATCATCCACGGGCTCGCCCGTCTCAAGCACTTCGGCGTCAAGACCGTCCAGGCGGAGGACGAGATCGGCGCGGTCTGCGCGGCGATCGGCGCGTCCTTCGCCGGTGACCTGGGGCTCTGCGGCACGTCGGGGCCGGGCCTGGCGCTCAAGAGCGAGGGGATCGGCCTGGCCGTCATGCTGGAGCTGCCGCTGGTGATCATCAACGTGCAGCGGGCCGGGCCCGCCACCGGCATGCCGACCAAGACCGAGCAGGCGGATCTGCTCCAGGCGATGTTCGGTCGTCCCGGCGAGTCGCCGTGCATTATCATTGCTCCGCGGAGCCCCTCGGACTGCTTCGACATCGCCATCGAGGCATTCCGTCTCGCCGTGCGCTTCATGTGTCCGGTGCTCATTCTGAGCGACGGGTACGTGGCCAACGGCGCCGAGCCGTGGCTGCTGCCGGACATCGATGCCATCGAGCCGATCCGCGTCGACCATCCGACCGAGGGCAATGCTCCGGACGGCGAGTTCCTCCCGTACAAGCGAGACCCGCAGACGCTGGCCCGGCCGTGGGCGATCCCCGGCACGCCGGGGCTGGAACACCGGCTCGGCGGTCTCGAGAAGGAAGACGGCACCGGCAACGTTTCATACGATCCGGACAACCACGACCGCATGGTGCGGACCCGCGTGGCCAAGGTGCACAAGGCGGCCGCGATCATCCCCCCCCTGGAAGTGCGCGGGCCGGCGTCCGGTGACGCCCTCCTGCTGGGTTGGGGCGGCACGTACGGTGCGATCACCACCGCCGGCGATCAGCTTCGCGATCAGGGCCTGGCCGTCAGCACGGCACACCTGCGTTATCTCAACCCGTTCCCGAGCAATCTGGGCGAGGTGATGGGCCGGTTCAAGACCGTCATTATCCCCGAGCTGAACCTGGGACAGCTTCGCATGCTGATCCGCGCCAACTTTCTCGTTGACGCGATCGGGATCAACGAGATGCGAGGCAAGGCGTTCCTGGTGGAGACGCTCGTCAAGAAGACCATGGAGATCCTCAACCGATGATCAGCAAGTCGGACGTCTCGCTGCCGGCCTACACGGCCAAGGACTTCACGACCGACCAGGACGTGCGGTGGTGCCCCGGCTGCGGCGACTACGCGATCCTGACCGCGGTCCGCAAGACACTGCCCAAGCTCCAGACGCGCAAGGAAGACTACGTCTTCGTCTCCGGCATCGGCTGCGCCGCGCGATTCCCGTACTACATGGAGACGTACGGGCTGCACTCGATCCACGGGCGGGCGCCGGCGTTCGCCACCGGGATCAAACTGGCCAACCCGGCGCTTGACGTCTGGCTCGTCTCCGGCGACGGCGATCTGCTCTCGATCGGCGGCAACCACACGATGCACACGATGCGCCGCAACGTGGACATCAACATACTCCTGCTGAACAACCGCATCTACGGTCTGACCAAGGGCCAGTACTCACCGACCAGCGAGTTCGGCAAGAAGACCAAGTCCACGCCGGCCGGCTCGCCGGACTACCCGATCAACCCGTTGACCTTCGCCGTCGGCAGCGGATGCACGTTCATCGCCCGTTCGATCGACATCGACGTCAAGCACCTGGAACAGACGATGATCAGGGCCGCCGGCCATCGCGGGACGTCGTTCATCGAGATCTACCAGAACTGCAACATCTACAACCACCAGACGTGGTTCTACGCGTCGCAGAAGGGCACGAAGCAGGACACCACCATCAAGTGCGAGCACGGCAAGCCGCTGATCTTCGGCGCCGAGGGCACCAGGGGCCTCAGGATGAACGGCACCCACCTGGAGGTCGTCGAGCTCGGCAACGGCCTGACCGAACAGGACATGCTCGTCCACGACGAGACGGACCAGTGCCTCGCGTTCCTTCTCAGCCAGCTGCAGTACCCGGAGTTCCCGGAGCCGCTGGGGGTTATCTACTGCGATGACACCAAGATCCCCTACGAGGACATCGTCCTCGGCCAGGTGCAGGACGCGATCGAGGCCAAGGGCCCCGGCGATCTCAAGGCGCTGCTGAACGAAGGCGACACCTGGCTCGTCGAGGACGACTGAGCCCGCGGCCGCGTCCGGCTTCCTTGCCTATGCTGCATGCCGGATGAACAGCGAATACGACGTCATCGTGATCGGCGGCGGCCACGCCGGAACCGAGGCCGCGTGGGCCGCGGCATCCGTGCTCCAGCACTGCGGCGGCGGACGGGTCGCACTGATCACGATGGACCCTGGCCGAATCGGCCAGATGTCGTGCAACCCCGCGATCGGCGGACTCGCCAAGGGGCAGATGGTCCGCGAGATCGATGCGCTGGGCGGCATGATGGGTCTCGCCATCGACGCAACCGGCATCATGTTCCGGATGCTCAACACGTCCAAGGGTGCCGCCGTACGCGGCCCGCGCGCCCAGGCCGACAAGTACGCCTACGCAGCCGAGATCCGGAGACTTCTCTCGACGCGCCCGGGAATTGAAATCATCGCCGGCACCGTTGACGACATCGTCGTCGAGAAGGGAGTCGTGACCGGCGTCATCGTCGGGAAGACGTTGATTCGCACGCGCGCGGTCGTCCTCACCACCGGCACGTTCATGCGCGGACTGATGCACACCGGCGACACGAGCACTGCGGGTGGCCGAATCGGCGAGCAGGCGGCCCAGGGCATGTCGGTGACACTAAGGCGCCTGGGCTTCGAGCTGGGACGGCTCAAGACCGGGACGCCGCCGCGGCTCGCGGCCGAGTCAATCGAGTTCGACCGGTTGCCGGTGCAGACCGGTGATGACCGGCCGGTGCCGTTTTCCGATCTCTCGCCGGAATCGTTGCCCGGCGGCCGATTCCCCGTCCTGGCCCAGGTCACCTGCTGGATGACCTCGACGACGGCCGCCGCGCACGAGCTGATCCGGGCGAACCTGCACCGCGCGCCGATGTACAGCGGCCGGATCGAGGCCGAGAGCGGGCCTCGATACTGTCCTTCCATAGAGGACAAGGTCGTTCGCTTCCCGGATCGCGACTCGCACCACGTTTTCCTGGAACCGGAATCACTGCACACCAACGAGATCTACTGCAACGGGATCAGCACGTCGTTGCCCGTGGACGTGCAGGAACAGATCGTCCGGCTCATGCCCGGTTGTGAGAACGCGCGGGTCCTGAAGTGGGGCTATGCGGTCGAGTATGACATGATCTGGCCGCACCAGATCGATTCGACGCTCATGACGAAATCGATCGAGGGTCTTTTTCCAGCCGGTCAGATCAACTGCACGACCGGGTACGAGGAAGCCGCGGGGCAGGGACTCGTCGCCGGCCTCAACGCCGCCCGGCTCGTGAGGGGGCACGACCCGGTTCGCCTCGGCCGTGACACCGCGTACATCGGTGTGATGCTCGACGACCTCGTCACCAAGACCCCGCGCGAGCCGTACCGGATGTTCACGAGCCGCGCCGAGCACAGGCTCCTGCTGCGGGCTGACAACGCCGACGAGCGCCTGACGCCGTTGGGCCGCGAACTCGGCCTGGTCGACGACACCCGGTGGCGCCGGTTCGAGCAGCGCAAGGCCGAGCTCGACGCGATCCGCGACCGCTTCGACCGGCCACTCGCCGAAGGCCGGACGCTCCGCGAGACCGCCCGCCGGCCGCAGACAACGGTCACACAGATGCTCGACCATCTCGGCGAGCCGTTCGCGCCCGTGCTCGTCGAGCGGATCATGACCGAGGCCCGTTACGCGGGGTACGTCGTGCGCCAGCAGGCCGAGATCAAGCGACAGTCCGGGTCCGAACGCCGCCGGATCCCGACGTGGCTGGATTACAAAGAGGTCACCGGGCTGCGGTCCGAGGCCGTCGACGTCCTGACGCGGTTCCGCCCCGCGACCGTAGGCCAGGCGAGCAGGCTCGCCGGCGTGAACCCCGCGGACCTGACACTGCTGGCCGTCGCCATGCGGCGCGGGCCGCCCGCACAATCCAGAAAACCCGCAGATCTTCCCAGCCTCCCGCAGACTGCCGGGACGTCGCATTTCGAACCGAGCGAGTCGCATCGTACACTTGGGTAGCAACATCGAGGCGGGAGATTCTGCCATGAGCAACCTGCTGCTGCTCGGCGACGCAACGACGATCCTTCCCTTTTTCCTGGAGCGGCTGATCATCTACGCGTGTTGGTACTCGGCCCTGTTCTGGCTGCCCATCCGCGGCATCGCGGCGATGATTGACTGCCGCCGCGGCATCGGCGTCGGCGTATGCGATGAAGTCGAGGCCGACCCCGGCTATCGAATCGGCATGGACATCCTTCCGCCCCTGTAACGACCCCCTCAACGGGACCCAACGGCGGCGTGCCGATATGATCAGGGCACGAGCACGCCGCCACCGTAGCTCAATGGCAGAGCAGCGGTTTTGTAAACCGCAGGTTGACGGTTCGAATCCGTCCGGTGGCTATTCCCGGGGCTGCGGCGCAACGTTGGCCTCGAACCAGTCCTGGAACTGTCGTGCATCGGCGGACACGGTCGGGGAGATCGCGTCGAACGCCCGTTGATAGCCGAGGGCCGACAAGAGGTCTCCCGCCAGGGCCTCGAACATTTCGACGTCCCCGGCCTGCATCTGTGTCCGCCAGTCTCTGAGTCCCGGCGTTGGCGGAAGCCATGCCTGGTTGGGTGAGAGCCCGGGTTCTCTACGAGTCCGACCTTCGTGATACGTGAGCATGGCATCGTGGAACGGCACGTCCAGGTAGGCGCACAGTGCCCGGGCCTCTTCCCGCGGGCGCTCGACGAGTGATTCGAAGCGGACCTCGTGGCAGCCCGGGCCCTCGATCGACCGACCGCCCTCGATCCCGGATCGGACGTGCCAGGCCCACCAGAGGGCGGTGGTCGCCACGGGGTCTGCGGCCCAGATATCCCAGCGGCCGGCGGCACGATCTGCCTTTGGCCAGGTCAGCATCGAGAGACAGACGTCGCGCCCGTCCCGGATCAGGTGGACGAACCGCGCCTCGGGCCAGAGGCTGTGCAGGACGGGCATGTGGCGTATGTAGTCGCCGGTCGTCTTGTCGCCGACGAGGGGCTTGCCCTCGTGCTTCCCGTACATGTCGAAGATGCGGGAGACGAACGCGCCATAGGTCATGGGCTCCGAGTTCGCGACCAGGTCCAGGAGATCCTGCCGATCGACGTTCAGGTACCTGAACCTGTGGTACTCGCTCAGTCTCCGGACCAGCTTGGGCGTCACCATGCCTTGCCGGGTCAGCCCCGTTCGCTTCCGGAAGAAGCGGGCGATCCAGTGGGTCTCGTGGATGATCGCGATCTGCGGGTGGGCGTTGACCATCCGCTCCAGCATGGACGTTCCCGACCGCGGGCAGCCGACGATGAAGACATAGGGATTCCGGCCGGTCATGGTGTCAGCTCAAGGCGCGCGCGAGAATCAGCTTCAACTTCAGCGTTCCGCGGACTTCTCTGTCTTGAGCCTGTCCTTGAAGAGCGTGCGCGCCTTGTGAACCTTCGGGAGGGCCACGGCGCGGACGTAGCGGTCGTCGGGGTGCCGGCGGACGTAGTCCTGGTGGTACGCCTCCGCCGGGTAGAACTCCGTCAGCGGCTCCAGGGTCGTCACGATGGGCGCGCGGTAGGTTCCCTTCCCGGTGAACTCGTCGATGACCATTGCGGCGGCGATCCGCTCCCACTCGTTGGCGTAGAAGATCGCGCTGCGGTACTGGCGCCCGACGTCGTTGCCCTGCCGGTCCAGCTGCGTCGGGTCGTGGGTGGCGAGGTGCACGCGCAGCAGGTCCTCGTAGGTGATCGTCGCCGGGTCATACACGATCTGCACCGCTTCGGCGTGCCGTGTACTGCCGGAACCGACGAGTTCGTAGTGCGCGGTGCCGCGTGAGCCGCCCGAGTAGCCTGAACGAACGTCGCGAACCCCGTCGATCTCCTCGAAGACGGCCTCGACGCACCAGAAGCACCCTCCCGCGAGCACGGCGGTGGCAGGGGATGCAGTCGGTCGCCGGAGCACCGGGTCGGCCAGCGTGTACACGTCGGCTGCGGGTGTGAACGCCAGCGCCGCCGAGTTCACGCAGTACCGGAGACCCGTCGGTTGTGGCCCGTCCTTGAAGACGTGACCCAGGTGGCCGTTGCACCGTGCGCAGAGGATCTCGGTGCGGCTCACGCCCAGTGACCGATCGGTGTTCTCGGCAACGTTGTCTCGGGCGATCGGCTCGTAGTAGCTCGGCCAGCCGGTGCCGGACTTGAACTTCGTCTTCGAGTCGAACAGCGGAAGGCCGCACGCCGCGCAGGCGTAGACGCCATCGAGGGTGTTGCCGAGCAGCGCGCCGCTGAAGGGCCGCTCGGTGCCCGACTCCCGGAGTATGTGGTACTGCTCGCCCGTGAGCGTCTGGCGCCACTGCTGGGGTGACTTCCTGACCGGGTCCATCGCCACCGGCCCCACGAGCACGCCGTTCTCGTCGAACAGGTGAACCGTCGCGGCGCGGACCGCCGGGACGGGATCCGTCGGGACGTACCGAGTAACGACGGGACCATCGGCGGGTTTCCTTGACACCGGCGTCGAGCAGTTCGCCACGTAGAGCACCACGAGCAAGCCGAGCGGAACCGCCACCAGGAATATCCGGAGTATGCGTATGATCATGTGACTATCCACGATAGACGTCAACAACCAGCGCGGCAAGGAGGGAATGCTCCACGGCGCATCGTGATTCTCGGAGGCGGGTTCGCCGGGGCGTACTGCGCCCAGGCGCTGCAACGGCAGCGCGGCCTCGACGCCGAGGTCGTGCTGATCGACCGCAACAATTACTTCGTGTTCACGCCGCTGCTCATCGAGGCGGGTACGGGCAGCATCGAACCCCGCCACGCCGTCGTGCCCATGCGGGCGTTTCTGAAGACGGCCGAATTCCTCATGGCTGAGGTCATCGGGGCGGACCTGGAGCGCCGCCGGATCACCTACCGGCTGGTCGGCGCCGACGCGGATCAGGCGATCGACTACGACCACCTCGTGATCGCCCTGGGCAGCGTGACGCGTTTGCCGGACGTGCCGGGGCTGCGCGAGCACGGTGTCGAGCTGAAGAGCCTGGCTGACGCGGTGGGTCTGCGCGACCGTTCGATCGCGTTGCTGGAGCGCGCCAACGCGACCGAGGATCCCCAGGAGCGCAGGGCCCTGCTTCACTTCGTGGTGATCGGCGGGAACTTCACCGGTGTCGAGGCGGCCGGCGAGGGGCACATGTTCCTGCAGCAGGCCGCCCGCCTGTACCGCCACGTCGATGCGAGCGAGGCCACGGTCACGCTCGTCGAGCTGGGTGATCGGATCCTGGGGGCGCTCGGGGACGACCTGTCGGAGTACGCGGCGGCGAAGCTCCGCGCGCGCGGCATGACGATCCTCCTCGGGACCACGGTGACTGAGATCACGCATGATCAGGTCACGCTCACCGATGGCAGCACGCTCCGGACTCACACCGCGATCTGGTGCGCGGGGATCGCGCCGAACCCGGTCACGAAGGGCTGGGCACTCCCCGTCGACCAGCGCGGGTACATCCTCTGCGAGCGCGACCTGCGCGTGCGGGGCATGGACAACGTATGGGCGATCGGCGACGGGGCGGTCAACACCGACGCCGGCGGCAACGCCTATCCGGCGACGGCCCAGCATGCGATCCAGCAGGGGCGCGTACTCGCCGGCAACCTGGCGGCCGTCCTTGGAGGCCGGCCCACGCGGCCGTGCGACATCAGGTCAAGGGGGTCGCTGGCGGCCATCGGCTGCCGAACCGGTGTGGCCGAGGTCTACGGCATCAAGCTCTCCGGCTTCGCCGCGTGGTGGCTCTGGCGGACGGTGTACCTGCTCAAGATGCCCACGCTTGCCCGGAAGGTCCGCGTTGCCCTGGACTGGACGATCGACTTCTTCTTCAGCCGCGACTACGTGCAGCTGGGCCTGCATCGGACGATTCGTACACCGCCTGATCATGATGTACAATCCGGGGGTTGAAAGTCTCACCCGACGTACCACATGAAAGGGAAGAACATGAATCGGTCAATGTATCTGTCAGGTGTCGTTGCGCTGTGCGCGACCATTCTCGTCTCCGCCGGGCTGCTGGCCCAGGACAATCCGTACGGTGACATGTCGCCCGAACAGCAGGCGATGATGAAGGCCTGGAAGGACTACGGCACCCCCGGCGAGCAGCATGCCAAGCTCGCCAACCGGGTCGGCACGTGGGAGCTCGAAGGCAAGAGGTGGCACGAGCCCAACAGTGAGCCGGAGCCGTTCACCGGCACATCCACGATCAAGTCGGTCATGGGCGGCCGGTTCTTCATCGAGAAGATCGAGGGTCCGGGCATGATGGGCATGCCGGCGTTCGAGGGCCGCAGCGTCTTCGGCTACGACAATCTCACCGAGACGTATTTTTCGATCTGGTTTGACAACATGGCGACAGGTGTCGCCCGCTACGAGGGGACGGCCGGCGACGATGGCAAGACGATCCACTACACCGTCGACATGCCCGATCCCATAGCCGGCCGCTACAAGAAGGGCCGCGCGGTCGACGAGACGATCGACAAGGACCACTCCGTCTTCACGGTGTATGACACGACGCCGGATGGCGATGAGTTCATGTCCATGCAGATCAATGCCAAGCGCAAGGGGACGTCCACGAAGGCCTACTGAGCCGGACGGTCAACTTCGGGTTCCCGACAGGTCGGTGTAACTCCCCGTTAACTAGCGGGGACGGGATGCCGATCTGTCCATGGGTGCGGGCGATAACCGCGCCGGACGTGGAGCCCACCGTTGCCGGAGACCACCCACAAGAGCGTCGCAACGCCCTCGTTGCCGGGCGCCTCGGACCCGTGGCCGGAAGATCGGCTTCTGCGCGTCGCGCTGGTGATCCCGGAGCGGTCGTCGCGCGAGCTGTACCGGCGTTACCTCGAGGACGCCGGCTACGCCGTCACGGAAGCCCTGGATCGCAGCAGGGTCCTGGTGCCCGATGAGCGGGCGCCGATCGACGTCATCGTGCTGGATGCCGAGCAGCAGTACGACGAGATGCTCGACATCGCTCAGCGCCTGAACGCGAATCCGCGAACGCACGACATCCCGATACTCTCGCTGCTGGCCGAGGGGCAGGAGGTCCGGACGCCGGGCAGCTTCGAATCGGCGGTGGACGACTGCCTCGTCAAGCCGGTCCGCCAATGGGAGCTGCTGATCCGGGTGAGGTCGCTCGTACGCCTCCGCCGGCACCGGACGGAACTTCTGAACAGCCGCAGTCTGCACGGCGAGCAGACCAGGAGCTGGGAAGTGCTGCTGGAATTCACGCGGGCGGTCCCGCGGTCGCGCAGCCTGGAGGTGCTGGTGGACAGGATCGTCCATGCCGCGGCGATCATGACCTCCAGCCGTCGCATCTCGCTGATGCTGCCGGACGAGCAGCAGAAGAACCTCACCATCGCCGGGTCCATCGGCCTCGATCCCGAGTACGCCGCGGGAGCCACTGTCCCGATCGGCGAGGCGGTCTCCGGCCGGGCGTTCCGTTCCGGGCAGGCCGTCACGACGCTCGACGAGCACGAGGATCTCGCACGACGCAAGGGCTTCGGTTTCCAGTCGTTCGTGAGCATGCCCATGATCTACACGACCATGAGCATGGTGCACCAGCGCGTCGGTGTGATCAACATCTCCAACCGCTACGGAGACCGGCCCTTCGAAGAGTGGGAACTGGAGTTCATCGATCTGCTCGGCAGCATCGCCGGCTCGGCAATCGACGAAATCCACTCACGGAAGACGCGCGAATCGCTCATGCGGATCGAGAGTGATCTCCAGGTGGCGCGCATGATCCAGCGGAGCACGTTCCCTCGCCGGTTGCCCTCCCTGCCGGGTTTCGAGATCGACGCGTGGAGCGAGCCGGCCGAGCAGACCGCCGGCGACACCTACGACGTCATCGGGTATCAAGACGGCGTGGATCGTGGCGTCCAGCACTTCTCCGACGAGGATGCCGATCACGCCATCCTGCTGCTGGCCGATGCGACCGGGCACGGGATCGGCCCCGCCCTGTCGGTGACGCAGGTGCGTGCCATGCTGCGGATGGCCGTGCGGATGAAACTGGACCTGGTCCGGATCGCCACCCACATGAACGACCAGCTCTGCGCGGACCTGCCCGGCGGCCGGTTCGTGACGACCTGGCTCGGCGAGCTTGACGCGGCCGAGGGAACGCTGACGAGTCTCAGCGCCGGCCAGGCCCCGATCCTGCGGTACCACGCCGACCGGGACGCGTTCGACGTCCTGCCGGCGGACACGATGCCGCTGGGCGTCCTGTCCCCGCTGGAGGTCCGCCCGCCGGAACCGATCCGGCTGTCCTGCGGCGACATCGTTGCCGTGATCTCCGACGGCCTGCTGGAGGCGACCGACGCCGCAGGGCAGCAGTTCGGCGTCGAGCGGGCGATGCAGGTCATCGCGGCCAGCCGCGACCGGCACCCGACCGGGATACGCACGGCACTGCGGCGGGCCGTGGCGGAGTTCACCGACTCAGCGCCTGCGACCGACGATCGCACGGCGATCATCATCAAGCGGGTGCAGTGCCCGCCCCTCGCCGCCGCTTGATGGCGGTCCGGCAGGCCGATACAGTAGCCCGCTCATCAGAGAGACCCGGTCGTCGGGCGAGTACCCAAGTGGCCAAAGGGGGCAGGCTGTAAACCTGCTGGCGTACGCCTTCGGGGGTTCGAATCCCTCCTCGCCCACTTGGCACGCTCGTTGGATTCACGGGGTGTGGCGCAGCTTGGTAGCGCGCTTCGTTCGGGACGAAGAGGTCGCAGGTTCAAATCCTGTCACCCCGATTGAAAAAGCCGGCTTTGCCGGTTTTTTCAATAGAGAGTAGAAAGTAGAAAGTAGAGAGTAGAACATTGCGCGAGGCACGCGAGTCGTGAGCTATTTGGCCGCTTGCAAGCGTTGCCTTTCTACTCGGTCTACTCTCTACTCTCTACTCTCTCGGTCCAAAGAAAGTAGAACATCGCGCGAGGCAAACGAGTCGTGAGCTATTTGGCCGCTTGCAAGCGTTGCCTTTCTACTCGGTCTACTCTCTACTCTCTACTCTCTCGTGTTGCCTGAGGACCCCCCGCGCATGCCATTCGCCATAGAGAACCTCAAGCTCTACCAGAAGACCGTCGACTTCGCCGACCTGATTCTCACCGCCACCGAGCACTTCCCGCGCGGCTACGGCTTCCTTGCCGATCAACTGAACCGAGCCTCCGTCTCCATCGCCGCCAATCTCGCCGAGGGCAACGGCCGATTCACGAAGCCCGACCGCAAGCACTTCTTCGCTATCGCGCGGGGGTCCATCCTCGAGTGCCTTCCACTCCTTGAACTGGCCGCGCGACGCAGCCTAATCGATGCCGACCGGCAGGGCCGGCTTCGGGACCGCCTCGACGAACTCGGCAAGATGATCTCCGGCCTCATCAAGGGCCTTGACCAGCGCGGAAGTTCCGCGACGCGGAGAGATACGGACCCGGCGGCCCGATGAACGCCTGGACGTACCGGTCGGTCACGGTCACGGACACGTTCCCCAGTGCCCCAGAAGCTCCAGAAAGTCCGTGATGCCGATACCGCCGCCGTCCAGATCGCAGTCCCCCGGGCCGCCCCATTCGGCGAGCAGTGCCAGGAAGTCGACAATGCCGACAATGCCGTCACCGTCGGCGCAGTCCCAGGGGCACGACGCCTGCCCGAAGATCACGTAGCTCTCGCCTGCGTTGAGGATGCCGCCCGGGTCGGCGCCGTATGCCCCGACAATGAGATCGGCCACGCCGTCGCCGTTGACGTCGCCGGCACCGGAGACGCTGGTGCCCGCGTAGTCGTACGCATCGATCCCGTTGATGACGAAGCCACCGGTTCCGGCGACGACGTCCGCGAGGCTCACGGACGCCGTGTCCGCCTTGCCGAAGACCACGTAGCTCTCGCCCGCGTAGCTGTCGCCGCCCGGGTCGGGCCCGAATGCCCCCACGATTGTATCGGCGAGGCCGTCGCCGTTGACGTCTCCGGCACCGGAGACGCTGGCACCGGAGAAGTCGAATGGATCGATCCCGTTGATGACGAAGCCGCCGGTTCCGGCGGCGACGCCCGACAGGCTCACCGGCGCCGTGTCGACCTTACCGAAAACCACGTAGCTCTCGCCTGCGTAGCTGTTGCCGCCCGGGTCGGCGAGGAATGCCCCGACGATGACGTCGGCCAGGCCGTCGCCGTTGACGTCTCCGGCACCGGAGACACTCCAGCCCGATGAGTCGTTCGGATCGATCCCGTTGATGACGAAGCCGCCGGTTCCGGCGGCGACGATCGCCAGGTCGACGGGCGTCGTGTCGGCCTTGCCAAAGACCACGTAGCTCTCGCCTGCCGAGCTCACGCCGCCCGGGTCGGCGAATGGTGCCCCGACGATTACGTCGGCGAGGCCGTCGCCGTTGACGTCTCCGGCACCGGCGACGCTGAAGCCCGCGGAGTCGAAAGGATCGATCCCGTTGATGACGAACCCACCGGTTCCGGCGGCGACGTCCGCGAGGTCGACGGGCGAGGTGTCGGCCTTGCCGAAGACCACGTAGCTCTCGCCTGCCTGGTTCACGCCGCCGGGGTCGGCGGCGAATGCCCCGACAATGAGATCAGCCAGGCCGTCGCCGTTGACGTCTCCGGCACCCGAGACGCTGAAACCCGAATCGTCGACCAGGTCGATCCCGTTGATGACGAAGCCGCCGGTTCCGGCTGCGATGTCCGAGAGGTTCACGGGCGTCGTGTCGGTCTTGCCGAAGACGACGTAGCTCTTGCCTGCGGGCTGGAAGCCGTCCGGGTTGGAGTCGGGCGCCCCGATGATGAGATCGGCGAGGCCGTCGCCGTTGACGTCTCCGGCGCCGGAGACGCTCCGGCCCGCCAAGTCCGACGGATCGATTCCGTTGATGACGAAGCCGCCGGTTCCGGCGACGACGTCCGCGAGGCTCACGGACGCGGTGTCGGCCTTGCCGAAGACCACATAGCTCCCGTGTGCCTGATTCTTGCCGTACTGGTCGATCTGGTATGCGCCCATGATGAGATCGGCCAGACCGTCACCGTTGACGTCTCCTGCACCGGAGACGCTGAAGCCCGAATGGTCGTCGGGATCGATCCCGTTCATGACGAAACCACCGGTTCCGGCGGCGACATCCGAAAGGTTCACCGGCGGCAGGGCGCTCACGGTCGTGGTCGCCGTACCGGCCACGAGCGCCGCGGCCGTGGCAAGCGCAAACCTGTGGTCGCCCACCACCCGCGCGAGATAACTCCGCGGCCGATCTCGCAGGAATCCCCGCGCCGCCCGCTCCAGTGCGGGCCGGCGCCCGGGCCATCGTGCCGACAGGAGACCCACGACGAGCCGTCGGCTCCGGCGGTACAGTGTGCGCCGCGATTCATACGACCGGGCGCGGTTCGTGATCGACCTGCCGGTCACGGACACACTCCCCAGTGCGCCAGCAACTCCAGAAAGTCCGTGATGCCGATACCGCCGCCGTCGAAATCGCATGCGCACGGGCCGCCCCAGTCGCCGAGCAGCGCGAGGAAGTCGACGATGCCGACGGTGCCGTCACCGTTGCCGCAGTCCCAGGGGCACGACACATGCCCGAAGATCACGTAGCTCTCGCCTGCGACACTGTTGCCGCCCGGGTCGGCTCGGAATGCCCCCACGAGTGTGTCGGCCAGTCCGTCGCCGTTGATGTCTCCTGCGTAGGAGACGCTGAAGCCCGACCGGTCGTCCGGATCGATCCCGTTGATGACGAAGCCGCCGGTTCCGGCGGCGATGTCCGCGAGGCTGACCGCGGTCGTATCGGTCTTGCCGAAGACCACGTAACTCTCGCCTGCGGTGTTGTTGCCGCCCGGGTCGGCTTCGGATGCCCCCACGATCGTGTCGTCCAGTTCGTCGCCGTTGACGTCTCCGGCGCCCGAGACGCTGAAGCCCGAATAGTCATCCGTATCGATCCCGTTGATAACGAACCCGCCGGTTCCGGCGGCGACGTCTGCGAGGCTTACCGGTGCCCCGTCGGCCTTGCCGAAGACCACGTAGCTCTCGCCTGCATAGCTGTTGCCGCCCGGGCTGGCGTAGGGTGCGCCCACGATTATGTCGGCCAGTCCGTCGCCGTTGACGTCTCCTGCACCTGAGACGCTGAAGCCCGAAAAATCGATGGGATCGATCCCGTTGATGACGAAGCCGCCGAATCCGGCGGCGACGAGTGACAGGCTCACGGGCGTCGTGTCGGGCCTGCCGAAGACCACGTAGCTCTCGCCTGCCTGGCTGTTGCCGCCCGGACTGGCGTAGGGTGCGCCCACGATGAGATCGGCCAGTCCGTCGCCGTTGACGTCTCCTGCACCTGAGACGCTGAAGCCCGAAAAATCGTTGGGATCGATCCCCTTGATGATGAAGCCGCCGGTGCCGGCGGCGATGTCCGCGAGGCTTACCGGCGTCGTACCGGCCTTGCCGAAGACCACGTAGCTCTCGCCTGCCTGGCTGTTGCCGCCCGGGTCGGCGGAAGCTGCCCCAACGATGAGATCGGCCAGTCCGTCGCCGTTGACGTCTCCTGCACCTGAGACGCTGAAGCCCGACCGGTCGTCCGGATCGATCCCGTTGATCACGAAGCCGCCGGTTCCGGCGGCGATGTCCGCGAGGCTTACCGGCGTCGTACCGACCTTGCCGAAGATGACGTAGCTCTCGCCTGCATCTGCGGTGCCGCCCGGGTCGGCGGTTCTTGCCCCGACGATGAGATCGGCCAGACCGTCGCCGTTGACGTCTCCGGCACCGGAGACGCTGTAGCCCGAGAAGTCGTCTGCATCGATCCCGTTGATGACGAACCCGCCGGTTCCGGCGGCGACGTCCGCGAGGCTTACCGGCGTCGTACCGACCTTGCCGAAGACCACATAGCTTTTGCCTGCGGAAGTGTTGCCGCCCGGGTCGGCGAAGGTTGCCCCGACGATTGCGTCGGCCAGTCCGTCGCCGTTGACGTCTCCGGCACCGGAGACGCTTCGGCCCGACCCGTCGCCCGGATCGATCCCGTTGATGACGAAACCGCCGGTTCCGGCGGCGACGTCCGAGAGGTTCACCGGCGGTACCGCCGTGGTCCACGTGCCGGCCACGAGCGCCGCGGCCACCGCCAGTGCAAATCGCCGGTCGCCGACCACCCGGGCGAGGTAACTCCGCGTGCGGTTGCGCAGGAACCCCCGCGCCGCCCGCTCCATGTCGGGTCGACGCCCGGGGCATCGTCCCGCCAGCAGACCAACGAGCAGCCGCCTGCTCCGTCGGTACAGTGTGCGTCGTGATTCGTACGGCCGCGTGCCCCTCGGCGACACGTGCCGACATTGGCCTGACATGCAATCAACCTAACACGCGGCGGGGGCATCAGCAAGAGAATTTGCTCATAGCCGCCGGAGAACCGCCGGCTGACGGCGCGAGCCGCTGATCGATATGCTCTGTCCGCCATGGCTGATCCGCAGGCCCCGCCACCCGTGCCGAAGATCGAGATTACCACCTCCAGGATGTTCAATTCCTGGCTGGCCGACCGGCGCGCCAGCCTCGTGCTGACGACCTATCAGACGGGCAAGATATTTTTTCTCGGGCTGCAAGCCAACGGCCGGTTGAGCGTGTTCGAGCGGACGCTCGAGCGGATCATGGGCATGCATGCCACTTCGGGCGTGATCCACGTGAGCACGCTCTACCAGGTGTGGCGGTTCCGCAACACACTCTCCCCCGGCGAGACGTTCCAGGGCTACGACGCCGTCTACGTGCCGCGCGAAAGTCGGGTGACCGGTGACGTGGACATCCACGACATCGTCGTCGATGCCGATGGCCGGGTGGTGTTCACCAACACGCTGTTCAACTGCGTGGCGACGCTCGACGACGACCACAACTTCCGCCCGCTCTGGAAGCCGCCGTGGATCTCGAAGCTTGCGCCGGAGGACCGCTGCCACCTCAACGGCCTTGCCCTGCGTGACGGCATCCCCCGGTACGCAACCGCGGTGAGCCGGTCGGACGTCAACGACGGGTGGCGTGACCGCCGTCGCGACGGCGGGGTCGTGATCGACATCGAGACCAACGAGATCGTCTGCGAAGGGCTCTCCATGCCGCACTCGCCGCGATGGCACAGGGAGACGCTGTGGCTGATCAACTCCGGCACGGGGTTCTTCGGCCGCGTGGACCTGGCGACCGGGGCGTTCGAGCCGCTGGTGTTCCTGCCCGGGTATGCCAGGGGCCTGACATTCCTGGAGAACTGGGCGATCGTGGGGCTCTCGGATCGGCGCGAGAACCGCACGTTCCAGGAGCTCGACCTCGAGGACAACCTCAAGAAGCGCGATACCCTGACGCGCTGCGGCCTGCTGGTGATCGATCTGGACAGCTTCGACGCGCCGCACTGGCTGCGTTTCGGGGGCATCGTCAAGGAACTCTACGACGTGGGCGTGCTGCCGGGCGTGATCCGGCCGATGGCCGTGGGCTTCAAGACCGACGAAGTCCGAAGGTACCTGTCGTTCCCGGACACACCGCCTTGACCGCCCTTGTCCTGACGGGTAGCTTCGCGCGGCGATGGACCGAACCAAGGCGCCCGCCGCGCTGACCTACGCCAGTTACCTGAAGATCGACGAGTTGCTGTCGTTGCAGCAGCGCGTCTCCGGCGGGCCGGACGGGCCGGAGCACGACGAGATGCTCTTCATCGTCATCCACCAGGTCTACGAGCTGTGGTTCAAGCAGTTGTGTCACGAGCTGGACATGCTCCGCACGTCGCTGGAGTCAAACGAGGGACCCCAGGCCGCGGCGACGCTGAAGCGCATCCTGACGATCCTCAAGACGATCGTCGCCCAGATCGACATCCTCGAGACGATGTCGCCCGTGTCGTTCCTGTCGTTCCGCGACCGGCTCGAGTCCGCCAGCGGTTTCCAGTCCGCCGGATTCCGGGAGTTCGAGTTCATCTGCGGCAACAAGAAAAAGGCGATGATCGAGCACCACGGCGACAACCCCGCCGCCCGCGACAGGCTGCAGCGGCGCTTCGACGAGCCGACGGTGTACGACTCGTTTCTCCGGTACCTTGCCGCCAACGGCTACGCGGTCCCGGACGAGGCGCTGGGCCGTGATGTCACCGCGATGCCGCAGGAGTGGCCGGCCGTTCAGAAACTCCTGGTCAAGGCGTACCACACCGATCCCGCCACCCGGCAGGTGTGCGAACTTCTCGTGGACTTCGACGAAGGGCTGCAGGAATGGCGGTACCGTCACGTGAAGATGGTCGAGCGCACGATCGGCACCAGGAAGGGCACCGGCGGCTCACCCGGCGTCGCGTACCTGCGAGACACACTCTTCCGCCCGCTGTTTCCGGACCTGTGGGCGATTCGATCGGACCTGTAGATGCCCAAGGCCGTCGTGCTCGGTGCCGGAATGGTCGGGTCCGTGATCGCCGCGGACCTGGCCGGCGACGGCGAGTTCACGGTGACCATTGCCGACGTCAGCGAGGACGCGCTGTCGGCCGCCGCGGCGCGGTCCGAAGGCAGGATCGCGACGGTCCACGCCGACCTGTCGCTTCCGGCGGTGATCCGGCGGACCGTGGCGGACGCGGACATCGTGCTCGGCGCCCTGCCCAGCCCTCTCGGCCTGCGGGCGCTCCAGGCCGTTATCGAGGCCGGCCGCCATTACTGCGACATCTCGTTCATGCCCGAGGACCCCGCGGAACTCAACGGCCTCGCCGAGACCCGCGGCGTGACCGCGGTGGTCGATTGCGGGGTGGCGCCGGGGCTCACCAACATGCTTGCGGGCTACGCCGTCGCGCAGCTCGAAGGGTGCCGGCGGCTGGACATCTATGTCGGCGGCATCCCTCGACGTCCGCGGCCGCCGTTCTACTACAAGGCAGCCTTCTCGCCCGCGGACGTCATCGAGGAGTACACCCGGCCAAGTCGCCTCGTCGAGAACGGCCGGGTCGTGGTCCGCGATGCACTGAGCGAGGTCGAGCCGATCTCCTTCGAGGGCGTCGGCGTGCTGGAGGCGTTCAATACGGATGGGTTGCGCAGCCTCATCCGGACGCTCGACGTCCCGTTCATGAAGGAGAAGACCGTCCGCTGGCCCGGCCACGCGGACATCATGCGCGTGTTCAGGGAGACCGGCCTGTTCAGCCGGGAGCCGATCATCGTGCACACGGTGGCGGTGACGCCGCTGGAGATCACGTCGGCGCTGCTGTTCCCGAAGTGGACGTACGAGCCTGGAGAAGAAGACCTGACCGTCCTGCGCGTCACCGCCGAAGCTGCGGACCGCACGCTGGCCTGGGAGATGATCGATCAGTACGACGCGGCGTCCGGTACGTCGAGCATGAGCCGCACGACCGCGTTGCCGTGCGCGATCACCGCACGGCTCATCGCCACCGGCCGGTTCGCTCGCCGGGGCGTGATCACTCCTGAGCAGATCGGCTGCGAGCCGGGACTGCTCGAGCACGTGCTTGGCGAACTCGCCGCCCGGGGGGTTCAGGTCAGAACTGTACCTTGAGAAACGGTCGCACGCAGATCGCCGTCAACATGGACACGATGAAGAACGTGCCCCACCAGGGGATGTCGACGCCGAAGATCGGCGTGGATCTGGCCGGATAACGGATATCGATGGACATGACGGGCGAGTCATCGGCGAAGCCCGGCTCGCCGGGATACAGCAGCCGGTCGAAGAACCCGCTGCCTGGTCGGCGCGCGCTGACGGTGGTCAGCCGGTCGGTCTCATCGACGCCGACGAAGCTCTTCTGGAGCGCGTAGAACCCCGCATGGACGATGACCTGCCCGGCCACCGGATCCCGCAGGCCGACTCGCCAGTAGACGGTGTGCTCCCCGGCGTCCCGCAGCGGCGGCGTCTCGATCACGACGCCCGCGGGCACTTGGATGGACACGTCACCGCTGACGTCGGACCACGCGTCCGGCGAGAGTTCCACCGCCAGGATCACCGACTCGCCCGGCCGGATGGGCCGCTTCTCGTAGCGCAGCGACAACTGCGTGAGAATGAGCAGGAACGGAATGATCAGCACGGCCATCGGCGGCAGCGAGAGCCACAGGCGACGCCCGATGGACTTGAGGATGTCCCGCTGGCACCGCAGCGCCACCCCCAGGTCCTCCTTGAAGATCCGCAGGCACATGAGCTGCGCCTTGGTCAGCCTCGCCACCCGTTTGAGTCCCTGCTGGTCGGAGCTGTAGCGGAACACGACCGTCATGACGAACCCCGCAACGACCGACAGCAGGACCAGGACGACCGCGGGCGACCACGACTGCACGGGCGCCAACGCGATGTCGCTGATCCAGGTCAGGATGGCGTTGATCCGGTTCATGGGTCTGCCCGGCCTACTCGATGTACCCCAGGCCGCGAAGCTGCTTCTCGACCTCCTCGTCGGAGGCAGCCCCCTCGACGTCGGCGACGGCTTTCTCGATCAGGTGCGTCACGAACTCGTCGGCGGAGGAGTAGCCGGCCCGCTCGGCGGTCTTCCGGACGCGTTCGTACAGTGACTTGTCAATCTTGATCTTCGCCACGATCCGTCTCCAGGAACAGGTTGCGTCCGGTCATCTCCGGCGGCGCGTCGATGCCGTAGAGACCCAGGACAGTCGGCGCCAGGTCGGTCAGGTTGGGGTCGCTCAGTTTCACGGAGCGGTTGGTGACCAGGATCCCGGGCACGTGGTAGTGGGCGATGCAGTGGTCACCGCTCCACCGGTCGGTGTTGTCCTCGAACAGCTCCAGCGGCGAGCCGCCCTCCGCGGTAGCCCAGCTTGCACGGTACGTGTCCGCGTAACCGACCAGGATGTCAGGGGCGATCTGCGGGTCGGCATCGGGATACAGTTCGTCGACGATGTACACCTCGTCGATCACCCTGGTGCCGTCGACGTCCTCGAGACGCAAGAGCTTCTCCTTGAGCTCGTTCAGTAGAAGGGATCGCTGCTCGCCGGGTTGCACGATCCCGTATCGTTCCCGACCGGCGAGGTTGACGTACAACGCGTTGAGCCCCAACGCGTACGCTCTCGTGGCCGACCAGTCCGCCCCGGAGACCCACGAGCTGGTCGTCTGGTCGACGCCGTCGGTGATCTTCATGTAGCCGTTGTCGATCAACCACGTATTCAGGTTGACGCCGCGACGGAAGCTCGTGAAGCCGTGGTCGGACATGACGATGATCGTGTCGTCATCGTCGAGCGCGGCGATCGCCTCGCCCAGGAGCGCGTCCATCTCGATGTACGCGTCCTCGATGACGGTGCCGTACTTCGCGGCCTCCTGGGGATCGTGGGCGGGGTGGCCCGGATCGCGGTCCCGCCAGAAGATGTGCGCCAACTGGTCGGTGTGCCCGAAGTAGAAGAACAGGCAGCCCTCGTCGAAGCGCTCCAGGGCGTAGCGGAACTGCCGGACGCGCTCCTCGGTGAGCAGGCGGACCTGGGCGATGAACTCATCTTCGGTGAGCGCCCCGGAGCGCAGGGCCTTGGTGTCTTCCGGGATCCCCGTCGTGTAGAAGCGACCGCACGCCTGGGCGACCTCTTCGGGGAACGAGGCGGGCATGCCGATCGGGGTGACCTGCTTCAGCGGATCGATGTTGATCGGTGTCACGTACAGCATGAGCCTGGGATGAACCTGCTTGAGGTAGAAACGGACCATCGCCTCGGCGGACGTGGGAAGTTGCATCGCGCCGAGGAGGGCCGCACCGGGAATGCCGGTGTCGAAGCTCACCGGAACCCAGTCGCTCCACTCGCCCTCCTTGAGGATCACGATCTCATCGCCGATCGCGATCTTGGCCACGGGAGCCGTGGGATCGCGCACGATCTCGAACGGTGCCGTGAGATCGGGGACGTGGTCATTGCTGTCGGGCTTGCGCAGAAAATTGCCCGGCCCGATGAGCGTCGCGGTGGCGCGGTGCCTGCGCATCCGCAGACGGACGAACCGCCCGCCGCCGACGTTGCGCCCGCCGATGGGAGCGTCGGGCGTGAAGAACGTGAACTCGCCATAGGTGCCCAGCAGGTCGGGCGTGCCCATCCCGCAGATGCAGTCGAAGCGCCGCCCGCCGATCTCCGGCGGCGGGTAGTTGGCCGGGATCCGGTAGACGGTCGTCTTGATGCCGGCGGAGATCAGGTCGTCCCAGAACGCGCCGCCGCGGCGCAGCAGAACGGCTTTCGGACCGAACAGCGGGATCTGCCACTCTCCGAACGAGATCGCCCAGTCACGTTCCGGTGGCTCGACCGACGACGTGGACAGGTACGGCAGGATCGCCATCGCCCCGTCGCCGGGGCTCGGGTCCCGGTGAATGAAGTCGAAGATGTTGTGGGTGCCGGAATCCGCGCCGCTGATGAAGTTCGACCATGCCACCGGGCTCTGCGGCGGGGCCGCCGTTTCCAGCGGCATGAACGTACCCGCTTCGGCGAGCCTGACGAAGTTGGGCATTCGCCCGGCGTCCATGAGGTCTGTCAGGAGCCGCGGGTCCATGCCGTCCACGCCGAGGATCAGGACGCGCCGTTGCGCGGCTGACAACTCGCCGGCGGCTGCCTCGGAGCAGCCCGTCGTCGCGAGTGCCGGCGCCGCCAGCAGCGCGGCGGCCCCGATCAGTTGGAGGCGTCGGCACACAGCAGTGTCTTTCCATCCATGTACGCCGGCTTCCGGACGCCGAACAGATCGAGCGTCGTCGGCGCCAGGTCGATGATGTTGGGATCGGTGAGATCGAGTTTGCGATTGCAGAAAAGCACGCCGGGCACGAGATCCGGGTGAATGCAGTGGTCGCCGCTCCACGCCTTGAGGTTGTCGCAGAACACCTCCGGCCCGCACTTGCCGATGACGGCATCCCACGATATCCGGTAGCCGACGTTGTAGCCGATGATGATGTCCGGTGCCGAGCTCACGTAGGGTCCGTGGTAGACCGTTTCACGGGGCATCGCTTCGTGGATCGCGACCTCGTTGTTCTCCGGATCGCGCAGGCCCGTGAGCTTCGCGGCGATCTCCCGGGCGAGGGCCTCGGCGTCGCGGGCGGGGACGATGCCCTGGCCCTCGCGCCCTTCGACATTGAGAAAGATCCCTGCGAGGCCCAGTGCGTACGCCTTCGTCCGGCTCCAGTCCATGTCCGCCAGGTACGACGTGCCGGGTCTTCGTGCCCCTTCCTTGAGCGCGAGGTAGTCGTTGTCCAGCAGCCAGGCGTTGAGGTCGACGCAACGGCGGAACGGCTTGAAGCCGTGATCGGACATCACGAACAGCACGGTGTCATCGTCGAGCGTCTCCACGGTGCGGCCCACGAGGTCGTCCATCTTCTCGT
Source organism: Planctomycetota bacterium (assembly GCA_022562915.1). GTDB lineage: Bacteria > Planctomycetota > Phycisphaerae > Phycisphaerales > SM1A02 > JADFOJ01. The sequence continues at coordinate 12,641 of JADFOJ010000035.1, read as the reverse complement.
ACATGTCGGGGATGACGTTGCGGTGCCTCTCGCGATCGCCGTTGCGCAGGGCGGGGTGGCGCTCGTCGATATACCTCCAGAACATGTGCTGGATGCGATCGGGTCCGTCGAAGACGCACACGACGACGCCGCGGGGGACGCGTTTCAGCGCGTCGAAGAACATCTCTTCGCGCTCGGCGTGGATGTTGTATGCCTGGGTCAGGAAGGCGTCTTCGTCGAGCCGGCGCTCCGACAACGACCACGTGTCCTCGGCGAGGCCGAGCGTCGAGAAGGTCCCCTGCAACCGCGCGAGGTACCTGGAGTAATTGTTCGGGTGCGAGATGGGCATGATCGGCTTTTCGGGGTCGATCTGGATCGGCGTGCAGTACAGTTCGAACGGTGAATCGAACCGTTTCAGGAAGAAGCGGCAGATGCCTCGGATCTTGATCACCCCGAGGGTCCGGAAGTGAATCGCCACCCAGTCGGTGTAGCGACCGGGTTCGAGGGTGACCTTCTGGCCGTTGATGTGCAGTGTTGCCGAGCCGTTGCGCCCACGGGTCACCTTGAACGGCAATCGCATTTCCGGCTCGCCGGCGACCAGTGTGTTGGGGGGGCCGCGAAGGAACGATCGGACGGTGTCGCCGGTGCGCTCGATGGGGATCAGGTCACCACCTACCTCGCCATCGGTCGTGTCGCCGGTCCCGCCGTTCTCGGTGAAGTACGAGAACATTCCGTGGGTGCCGCGGAGATCCGGCACGCACATCGCCGAGAGCTGCACGCCGCGGAACCGGTCCGGCGGAAAGGTTATCGGCACGCGGAGCACCGCGCTGAAGATGCCTGACTCTCCCAGCACGTTCCAGAACGGTTTGCTCTTGCGGAGACCGCACACCTGCGGCCTGGACAACGGGATGATCACGGGGCCGATCTTGAGCTTACGGCGGCTGTCGCGGACGTGGACCGAACTCTGGGTGGGCCGGTAGGTCGGCGCGTGGCGCGATATGAAGTCGTAGATGTTGTGCTTGCCGGGGTTGGTCCCCGTGGAGAACGACGACCACGCCACCGGCGACAGCGGCGGGCAGGTGGTGCCCAGCCGCGCGTACACCCCGTGATCGCGCAGCTTCGCGAGGTTCGGCAGGCGGCCGGCGTCCATCAACTGCTCGGTCAGCGTCGGCTCCAATCCGTCCAGGCCCAGCACGACGACCTTCTTCGCCTTTGCCGCGGCGTACGGGCGCCCCCCCCGCAGACCCCGCCAGACCATGCGGACCGGCCATGACAGCACGAAGAAGAATGCCGACAGGAACGCGGAGAACACCGCAAAGAACGAACCGAGCAGGGCGATGCCCGCACCGGGGCCGATGTACGCCTCCTGGACCGCAGTCTCGTGCGCCAAAAGGCGCCCCAGGGCCCAGAGAGCTATCGCCGTGAGGGTTACCCGGATCGCCGCCATCATGTCGAGAGCGCCTGCCGCTGGCGATAGAGCTTCGGATCGACGTTGCGAAGCATCGCGTCGACGTCCAGGCCGCCTCCGAGAAAGGCGTTGACGGCGGCGGCGACCGTGGGCGGGTCCGCCATGAGGTCGTTGTAGCTGGTGTAGTGGACTTCGAAGTTGCGCTGTTCGTCGAGCCATTGCCGGATCTTCGCCAGCTGGCTTTCGTAGGCCTTGACGAGTTGCCCGGGGGTCAGAGCGGCCCCGGTCGTGCCGCGCCGCTGAAGCATGACACCCTGGGAGCGGACGACCTCGCCAAGGTCCCGCGTCATGAAGACGACGCGATAGGACCTCGCGCCGGGCAGGTCGTACAGCAGCAGGTGCACCATCTTGACCACTCGCCCCGGCGTGTCATCGAGCCACGACGTGTCCGTCCTTATCTTCTTGACGGCCTCCAGTTCGAAATAGCCGCGCGGGTTGTCCTCGTCCCCGGCCCGCATCTCGTCGGTGAGTGCAGGCAGTCCACCGCTGTGAATCATCTGCATCATCAGGGAGGTGCCGGACCGCGGCAGGCCGGACACGATGGTGGTGACATCAGTGGTCATTGCGGCGTTGGACCCCTCCTGGAGGCTATAGGCCCGCGTGGACGCAGGGGTTCGGTATTATAGTGACGTGCATGAACGACTCCCCCGCCCGCCGTTCGAGGATCGCATCGCTCTGGCGTGCCTTTCTCCGGCCGGTTGAGCCCGACGCCAGGCGGACCGTCGCCGAGGCGTGGGATCGTCTCGCGCCGGAACTGAGGGTCGACCACCAGGCCATCGGCCGCCAGGAAGAAGGATGCGGCGCCACGATCGGGCTCATGCCGCGCTGCGATTTCGGGTGTACCAGCTGTTACCTCGGCACCGGCGCCAACACCGCCGAGGCGGTGAGCCTCGACGAGATCAAGGGCCAGATGCGGTTGCTTCGGGAACACCTGGCGATCTGGGGCAACCTCCAGCTCACCGACGGCGAAGTGCTCCTGCGGCCCGTCGGCGAGATCATCGAGCTGTTGAAGTATGCCCGGCGGATACGCCTGGTCCCGATGATCATGACCCACGGCGATCACTTCCGGCGGCAGCCTGGATTATTGGAACAGTTGATGGTCGAGGGGGGAATGGTCGAGCTCTCGATCCACATCGACACGACCCAGCGCGGGCGGCTCGGCGAGCGGTATCGCCACGCCCGCCGCGAGGCTGAGCTCATGCCGCTGCGCGACGAGTTCGCCGGGATGATCCGCGCCGTCCGGGCCCGGACGAAGCTGCCCCTGCGCGTGGCGTCGACGGTGACGGTCACCCGCGACAACCTTGTCGAAGTGGGCGACATCGTCCGCTGGTTCGTCCGCAACGCCGACGCCTTCCGGCTCGTGAGCTTCCAGCCCGCCGCGCAGGTCGGCCGCACGCGGTCCGGCCTCGGTGGCGCGGTCGAGCCGGATGAGTTGTGGCGCGAGATTCACCGCGGCGTGAACCGGGACCGTACCGGCCCACCAATCGACACGACCAACGTGTGGTGGTTCGGCCACTCCGACTGCAGCCGGCTGATCACGGGGCTGGTGGCCGGGCAGGCCGGGGCGCCCGACCGTTTCGAACTTGTCGGCATGGCCGGGCAGCCGATCGACCGACGCTTCCTCGATGGGTTCCTGCGGCGGTGGGGGGGCATCTCGTTCCGGGCCGACGACCGCGCGCACATCGCGTGGCGCGTGCTGGGCATGGTGCGGCAGCACCCCCGGTACTGTCTCGGCACGGTCCCGCGGTTCGCCTGGAGCCTGCTCAGGCGGCTCGACCCCGATCGCCCGGCTCGATTGCTCGCACGGCTGGTCACGCGGCGGGCACGCGTGAGCCCGTTCACCATCGGCAGCCACCATTTCATGAGCGCCGCGCAGATCGCTACGCCCCGAGGGCGGCAGCGTCTGGAGAACTGCATCTTCACGGTTCCCGTGCACGGAGAGATTGTGCCGATGTGTCAGGTGAACGCCGGGCTGCGTGACCGGTTCTATGCCCGCACACTGACCACCAACGGAGTCCGTGACGATGTCTCGCTCCCGCCGGGCTCGCGTCGCGTTGGCAACCCTGGTGATCCTCTCGGGGTGTCAGCGGCACCTCATCCCGACGCCGAACCTCCATGCCGACAGCGAGATTGACCCGTTCGCCGACGTTCCGCCGGAACTCGCCACGAGCACGGTCGATCTTCTCTACGTGACCGATCGGAAGCCCGAGGGCGACGGCGAGAACGATCCCGGTGACGTCGAGTACGGGTACGGCCGGTCGTTCTCGGTCGCCGTCGGCTCCTGCGTGGTGGAGATCGGCAACGGCGTGCCCTGGGAAGAGCTTGTCAAGGCCAGCCGGGTAAAGAAGCGCGGGGGCACACTGCCGCTTCGCATGCGCACGATCACCGAGCAGTTCCGGTTCCCCCGCCCCCCGCCGCCGATCAGCGTCAACAAGGGCGGAGAAGTGGAAGCGACGTCCCGGTACGTCGTCGCCAGGCAGGCCGCGGTGGACGCGCTGCACGACGAATTGCGACGCCGCCTCGCGGTGACGCCGCGCAAGGAAGCCTACGTCTTCGTGCACGGCTACGCCAACACCTTCCGGAAGGCAGCCTTCCGCATGGCCGAGATGTGGCACTTCCTCGGTCGCGAGGGCGTCCCGATCCTCTACAGCTGGCCGGCAGGATCTCCCGGCCTGCTCCGCGGCTACACCCACGACCGCGAATCCGGCGAGTTCACGATCTTCCACCTCAAGGAGTTCCTCAAGGCGCTGGCGGCTTGCCCCGAGCTCGACACCGTCCACGTCATCGCGCACAGTCGCGGCACGGACGTGGCGATGACCGCCCTGCGTGAGATCATCGTCGCGGCCCGGAACCGCGGCGACGACCCCCAAGTCGTCCTCAAGATAGGCAACGTCATCATGGCGGCGCCCGATGTCGACCTCGACGTCTCGGGCCAGAGGTTCGCCGCCGAGCAGCTCTACGACGGCTTCGAACTTCTCACGATGTACGTGTCGAAGAACGACCGGGCCATCGGCATGGCGGAATGGCTCTTCGCCAGCCCGCGCCGGATCGGCAAGATTGAGTTGAAGGAGCTGAACGCCGGCGAGATGGCGCGGACGCGGCTCATGCCGAACGCCGACATCGTCGATGCCCGCGTCCGCACCGACTACACCGGGCACGGCTACTTCCTGAGCAACCCCGCGGTCTTCTCCGACGTGATCCTGGTGCTGCGATACGACCGCACCCCCGGCGCCGAACACGGCCGGCCCCTGACGGAGGTCTTCCCGGGCTACTACATCCTCGACGACCGCTACCCGCAACACGCGGCCCCGTTGCCGAAGAAATGACCGGTGATCTCGGGCGAAGGTGGGGCGGTAGCATACCCGCACGGAACGATGTTCACCGCCATGCGAAGAACGATCGTCACACTGCTGCTTGTCGTCGGGGTGTTCGCCTCGGGTTGCGGCGTCGGGATGGAGTCGCTCATGCCGACGCCGGTCCTGTACACCGAGGTCGGCCTGGACCCGCTCGCCAATGTCTCCGAGCACGAACGCTGGACCCCGAGGCTGATCTACTACGCAACGACGCGCGCCCGGGACCGGGATTTCCAGAAGATCGCCTATGCCAATACGCCCGGCGACGAGATGGCGCTGGGCCTGGCCCTGATCGGCTTCGGCGGACGGGACATGACCTGGTCGGACCTGAGACGAGTGTCGACGCAGTCCAGTCGGGAGGCGGTCGTCGATCTTTCGATCGCGGGGATCATCGAGGCCGGAACGGTTCCGATCGTCGAATCGCCGTCCGAGGCTGCCCGCGCCGGCGACGTGCGCTGGCTGCTGGAGAATCTGAGCGATGCCATCGGCCAGGCCCGTGACAAGGACGTGCTGATCTACGTGCACGGCGCCAAGGTCAACTTCTACAACGCCTGCGCCTTCACGGCACAGCTCGATCACTTCATGGGCCGCGACATGACCTCCGTGGCATTCTCCTGGCCGACACGTCAGAACATCTTTTCGTACGCCTTCGGGTCCGATGTCCGGCGCGCCTATGACTCGGGCGCGGCACTGGCCACGCTGATCGAGCTCCTGGCGATGGTCACGCCCGCCCGGAGGATCCACGTCCTGTGCTGGAGCGCCGGCGGCCGCGTGACGACCCGGGCGCTCACCACCCTGCGTGAGCGTCATCCGGACGAGGACGAGGATGACCTCCGCGCGCGGCTGCGGATCGGGACCGTGTATTTCGCCGCCGCAGACGTGCCGAGGGCCGAACTGTTCGACGCGCTGCCTGTGTTCCACCCACTCGTCGATCGAGTCGTCGTGACCGTCTCGTCCCACGACGACGCCCTGGGCATGTCGGCCCGCATCATGGGCGGGGGGACGCGCATTGGACAGGCGAGTGCCCCGCTCGCACCGGAGCAGGTCGCACTGCTCGAGTCGTACGAGCGTCTGGAGGTCGTCCACGTATCGCTCGGCCATGAGCAGCGTGGCTTCGACATCACCGGTCACCGATACTGGTTCCGGCATCCGTGGGCGAGCTCGGACGTCATCCTTTCGATCCGCGGAGATCTCCCCCTCGCCGGCGCGGTCTGGAGCAGGGCACATCGCCGGTGCTCTGGTACATGCCCGCGGACTACCCGAGCCGCCTCAGGGAATCACTGTCGAGCGTGACGCCGATGCAGGAATCGGTGCCGTAACGTGAACTGTGCCCCGCAGTCTTCAGCCTGTCAGGGCAGGCGGCCTTCGGACCGGGCCTTTGATATCCTGCCGACTGACCGTACTCGGAGCCGATCGAGTTCGGGCCGCCTCTGAGCAAGGAAGCGGGTGACCGGATTCGAACCGGCGACGTTCAGCTTGGGAAGCTGACATTCTACCACTGAATTACACCCGCGAAGTCATGTCAGTGTTGCCTCGTCGCCGGGCCGTGTCAAGGTTTCTCCGGCGCGTGCCGAACCGATCGGCCCGCAGGGCCGTGATGTCGACCGACGGTTTGCCGTCGAGGATGCACTCGCTGGCGAGGCGCCCGGTGACGGGGCCCAACGTGAATCCCATGCGGGCGTGGCCGGTGGCGAGAAAGACGCCGGTGAGTCCGGGCGCCCAGCCGACCACCGGCAGTCCGTCGGCGGTGCAGGGGCGCAGGCCGCACCACTCCGAGACCGTCCTGCACTGCCCGACGCCCTTGAGATAGGTTCGCGCCGCGGCAGAGAGCATGTCGAGTCGCCGGCGGTTCAGCCGGTCGTTGATCCCGGAGAATTCGACGGTTCCGCTCAAGCGCAACACGTCGCCCATGGGCGTCACCGCGACGTGCTTCTCCGAGAGCACGCTGGCGACACCCAGGCAGGGCGAGGGCCTAGTGACATTGCGGTGATACCCCTTGCCGGCCTGCATCGGCACGCTGATACCCAGTTGCCGTGCGAGTTGCGTCGTCCAGATGCCCGCGGCCAGCACCAGCGTGTCACCTTGGAACTGTTCGCCGGAGTGCAACCGCACGGCTCGGAACCGCCCGCCGCTGACGAGCGTGTCCACGATCCGGGCGTTGGTGTGCAGGACGGCACCGTGGCCCCGGGCCTTTTCGGCCAACTCCAGGAGAAACTGCAGCGGATCGGTAAACGAGCTGTCGGTGTACTGCACCGCCCCGACGACGTCGTCACGGAAGACCGGTTCTCGCCGCCGCAGTTCGTCGCCGTCGAGGATCTCGATGTCGAAGTCGTGTTCCTGCAGTATCTCGGCGGCGACGCGGCCCTCGGCCAGACCCGCCTCGGTCCGGAAGACCTCGCGCCACCCGCCGCGGTGGAACTCGCAGGTCATGGACTCGTCGCTCATGATCTGTTCGAAGCAGGCTCGGGTCTCGCGGCCCAGCGCCGCGAGCACGTTCATGCTCCTGCGGAACTTGTCCTCGGTGCACGCGCGGCGAAAGTCCCAGAGCCACCGGAACAGGGCCGGATCGAAGCGCGGCGGCACGTACAGCGGGCTGCCGCCGTTGAGCATCCACTTGAGAACCTGCCGCACGAGACCCGGCCTCGGCATCGGCGGGTGACCGATCGCGACGATCCCCGCGTTGCCGCCTGATGCGCCGGCACCGAGCTCGCCCCGTTCGACGAGCGTCACCCGGTGACCTCGCCGGGCGAGATAGTACGCCGTCGACACCCCGACGATTCCACCGCCGACCACGATCGTATGCCCGGTCGCCACGGCCGCATTGTACCGCGGCGCGGTGGTCGGTATCGTTGCGCGTCCATGTCGATCGAGCTCGGGATCATCGGTGCGGGGAGCGTCGCCCGGCTGCACGCAGAGGCGGCTCTCAAGGCCGGGGCTCGCGTGGCCTGCATCTGCGACATCGATTCCGGCAGGGCGGGGCAACTCGCGGCGCAGTGCCCCGGCGCTGCGACAACGGATTCGGTCGAGACACTGCTGGGCCGTCCGGAGATCGAAGCGGTCGTGGTGGCGGTGCCCAATTGCTACCACAAACCGGTGGCGATCGCCGCCATGCAGGCGGGCAAGGACGTATTACTCGAAAAACCCATGGCGATGAGCGTGGCCGAGTGCGACGAGATCATCGCCGCGTGCCGGCAGACGGACCGGATCCTCCAGGTGGGTTTTGTCTGTCGCGGCGCCCCGGCCGCGATGGCTGCACGGAGCCTGGTCGAGAAGGGGCGACTCGGCCGCATCTATCACGTCAAGGCGAGCGTGTACCGGCAACGCGGCATCCCCGGGCTGGGGCGGTGGTTCACCACCCGCGCGATGTCCGGCGGCGGCGCGCTCATGGACATGGGGGTCCACCTGGTTGACCTCGCGCTGCACTTGACGGGTTTCCCCCGGGCGACCCGCGCAAGCGCCGTGTGCACCAGCACGTTCGGGAGCCCGATCGAGTCGTACCGGTACCGGGAGATGTGGGGCGGACCGCCGGACACCGGCGGGGTCTTCGATGTCGAGGACGCGGCGACTGCACTGGTTCGCTTCGACGGTGGCATGTCGCTGGAGGTCAACGTGACCTGGGCGGCGAACGTCAGCCCCGATCACATGCGCGACGCCGTCGTCCTGCTCGGCGACAAGGCGGGGTGTGTTATCGACATATGGTCCAACGAACTGATTATGACCACCGAGTCGGACGGGAAAGTCGTCAGTCTGAAGCAGTCGCTGCCCGGCGAAGATGCGTGGGGCGACGCATGGCAACTGCAAGCGCAGCGGTTCTGCGACTGTGTCCGGTCGCGGACGCCGCCGGAGGCATCGGCGGCCGACGGCCGGGCCGTCCAGTGCGTGATCGACGCGCTGTACCGGTCCGCCGCCGAGGAGCGCGAAGTCGAGGTCCCGGAGTGCTCAGAGCCGTGAGGCGGCGACCTTCTCGTACTTGATCAGCGTCTCGCGCAGCTCGCCGGCCATGGACGACGCTCCCGCCTTGTCGAGGGCGTCTCGCTGCCAGGCGATGGCTGTCTTGATCTCGCCTTTCTCGAAGTAGACACGGGCGAGGGTGTCGAGGATGCCGGGGTTCTCATGATCGGTGAGCGCGCACGCCTGCTCGGCGGCCTTCAGCGCGAAGCCCAGGTCGCGGGTGGTGACCTGTGCGTCGTCGACGGTGATCCAGGCGAGACCGTTCAGCACGCGGGCGTCATCCCAGTTCTCCGTGATGAGCGTGTTCCCGTAGACGTACCCCCGGGCCGGCACGGCGCGGACCATCTTCCGGAACAGGCGTGTCTGCATTCCGGCCTGCTCGGGCTGATCCTCGACCAGGGCAGTGACCGCGGTGATGGCGGCGTCCCAGTCGCCGCGCTTCGCCGCGGCGTCGACGGCGTCCATGAGCCGCAACGCCTTGCGGGCGGGGGCGACCTCCTTCTCGAACGCGACCTTGAACTCATCGCGGTCCCAGGTGCCACGGACGACCTTCGCGAGAACGTCGTCGATGGCCGTCGGGTGGCCGATCCATTCGATGCGGGAATCCTTGCCGACGATGAACGCCGTGGGGATGCCCAGCTGCGCGGCCGGCCGCATGTAGGCGTCGTAGGTCGACCTGTCCGGGTCGGTGGCGAGCGTGTAGTGGATCTTCTGATTCCAGAGGACGTTCTCGCTGTCGGCCCTGGTCAGGAACTTCACGACCGTCTGGAGTTTCTCGTCGCTGACCCCGATGAACGTCACGTCGTAGTCGGCGTACTGCTCCTGCAGTTCACTGATGTGGGGTATGCTCGCCCTGCACGGGCCGCACCACGTCGCCCAGAACTCCATGACGTAGATCCTGCCGTGCTCGAACGTGGTGACCGGCTCGCCCTTGAGCCAGTGGCTGATCTCGGCGGCGGGGGCGTTGTCGCCGATGGTGAGCGTCGCGGCGTTGTCTTCGGCGGCCATGACGACCGTGGGGATCCACAGGGCGAGTGCAGCGGCGCTGGCGGTTCTCATGAACATTGCAGTTTTTCCTTAAGAGAAATGGGCGGCCGTATTTTAGCCGATCCGGTGTCACTCGCCACCGGAATCGGTCAGCATCGAGACCACCAGGACATCGTAGAACGCGTGCGTCGCCACGACGATGCCGAAGCCCCGGACAACGTACACGACCCCGAAATACAGTCCCGCCAGGAAGTAGAACCCGACCCGTCGCAACGACAGTACCCCGGCATCATCGTTCAGCGGGTGGTAGGCGGTGAATGCCGCGGCCGAGACCACGACGGCGATGCCGGCGCCCAGCGGCGATGGAAGCTTCCCGACGTCCACCAGCAGCGTGTGCAGGATGGCGATCAGCATCATCCGGAACAGCAGCTCCTCGTAGAGACCGGCACCGATACTGATGGTGAGCCTCGACCAGAGGTCCATGGCGGCCAGGTCCGGCGCCGGCGCAAGCGCCACGACCGCCGTCGAGCCGCCGATGAGCAATCCCAGTACGAGCAGGGGGATCGTCAGCCCCAGCGACTCCGCGCCCATCAGCGCGGGTGTGGTCGGGTCGATGTGCCAGGGATCGCGGGCGAGCAGGTGCCAGATGATCAGCACGACCATGACTGCCGCGCCGCCGAGGTACAGCCCACCCGTCGCGGACAGCCCGAACGTGTCGAAGAACAGCAGCAGCGTCTCGTGCGCCTTGTTGGTGAGCACGCCCTCGCGCGATCGCAGGAACAGCGCCAGCCCCGCTTCGTAGGCGATGATCAGCGGCGCCAGGAAGACCAGGATCTGTAGCGGCTGGCGGGAGACGCCCCAATACGACGATGGCCGGCTGTCGTCACCCACGGTCGCGCTGGAACTGCCGGCTTGTCAGGCCTTGGCGACCTTCAGAGCCGTGAGGTGGGCCGCCAGCCGGCTCTTGCGGCGGGCGGCGGTGTTGCGATGCATCGTGCTCGTACAGGCGACCTTGTCGAGGATCCCGCAGGTCTTGCGGAACTCCGCCTCGGCCGCCTTGACGTCGTGGGACTGGATGGCCTTCAGGAAGCTCTTGACCTGGTCCTTGATGCGGCGCTTGCGCCAGTGGTTCAGCGCGCGGCTGCGGACGTTCTGGCGGAGTCGCTTCCTGGCGGAGGGTCTGGTCGGCACGAATAGGGTTCCTTTGATCCGGAATCGCGAAGGAGGCATTATTGTGTCCCGGGGCAGGAAATCAACTCGCCGGGTACAGACGGACGTGAGGTGGACCAAAAACGGCCTTGGTGCTACCGTAAAGCTCCTGCGCGTGTAGCTCAATTGGATAGAGCATCGGTCTACGGAACCGAGGGTTGCGGGTTCGAGTCCTGCCACGCGCGTTGAGGTTGTCCTATTCCGTGCCGACCGTATCACGGCCGCGGACGCCGAAGGTCGTGAGGATGTGATAGCTGGTCGCGGCGAAGTCATAGCCGGTACTGATGAAGTAGCCGTCGGGCCCGAAGGGCGTGTCGCGGGTCCAGAGGCCCACCAGCCCGGTCTGCACCTTCGCACGGCGGTCGGAGGACAGGGCCTCCGAGACGCTCATCAGCCGGACCGACGAGTCGTAGAACAGGGTCACCGGCGCCGACTGGAAGCTGTGGTTGAAGAAGTAGGGCTGACAGCCCAGGAAGGACGCATTGCAGGGGACCTTGGTGTTCTGGAGCCAGTGGTGCTCCAGCATGTGCGTCTTGAGGGTCGGGAACTTGACCTGCCCGAATGACGGCACCTTGTAACCGGTCGGCAGCTCCCAGGGAGCGTGCCAGTACTCGTCGGTCTGCCTGTTCAGGGAGAACACCTGCGGCGCGAAGAGCCCCGCCGGGGAGAGGCAGTAGCTGCCTATGCCGGGGTTGCAGTCCGTCGGGTACGCAGCGAACTCGCCGGGGACCTCGAAGCATGGCTCGATCTGGTCCAGGACCACACGATCCTTGGGCGCGAAAGACACCGGATCGAACCACTTGCCGTTGAGGTAGTCGCTCATCGGCTTGGGCTGCGTGCCGAAACGGAACCATCCCCAGCCGTCGCAGGTGCCGCAGTCGTCCGCCCCGCCGGCGCCGCCGTTGTTGGGCGGGCCCGGGAAGTTGATCGGCTGAAAGTACACGTTGTTGGACTGGTTCGACCAGTAGGCCCAGGCGACGTACTCCCCGTTATCGCGGTAGCCCCAGCCTGCGATCATCGGCGGGTGGACCTCGAAACCGTTGCCGCCGCCCTGGTAGATCGCGTCGTTGTAGATCTCGACGTCCCCGCCGTACAGGCCGAGGTTGTCCCGCACATAGGTGCACTGCCGGTCCGCCCAGTCCGCGGCATAGGTCTTGTGCGCGACGCCGAGCTGCCGGAGGTTGTTCTTCGAGACGTTCACTCTCGCGGTGTCGCGGGCCTTGCCGATCGCCGGCAGCAGCATGCCGACGAGCAGGGCGATGATCGAGACGACCACCAGCAACTCAATGATCGTGAAGCCCTTTCTGCGGTTTCTTACCATGACGACATTTCCTTTCTGCGGCGCATTGCGCGTCGCAATATCACCGGGGCCAGGACCAGATCCATTTGTCACGAGCGAATACCGGATTCCCGTTTCAATCCTTTACTTCGCGTGTCTCCGCTGTCGCAGGTGACATGGCAATGTGGGGTCGGGAGCCCCGTGACGACAATGCAGGTCCGCAAAGAGTTGACGGTCATGACCTGCGTTTACACCCACGAGGCAACCCAGTGATGCCGCCTCGTTCGACCGCGCCTCAAGTGTAGTGTCCCCGCCGGCCATGGCAATAGGCATGTGCCTTTTGTCCACACAAACGCACCGAGAAGCCGGAAACGGCCCTCGCGGGGCCGTGAGGGTCGTAGAGGCCCTTCCGACG
>JADFOJ010000034.1 GCA_022562915.1 Planctomycetota bacterium | reverse complement strand
TCCTGCGGAGCATCGTGGCCATGCTGAGCCTCGACCAAGACGCCGATCTGCTGGCCAGCCAGGGCGCCGGCAATGAAGCCCTGCAGGCGACGGTCTCGCTCTATGCACGGGCGGCTGATGAGACCGGCAACCTCGTGCCGCGGGAACGGGACCTCGCCGATGCACGCAAGCTGCTGCAGGACTTTCCGCTCTGTCGTCCGGCCTGGCACCTGGCCGTCCTCATGCACACCGCAGCCGGACGGCCTGAGCAGAGCATCACGATCGCCCGACAGGCCACGAGCCGCTTTCCCGCAGACGCCGCACCCGCGCAGCAGGCGACGGAACTCCTGGTTGACGTCGGACGCCTCGACGAGGCGCTCGATATGGCGTATGTCTGGCGGCGGCGGTCCCTTGCGGATCCGCTGGCCGTTGACACCCGTATCGCCTCGATCCTGCTGGACCTGGGTCGGCCGGCGGCCGCCGGCCGGCAGCTGGCTCCGCACGCCGATCGGATCCTTGCCTCGCCGGACCGGCTGGCGGATAAGCTGGTCGTCTGGATCCGCGCGATGCTGCTTGACCGGCAGTACGCCGCGGCCGCCGCGGTCGTCGAACCGCTGATGCGCGAGGATGAGCGATGGCCCGAGAAGTGGCTCGAGGTAGCGGCGACGGCTGATATCGACACCACCGTCGAGGCGCTCGCGCTTGCCAAGCCGTTTCTCGCCGCGAAGCCGCGCGGTGCGCTCACGCTGGCCGACCACTGGCTCAGAGTCGCCGGGCGATCCGGCGAGGCCGCGCATTTTGATCGGGCCCAAGAGTTCGCGCTGATGGCCGGGGAGCAGGAGGACCTGGTCATCACGTCCTGGCACGTTCTCGCATCGGTCGCGCAGGCGCGTGAAGATTTTGCCGCGACGGAGGTGCTCTATCGGCAGATCCTCGATCGGGATCCCCGCGACTTGCGGGCGCTGAACAACCTGGCCAATACCCTGGTCCAGCTCGGCCGATGCGAGGCAGCCGCCGCTCTTTCGGCAAGGGCGCTGGCACTCGAACCGCGGAATCCTCACGTCCTGGACACACACGCCCAGGCGATGGTCTGCCGCGGAGACTTCGTCGAGGCGGAAACCGCCATCAGAATGGCGCTGTCGAGTCGGCCCGACAATCCCGCCATGGTGCTGACCCTGGTCCGAATCCTGACAGCGCAATCGCGACTCGCCCAGGCCGAGGACGAGCTGGACCGGGCGGAGGCACTTCTGCGCACCAGAGGACAAACCACCGGCTCGTCCTGGACGGACCTCGAGGCGCTGCGGGAGCAACTTGGACAGAAGTCATCTCGATCCGTGCAGTGATCCGCGCCGCCTCCGCGGCCGCACACCGGCCGTCCGCCGCCCGGCTTGCCCATCCTGCCTGGACGACGCCTCTACCCGCGCGGACCGGATCGTGGTCCGGCAGGCAGAATCGGTCGCGAACCTTGGTCTTACAAGAGCTTGGAAGATCTGTCGCAGTCGATTTTGCAGCCACCGAACAAAAGGCCAGAGAATCCCGACAAATTTGCTGGTACCGGGGGGTCCCGTCGGTACTCTGGAACGTGTTGATCGGGAGTGGCCCACAGGAAAGAAGGGGCGCAACATTGGCGATTCATAAGTTTCTGCTGACGGCGACTGTGGCAATGGCATGCAGCGGTGTTTCGAAGGCGGATCACATCGCGACGTTGCAGTTGAGTTCACACTCGAGCGATGCGACCCCGGTCGAGAGGCTGCTGGCCACTTTCACCTTTTCTGTCAGCATGGCGGGAGACCACCTGACGCTAAGGGTCGCGAACGACACGGTGGCCATCGGCGACCCCGGCGGCCTCGGCGCCTATGACATTAACCAGGTCTACTTCAACGGGCCCGGTGGCAAGATTGGCTTGACACTGGTAAGTGGCAACGGGTGGGGCTTCTCGACCAATGAGTCCGCGGACGGCTTTGGCTCCTTCGGTTTCGCAATGCAGGATGTAGGCGGCAGTCCGAACGCCATCAGTTCGGGTGGGTACCTGGAGTTCGAGTTCACCATCACTGGTGGTACCGCCACTGCCGCAGACTTTGTCGACAACTTCAGCACGGTTCCGCCAGGTGACTTGCCTTCCCTCATCGCCGCGAAATTCATCCGCGGCCCGGCCTCGCCCGACTCGCCCGACGGAGACGACAGCGCTTACGGTGCCCTCGTCCCGCTCCCACCGGCACTGCCGATGGGTATCGCAGGCCTGATCGGCGTCGCCTTCCTTCGGCGGCGGACACTGAAGAAGTAACCACGGCGCGTCGCCCGTGCGCCGCAGTGTTCATCGTCGACTGACAGGAACTTCGATTGTGGGCGATCGGTCATGGGTGTCGAGCGACCGAGGCAGCAGTATCGATCCCGGCGAACGTGACCGTGGTGGCCGCTTGGGGCAGGTGGGTGGACGCATGGTGCCTCGAGGACCTGGGAGTGGCGCCGCCACGATCGTTCATTCCGTTTCGTACGCCGCGCCGCCGCTGAAGATCTCGTCCGGCGAGACGACTGGCGGCGGCTCTGCGGCCAGCGGACTTCCGCACACTGGCAGGCAGATTGACCCGCCGCAGCAGGTGTTGGTGCAGCAGAAGAAGCCGGGGGGGCACATTCCATCGACGCACGGTTCCGCGAGGAAGCAGGGTACTCCCTGGACGCAAAGGCAGTCGCCGGCAGGTGTCTCGCACTCGTGGCAGGTGGGATCGCCGTTGCACTCATCCACGCTGCCGCTGGCGAGGTAGGCCGTCATCGAGGAGATCCCCTCGGCGCCGTTGGTGGCGCCGTCGCTGAGCATGTCCCAGATGTCGATCCGCCCGATGGGGAGGTCGTCCTTGGTGATCACACCCAGGAAGACCTTCTCGTTGTCGAGGGCCGGAATATCGATCGCGCCCAGCACCTGGTCCTGCTCGCCGTACACGGTCACCCGCAAGAGAACGGCGACGGGGCTGCCGGCCAGGGCCTGGCTCATGAGATTCATCGATATCGCGGTGTGGCTGGCGGAACAGTCATCGCACACGTCGGGATTCACCGCGCCGCTGACGATGTCAAAGCTGTCGGTCAGGGTGTTCGCGCCCAGCATGTCGTTGACCAGGTTCAGGAAACCGGCGGTCTTGAAGACCAGCCCGTCGATCCCCGCCGGCGCGAGCGGGCCGGCAGGGTTCATGTTCGATGTGAACTGGACATTGTCCACTGCCGGCGGCCAGAGGGCACCCCACGGATCGTCGGGATCATCGCCGTGCGTATTGATATCCAGCGGGTCGTCGAGCGACACGGCGCTCGCGGCCGGAAGATCGTTGGGCGAGAAGTCCCATGTGAACTGCAGTGGCGTTCCCGCCTGCTGCACGGCATCGGCGAACGCCGCCGGATCCACGAAGAAGTTGACGTTCGGAGGCTGGGGCTTGCAGGTCATAGTGAGCGACAGCTCGTTGATCGGGTCGACCATCCATCCCTTTGGCAGGACGTTGGGAGGGTCGAAACTGAATACCGAGCCGGGCAGCCCGTTGATCCGATCGAGCGTGCCTGTCTCCCAGAACCAGTCGTCGTCGGTCGGGTCGTTGGTCGTGTCGTTGTAGATCTCCACCCAGTAGAAACCGGGCTGGAGATCCTGGTTCGGCTCGAGGTCAATGGTGTACTCGAACTCGCGCACGCCGAAGAGACTCAGGCCGGTCTCCGTTCGCGTGGTGGCCGGGCCTACCTGGATTTTGCGCACGACCTCGCCGGGCACGTCGATGCCGGTCGAGTCGTCGTTGAGGCGGAACTTGACGGTGAAGTTGTCGGGCAACGGATCAACGCCGCCGGCGTCGCCGGGGAAGTAGCCGCCCCAGAAGCGCAGCTCGTCGATCATCTCGGGCGCGACCAGGACCAGTTGCTCGGCGAGAACCTGCTGCGGCGGGTTGCCCCCGGCAAAACAGATGTCGCAGTCGAGGTCGGAGAAGAGGCCGTTGGCCTGGTTGGGCGGCTGGTTGAAGCACTTCTCGCTCGGCGGCCCCGCCGGCTCATTGGTGATGACCAGGCTGCCCTTGATCTGGTCATTGGGCAGACCAAGGTCGTTGAGCAGCCGAATGCAGACTGCATCACCGGCCGGCATGGTGAACGTCGTGACACCCTTGGGGTCGATCAAACGCCCGCACGTCACCAGCGGCCCCGGCGGGCACGCGCAGCCCGCGGTGACCTCCGCCAGAAGATCAACGCTACCGGTCAGCGTCACGATCTTCGTGTCGTTGGTGCCGTTCTGCAAGCAGTACCAGATGTCCTTGTACGGGTTCGGATCAACCCCGGTGCACTGAGACGTCTCAGGGCTCGGCGTCGCGCCCCACATGTCGAATTGCACGTCGATCGTTGCGAAAGAGAGGCGTTCGATGATGATCTTGTCGAGACACTCGTCGTTGGCCGGCGCCGGGCACGTGCCCCAGTGCCCCAGCAGCGCCAGGAAATCGGTGATGCCCACGCCCTCGCCGTCAAAGTCACAGCTCGTCCCGATCATTCCCCACTGCCCCAGCAACGCCAGGAAGTCGACGATGCCCACGGACTTGTCGGTCGGCAGGCCGCAGTCCCACGGGCAGGCGGGCTCCTGGAGCTGGAGCCGCATCGGGATCTCGTCCACGATCTCTGCCTGGGCCGCCCCGGCCGGCAGCAGGCCGCTCACGGTGATTACACACAGTCCTGTGATGACGCAATGCTTTCTCGGCACGAGCCCTTCTCTCCTGCCTCCCGGCCGGCTCTGAAGCCTCTCCGCATCGAGCATACACCAACTTCCCGGCGATCCAAGCGGCTGGTCGAACGGGAGTTCGAGAAGCCGCTCACCTCGGCTTCGGTGGAGCCGGAGTTGAAAAATCCCGCGGATTCGGGACCATGGGCGGGCGACGGCCAAACATGACCATGACGAGGTGAGTGTCCAGCGTGCTGAGGCAGCAGCATCGATTCTTCCGAAGCGTTCTGATCGCGTCTGATCTTGCCCTGGTCGTGGCCGCGGGCGTGGCCGCGTACGGGTTGCGATTCCATGCGCTGGTGGAGGCGATTCCGCCCCGCTCAGAGAGCACCTTCGCCTATGCCACGCATGCCATCCCGGTGGAGGTTGCCGCGCCGATCATGCTGCTGGCCCTGCTGTGGGTGGGACTGTACCGCCCACGGCGCGACGAGCGGTTCCATCGGGAGGGGGGCGCGATCCTCAAGGGTGTCGCCATCGGTCTCGTGGCGACGATCGTCATTTTCGCCGTCTTCCAGAACGTCCTGTTCGAGGGCCGGCATTACAGTGGCTGGCAGTTCGCGCTCTACGGCGCGTGCACGGTCGGCCTGCTGCTTGCGTGGCGGTTCTCGTTTCGCATGACACTGCGTGCGCTGCGTTCCCGCGGGTGGAACCTGAGGCACGTGGCGATCATCGGTACGGGGCGGCTGGGCCAACTCGTCGTTCACACGCTGAGGCGCAACACCTGGACCGGGATCCACCCGGTCTTCTTTGTCAGCCACCGGAAGCACACGAACCGCACCGAGTGCCTGGGTCTTCCGGTGCTCGGGAGCCTGGCGGACCTTGAGAAGACGCTCGACAGCGAGCCGGACATTACGGGAGTGTTCCTGGCGCTGCCCGGCCGCATGTCGGCGCTGTTGCCCAGACTGCTCATGCGGCTGGAGCGGTACTCCCTGGACGTGCGGATCGTGCCGGACATGAACCCGAAGTACGTTCCCATCAACATGGCGGCCAGTGAGCTCGACGGCATGCCGGTGCTGTCGATTCGCGAATCTCCGTTCAGCGGATGGGACCGGGTCGCCAAACGGACACTCGATCTGGCCGGTGGCCTCGCACTGATCATGGTCTTTGCGGTGCCGATGATCTTCATTGGACTGCTCGTTGCCGTCTATGGCGGGGGCGGCCCGGTCATCTTCCGACAGGAGCGCATGAGCCTCAATGGACAGCGGTTCAGGATCTTCAAGTTCCGGACAATGAAGCACGTGGAGGCCGAACGGCAGGCCCTGCGCGACGCCGGCAAGGGCACCGTGGCATGGACGCACGCCAACGACGAGCGCATCACATCGCTGGGGCGCTTTCTGCGGCGTACCAGCCTCGATGAGTTGCCCCAGCTCTTCAACGTGGTGCTGGGCGAAATGTCCCTGGTCGGTCCGCGTCCGGAGCGTCCGGAGCTCATCGAGCGGTTTCGCGAAGACTGGCGGGGTTACATGCTGCGTCAGAACGTCAAGGCCGGCATCACCGGCTGGGCCCAGGTCAACGGCCTCCGCGGCCGTACCAGCCTGCGCAAGCGCCTCCAGTATGACCTCTTTTACATCCGCAACTGGTCGCTCCTGTTTGATCTGCGCATTCTCTGGATGACGGTCTTCAGCGGATTCACGCATCCCAACGCGAGCTGACGACCGCATGCCCGAAGAACTCCGGTGACGCGCGGTCAATTAGAAATCCACACCGATCGTTGCGTAGATCTGGAGGTCGTTGGGGTCGACGCCGGGATCGGGCCGTGACTGGAACTCGTAGTTGTACCCCAGGTTCAGGGAGATGCCGTCCATCCTGTCCAGCTTCAACGACCACGTGCCGCGGCTCACGAGGCGGTACTGGCCCTGCTCGCTGATGTTGGGGAAGTACGTCCAGTCGAAGGAGAGCCTCTGGCGCCGGGAGATGTTCCACGCCAGCTCGACGCCGAGGATGCCTTCAAAGGACACGTCCGCGTCCACCGAGCCGAACTCCTTGTTGAAACCGAGACCGCCGTTGCCGGTCAGCGTGAAGCGGTCCAGTCTTCTGCTGTCCTGGTTCTCCGGATCGATGTTGTCGAAGTCGGCCAGGAGATACGTCAAGCCGGCACCGCCCGTCACGCGGTGTCTCCACGACTGGAACTCGTCGAAGTCGTATCGGCCCTGGCCGAAATAGCCCCAGGAGGATCCTTCCCAGGGCCAGGTGCCCCTGACCCCCGCGGTGAGCTTGTTCTCGGTGATGTCGCCGTCGGTCGTCTTGCTCAGGTAGAAGGCGTCGAAGGTGAGTTTCTTCCTGGAGTCCTTGTAGACCGAATCGAGGTTGATGCGCAGCGAGGACTCTTCCGTCTTGCCCGAGCTCGCGTTGAGACCCAGGCTGAATTTCGAGTCCCAGGTGCCTTTCGGCGCTTTCTGTGGCTCGACGACGATCGCGTCGTCCAGTGCCGTGGCTGCCACGCTCACGCCGGCCGTCTCCGCGGCCGGCGGTGGCGCGATGACCGGTGGTGGCTCGGAGGGCAGCTCGTGCAGCGACCTGACCCCGTCGACGGGAATTTCCAGGCGGCCCAGCACGGGATGCTCGAAGATGACCAACTGCTCGGTCTGCTCGATGAGGCGGCCCCGGAGGACCTCGCCCGTCGTGAGCTGAAGCTCCCAGGCCGGTTCAATGGCGAGGACCGCCGTGACGATAAGTATGATCAGGGTCGTCATGGCTTGTCTCCAACACGCTGGAGTGGACAGAGCGTACCATCACCCCCGGCCGCGACCGGCGGTGCATCCCCGATGAGCGAAGACAAGGTAGACAAGTCATACGGGCTCGATCCGGCCGACGCCGAGCCTCCGGAACCACCGTCCCCGCCCGCCCGCCCGGCCCCCCCTGAGTCGTCGAAGTCGCCCCAGCCCCCGGCGCCGTCGGAGCCGTCGGAGCCGTCGGAGCCCCCGGAGCCCCCGGAGCCCCCGCAGCCGTCGGCCGTCAAGGCCCTGGACGTCTGCCCCAACTGCGGCTCGCCGATGGGCGGTGCGGATGCCGTGGTCTGCCTGCGGTGCGGCTTCGATCTCAAGTCGCTCAAGGTCATCAAGGTCAAGACCGGCGAGACGGTCGAGCCGGAGCCGGAACCGGAGCCCGACGAACCCGATGAGCCGGCCGCACCGCTGTGCGAGCCCGGTCGGGCGGACCCCGGTCTGCCGATCGCCATGGCGGTGGGCGGCCTGGGGCTGCTGGCGTTGGGTTACCTTTTTGGCGCGGCGGGCCTGGTCGAGGCCGTCGAGGACGAGACCGCCGGCTTCTTCGCCACCCTGGGCGGCCGACTGGGCGGGCTGATCAAGATGCTCGTGCGGACCGGCGCGCTGTCGCTGGCCGGCCTCGGCGGCTTGTCGGTGTTGGCGCACATGCTCAACACGCGGATCGGCAACGTCAAGCTCGCCGCGGTGCGCATGCTGGGGATCTTCGCAGTCATCGGGCTGCTGACCTTCTTCAACGCGGACTCCCAGACACTGGAAGGGGCGGTCGAGCTGGTGTGCCTGGCGCTGGCGTTCATGGGCCTCGCGACGGTGCTCTTCAGATTAACCGTCCGCGACGCGGCGACGCTGATGGGTCTCATCGCGTTTGCGGTGATCGGCCTGTTATTGCTGTCGGCGCTGGTGATGTGGGCCGCGCCACAACCGGGATGACGTCAGTCGATCGCGTCGAGCCTGAGGTCGATCGAGAGCATCGCATCCGGTGGGATCGCATCGTCGCCATACCCGATGCGGCCCCAGTGCAACTGTGGCGGGACGAGGATCTCGCGCTCGCCGGTGACCCGCATCCCCGCGACCGCGTCATCGATGCCGCCGATCACCGAACCGGTGCCCAGGATGAACCTGTACCCGCTGTCCGAGAGAACCACGCGACCGTCCTCCAGCAGGACGCGGTAGCTGATCGTGACCAGGTCGCCCTGCTTTGCCGGGGGGCCGACGCCGGTGGACTCCGTCACGATCTTGACCGGGGTCGGCTTGACCGTGGGGTCCTTCGGTGCACAGCCGAAGGCGATTGCCACGACCGCGAACCCCGCAACGGTCCGGCCGCCACGACGTGGGACGTTCAGGTTCATAGGTGCTTCTTCGACGATTTCAGAGCGCCGCTTCGGTCGAAGCTCGGCTCGCTTCGGTCGGACGGGCCGGAACACCCACGGCGGTGACCCCGTCGGGCACGCCGGCCACCGCGACCGAACCCGCCCCCAGCGTGCTCCCGGCCCCGATGTGCACGCCCGGCAGCACCGCGGCGTTCAGACCAATGACGCACTGCTCGCCCACGACCGCCGAGCCGCCGATCACGGCACCGGGCGCGACGTGGCAGAAGTCCGCCAGGACGCAGTCGTGCTCGATGATCGCGCCGCTGTTGACGATCACGCCCCGGCCGACGACCGCCCGCGCATTGATGACCGCCCGCGGACCGACGAACGAGCCAGGGGCAAGACGCGCCGACGGTGACACGACGGCGCTCTCGTGGACGATCGGCCCGGCCGTCCGGGCGGCGAGTGCGTCCAGCCACCGGCGGCGCAGCGTCGGATCGCCGACTGCGGCGTGACCGAGTGCTGCCGCCGGGATCCGGTCCAGGTCATCGAGTGCGCCGAGACGCTCGAGCCCGACGAGCCGCGCCGCCGCGGTCTGCGCGGCGTCATCGAGATAGCCGACGACGGTCCAGCCGCAGGTTCGCGCGGCCTCCGCCACGACGGCCCCATGCCCGCCCCCGCCGAGCAGCACGAGCGTCCGCCCGTCGTTCATGCCACCGATCTCTTCCACGGCAGTCTCGGGCCGCGTGTGCCCTTGCGGCCGGGCACGACCGGCGGCGCGTGTCGCTCGGCAACCGCGCGATCCCAGCGGCGGTGATACCGCGCGATCGGCAGGTCGTGATAGCTCGTCCGGCATCGGTGGCACACCAGTCGCTGCTTCGACACCAGCAGGATCGCGACGTCGGCAACGAACACGAGCAGCATCGCGATCAGGATCGGGGGCGTTGTCGCCAGGCCGAGGGCACCGATCGCCGCACCGGCGAAGGCAAGCACCACCACGAAGCCCGTGACCTGCGGGAACGCCTTGGTTCGAAAAAGATCGCGGCAGCCGCAGGAGATGCACCGCCGCAGGTGCCGGGCGTCATCGAGGGCTGTGTCCCAGTCGAGGAAGACCTCGCGACCGGTTCCGCCGACGTGCACCCTGGTCGGTCTGCGGACAGGATCGACCTCGATCCGGCCGATCTTCCGGCGCTCGGCGTCGCGAAGCTCGATCCGCATTCAGTAAGGATAGCGCAGTGTGCGTCAACGCGTAAGATAGTCGCGGCAATGGCCCCGTGGATCCGGCATCTTGGCGGCAGGTTCCTCGTGTTCGACGGGCCCGACGGGTCCGGCAAGACCACGCAGTTCGCACGGTTTGCCGAGCATTGCCGGTCCGCCGGGATCGCGGTGTGCGAGGTCCGGGAGCCGGGAGGCACGTCGATCGGCGAGCAGATCCGGGCGGTGCTGCTGGATCCGGCGAACACGGCGATGAGCCTGCGATGCGAGATGATGCTCTACATGGCCAGCCGCGCCCAGCTCATCGAGGAAACCATCCGGCCGGCCCTGAAGCGGGGCGACCTGGTTCTCGCCGACCGGTTCATCTCGTCCACCCTCGCCTACCAGGGCACGGCCGACGGCATGGACCGGGATGAGATCCTCCAGGTCGGGCACGTCGCGGTCGGTGGCCACTGGCCGGACCTGACGGTCGTCTTCGACGTCGACGAGGCCGTCGCCGGGACCCGTCTCGACCCGCAGCTCGATCGGGTCGAGAGCAAGGGCGCGGAGTTTCACCGCCGGGTGCGCGAGGGTTACCTCGCGCAGGCCCGGGCCGAGCCGGAGAAGTACCTCGTCATCGACGCCTCGGCGAACGAGGACGCCGTGTTCGAGGCGCTGCTGGACGGTATGGAGCGACGCTTCGGGTAGGCGTCAGAGTCCGGGTGGCACGGTCGAGTCCGCCGCAGGCGGGCTCGCCCGTGGTGCGACGTCCAACCACGGGCGAGTCCGCCGGCTTCGCCGTCGGCCTCGACCGTGCCACCCGAGACCCGAGATCAGGGGCGAATGCCGTTCAGATCAGGGACACGGCCCCCACGCCGCGAGCAGATCGAGGAAGTCGAGGATCCCGACAACGCCGTCGCCGTCGAGGTCCGCCGGGTGACCGGGGTTCGGTCCCCACGCCGCGAGCAGGGCGAGGAAGTCGGTGATCCCGACCGTGCCGTCGCCGTCGATGTCCGCCGGGCACCCGACGGCGTCGCAGAACCGCGCGAAGATCCGCACGAAGTCCACGCCTGCCTCGACGATCGAGCCGGCGCCCAGGTCCGACGCGATGAAACGCACGCGGAACTGGCTGGTGTTGGAGATGCCGGGGATGTCCGCGATGAGGAACTCCGTCTCGACCCAGCCGCCGCTGACCCCCGGTCCACTGGGGCCGACGGTCTCGAGGTTCACCCAGCTCGCGCCGTCGTCGTCGGAGACCTCGACCACGAAGATGTCGTTGTTCGGGTCGCTGCCTGTCGAGTTGGAGTACCAGCGGAAGTAGCCGAGGTTTCCTTCCGGATCAGTGGCGTCCATGGTCGGCGAGGTGAGCGTCGTCGTGCCGCCGTCGATGTCGAAGTTGCCGTCGATATTCTGTGTGACGTAGCACTGCCCGGATCCGTCGGCGTCCTGGGCCGGATCACCTCGATCGCCGCCGCCTACGGGAACACCCCGTTCCCAGGTGCCGGTGGTCAGCCCGGCATCGTCCTGGACGGTCCAGCCCAGGTCGGTCTCGAAGGTGTCGCGGAACATCGTGATGGTGCCGGAGAACGCCTCTGCGGAGTACGTATTGTCCGGCGCGTTGAAGGGGTTGACGATCGTCGTGCCGGAGTCGTCGTCAACGCTGAAGTAGTACTGGACGTCGGCCAGACAGCCGACGGCCGCGAACACCGCGTCGAACTCGCCAGGCGCCGTCTCGATCATCGGGATGGGCGTGAACGCGCCGCCGGTGGACACGAACAGCGTCGCCGTGTCGGGATCCGGGGTCGCCTGGCCTGTGAGGACGATCCGGACGACCGTGCCGCCATTGGGGTCGATGACGTCGGGGCGGCCGTCGGGGAAGGTGAAGAACAGGCTGACGGTCATCGCCTGCTGCACCGCTTCGAAGGCGTCGATCATCCCCCAGCCGTACTGGTTGTCGTCTCCAGGAATCCCAAGATCGAACGCCGTGTTGTAGATGATCTGCTTCAGGTCATCCACCGCGATGTCGGGGTTCGCCTGGCGCATGAGCGCCGCCACGCCGTTGACGTGCGGCGATGCCATCGAGGTGCCGCTGAGGACCCCGTACCCGCCGCCGGGAACCGACGAGCGGACGTCCTCGCCCGGTGCCGCGATGTCGGGCTTGATTGCGCTGGTGCCGTCGGGCGTGCACTGGGTCGGTCCCTGCGAGGAGAAGCTCGACAGCGGGAACGACGGAATGTTCGCGTTGACCGAGGCCACGGCGAGGTTGCGGAACTCGTCGGTGGCGCGGTCGGCGGGGCGCCGCAGGCCGGCGGTGCCCTCGTTGCCGGCGGAGAACAGCATGACGATTCCCGCCGCTTCGCACGCGTCCATCGCGGGCCAGAAGAACTCGTCGCAGCTCGGCACGCCGTGGGAATCGAGCAGGCCCCACGAGTTGGAGCACACGTCGGGCACGTCGAAGTTCGTTGCCGGGTCCCCGTCCGGATCGATCATCCACTGGAAGGCGAGCAGCGCGTCGGTGATCGTCTGCGCGATGCTCACCCGGTCGATGACCGCGGCGTGCATCCATTGCACGCCCGGGGCCACGCCGACCTGGTCGCCCGGCACTCCACCGCACACCGAGCCCATGGTGTGGGTGCCGTGGCTGCTGCCGAAGGACTGCGGGAAGGTCGTATTGGTCACCGGGTCGAACCACGCCCAGCCGGGGTTGCCCGCGTACGCCGGGTCGAGGCCGCGCCAGCGGCTCGCCAGGGCCGGGTGCGATCCGTCCACACCGGTGTCGAGCGTCGCGACCACGACACCCTCGCCGGTGATGCCCAGTGCCCACACCTCCGGTGCGCGCACGGCGATCACGCCCGGCTCGATGCTGCCCTCCGGGACGGCCGCGGCGTCCTGGACCTCGGCGACGGGCTCGATGAGCTCGATCTCGTAGTTGAAGTACACCCGATCGACGTCGGGGCGCATGGCGATCGCCGTGATCTCGCCGGGCACCGCGTCGAGCCGGAAAACGTTGTCGATCCAGTAGGCGCGAAAACCGTCGATCCTGCCTTGACCGAGGAGTTCGCCGAGGTGCCGCTGGAGATTGCCCTGCGTGGCGGCGGCCTTCTCCTGCAACGCGCGCACGACCACCTCGTGACGGACGACCAGAGGCGAACCTTGAACGTTCAGCTCGTGGTTCAGCGCCGTGATGTTGACGCGATCCTGGAGGCTGACGATCACCGACACCAGTTCGTCACCAGGTGTCTGGAGCAGGATGTCCTGGAGGATGGGATCGAGATCCCCGGCCTTCACGGAAAGCCCGGGCACCAGCAGGCCGCCCATCATCGCCACGAGTACGCTCGCTCCGGGTGATGCCGGTCTCTTCATCACGGTTTTCTCCTTGTCTCGGCCGAGGGTCGTGGGCGCGGGGTCAAGCGACCACTGTACGGGTGCTCTGGAGTATCTGCAAGACACTTACCCGTCGTTTGGCGGGATCAGTTCGCCGGCTCGATGGTGACCGTGAGCCGCTTGCTGCGGAATTGCTCGCTGATGAGTTCGGCGTGCTCGCGATGGGTGGTCAGCAGCAGGGCGAGGCCCCTCTTGTGTGCCTCGAGCATGCATTCGACTGCAGCGTGACGGTTGAGCGTCGTCAGCGTGACGATCGCCTCCACGACGTAGGGCATGTCGTTGACGTCGTCGTTGTGCAGCAGGACACGCCAGGGAGGCAGACGCGCGGCCCGGGGTCGGGTGGGCGCCGTGGTCGTGGACTTGGACGTGCCAGCGTTCATGGCCGGCGTATTCTATAGCCCGCAGCGGCGGCGTTGGCGAGCGGGTCGGGTGGCCCGCTCAACCGTGCCACCCGGCATCACGCCGGTCGCACGCCGGTCTCCGCCTGCTGATGCTCGATGAGGTTCCTGACCACGTCGCGCATGTCGCCGGTCCGCCGGAAGGTCTCGCGCTGCCGGCTCGCCCCGGTGCCGTGCTCGAGGATATCGTTGATGCCCTCCAGCTCGGTGGCGCAGCCGAGTTGCTCGGCATAGGGTCTGCACCGGTCCAATAACGCGCGGACCGTGTTCACCGCCGACACGGCCTTCATCGTGTCGGGGTTCACGAACGACGCGTCCATGCCGAAGCGGGCGGCGTGCCACTTGTTCTGCTTGGCGATCATCGGGTGGCAGTCGACGAGATACGCGCCGCGATCGATGTGCTCGGAGATCCCCGCCACGAGCGACTGGGTCAACGCGACCAGTGCCGAAAGGTGCTGCATGTTCATCGGCATGTCCATCACGCGAACCTCGACCGTGCCGAACTCGGCGTGAGGACGGACGTCCCACCAGATCTCGCGGATGGACTGGATGAAGTTGGTGGCCACGAGGTGATCGACCAGCCACACGTACTCCGACCAGTTCCGCATGTGGTACGGCAGGCCCGCCGTCGGCAGGGCCTCCATGACCCCTGAACGGTACGACGACAGCCCGGTGTCGCGACCGTTCCACATCGGTGAGTTCACCGAGAGTGCGAGCAACGTGGGAAGGTGTCGCAACAGGCGGTCGCAGAGCTGGATCGCCTTGTCCCCGGAATTCACGCCGACGTGCACGTGCAGGCCGAAGACGACCAGCCGCCGGGTGATGTCGCGCATCGCCTGCGTCAGCCACGTGTACCGCTCGCCGGGGCTGTATTGCTGCTCCGACCAGGGGCTGAAGGGATGGGTGCCGCCCCAGACGAGCGTGAGCCCCAGTTCCTCGGCGACGCTCTGACCCCACTGGAGCTTCTCGACCAGGTCGTGCTCGACCTCCTTGACCGTGTGGCAGATCCCGGTGTTGAACTCGCAGTAGCTCTGCATGAGTTCCGGCTTGATCTGGTCCCGCCACTGCCGGGGAACTCGATCGAGGATCTGCTGGACCGAGTTGGACAGCGCCAGCGTGTCGCGATCGACCACCTGGAGTTCGACTTCCACGCCGAGGGTATGGGTCGGATTGCCTTTGAAGGTATAGGGCATGGGTCAGTCCGGGATGCGTGGCATTCTAAGTTCCAACGATGCCGGCGGCCAATCCTTCCGGAGCGGGTGGCACGGTCGAGCGAGTCCGCCGCAGGCGGACGAGTTCGCCCGTGGTTGGGTGTCGCTCCACGGGCGACGTCGTCCGCCTGCGGCGAACTCCGTCGACCGTGCCACCCCCCTGTTTCAGCCCCAGCGAATGACGACCTTGCCGAACTGCTCGCCCGACTCCAGCCGTTCGTACGCCTTGGCGGCGTCTGCCGCGTCGCAGACGGTGTCGACGACCGGTTCCAGCGCGCCGCTGGTAAACAGGCTGACGACCGCGCGGAACTCGTTCATATCGCCCATCGTCGAGCCGGCGAAGGTGAGCTGGTTCCAGAACAGGCGCGCGAGATCCGTGACCGCGTCAGGCCCGGTCGTCGTCCCGCAGGTGACGAAGGTGCCGCCGCGGGCGAGTGACTTGATGCATGACAGGTGGATCGCCTTGCCGACGGAGTCGGCGCACACGTCGACGCCGCGATTGCCGGTCAATGTGCGGATCTCCCGCGAGAAGTCCTCGCCGCGATCGAGGATCCCGTGGTCGGCGCCCAGTTGAAGCGCCTTGTCGAGCTTCCACTGGTGGCGGCTGGTGACGAAGGTCGTGCAGCCGTGATGCAGGCAGATACCCAGCAGCGCCAGCGCCACACCTCCGCCGATTCCCGTGATCAGGACCTGCTGCCCGGCCGTGAGCCTCGCGCGGGTCACGAGCATCCGCCACGCCGTGAGGTGCACCAGCGCGAAGGCCGCCGCCTTGACCGGGTCGGCGTCGCCGACGTCCAGGATATTGGCGGCAGGGGCGACGAACTTCTCGGCGTGGGTGCCGGGGACGTGCTCGCCGATCATGCGCAGGTCCGACAGCGTCTCGGCGATGCCGGGCAGCGGCTCGTGAGGCAGGGGCATCGCCGCGTTGAGTACGACGCGGCGGCCGATCCACGACTCGGCGGCGCCTTCGCCGACCGCCTCGACCACGCCGCAGCCGTCGGAGCCGCCGACCCAGGGGTACGGCGTGTTGAGGTCGGGCAGGCCGCGCCCGATCCACAGGTCGAGGTGGTTCAGCGCGCTCGCCTCCGTCCGGACGAGTACCTCGTGCGGCCCGGCCTCCGGCTCCGGCTGGTCAGCCACGAGGTGGACGTTCGCCGCGACGGGCATGCCCTGCTGTGAGATCACCACGGCTCGCATGGGAGGCGAGCTTAGCTGCTTTTCGCTTCTCAGGTGCACGGTCGTTTGCCTACAGTGGTGTCCTGATCGTCCGGATCCGGCGCAGGTGTCGACGAAAGGGTGGTGATGGGGCGTGTGATTCTCACGGCGGGTTGGCTGGTCCTCGCGCTGTGCCGCATGGCGGCAGGACAGCCCGGCCCGCCGGAGCCCCTGCCGTCGCCGGAGAGCCACCCGACGCTGACGATCACGCGCACGGACACGCCCCCGATCATCGACGGCGTCCTCGACGACGCCGTCTGGGCCGAGGCCGCGGTGATCGAGAACCTCCGCCAGTTCGAGCCGATCGAGGACGCCGAACCGACACAGCCGACGGAGATCCGCATTCTCTACGACCAGGACGCCATCTATTTCGGGGTGCGCTGCACTGACAGCGAGTCGCAGCGCATCATCGCCAAGCAACTGCGGCGCGACGCGTCGCTGGACTCCGATGACCGCATCGAGCTGGTCATCGATCCGTTCTTCGACCGCCGCAACGGTTTCTTCTTCGCCGTCAATCCGCTGGGCTCCAAGGTTGACGGGCTCGTCGTCGACAACGACGACATACGCGAGGACTGGGACGGCATCTGGTACGCCAGGGCGACGCGCGACGACACGGGCTGGACCGCGGAGATCGCGATCCCCTTCAAGACGATCTCCTTCAATCCCAGGACCACGCGATGGAGCTTCAACATCCAGCGGACCGTGCGCCGCACCAACGAGAAGAGCCGATGGTCCGCCCCGCAGCAGAACAAGCAACTGGCGTCGATCGCCGACGCCGGGGTGCTCCAGGGCATCGAGAACATCAACCAGGGCGTCGGCCTCGACGTCAAGCCGTACGCCAAGATCGCGCCCAGGCACGACGCCGGCGGCGACTCCGTGGACCTCGAGGCGGGCATGGATCTCTTCTACAAGCTGACCACCGACATGACCCTCACCCTGACCTTCAACACGGACTTCGCCGAGACCGAGGTCGATGAGCGCCTCGTGAACCTCACCCGCTTCCCGTTGTTCTTTCCGGAGAAGCGCGACTTCTTCCTCCAGGACGAGGGGATCTTCGCCTTCGGCGGCATCCGGAGGAACCCGCTGCCATTCCAGTCCCGCCGGATCGGCCTGGATTCGTCGGGGCAGCCGGTCCGCATCATTGCCGGTGTGAAGCTCACCGGGCGCACCGGACCGCTGAACATCGGTGTGCTCAGCACGTACATGGGTTCCGCGGGAGAGGTCGACAGGAAGCTGCTCTCGATCGCCCGGCTCTCG
The DNA here is from genome assembly GCA_022562915.1 of Planctomycetota bacterium. GTDB lineage: Bacteria > Planctomycetota > Phycisphaerae > Phycisphaerales > SM1A02 > JADFOJ01. The sequence continues at coordinate 18,005 of JADFOJ010000034.1, read as the reverse complement.
CTGAACGTGCTCGACGAGTCGTCGGTGGGCATGATCACGACCATCGGCGATCCCGTCACCAACGGCGACAACGTCGTCGCCGGCCCCGACTTCAACTTTCGCTCCAGCACGGTCTTCGGCAACAAGGTCGTCGAGGGCCACGCGTGGTTCCTCTACAGCGACACCTCCGGCGCCGTCGGCGAGGATACTGCATGGGGTCTCAAGCTCAGCTACCCCAACGACACGATCGACTGGCAGGTCAGCGTGAGCGAGATCGGCGACCGCTTCAACGCGGCGCTTGGCTTCGTGCCGCGCAAGGGCATCCGCGAGTACTTCGGCACCTGGCGGTACCGGTGGCGCCCGACCGGTTCGTGGATCCGCACGATCGACGCCGGCGTGAGAGCGATCGTCATCACGGACCTGCGAGACTCCATCGAGACCCAGGACATCACACTGCGGCTGGCGGAGATCACCTCGAACGCCGGCGACGACATGAGCCTGGAGGTCCTGCTCAACCGGGAGGTGCTCACGGATCCCTTTGAGATCCGGCCGGGCGTGGTGGTCGCACCCGGCGACTACCGGTTCACGCGTCTTCGCGCCGAGGCCGAGACCGCCGACGGCCGGCCGTTGAGCCTCCGCGGCGAGGTAGAGTTCGGCGAGTTCTTCGACGGCAACCGGCTGGACACGATCCTCGCCGTGCAGTGGCGGCCGACGCCGAACTTTTTCGGCAGCCTGGAGTGGGAGCGCAACGGCGTGGATCTTCCGGGCGGCAACTTCATCGTCCAGATCGCCCGCGCCCGCGCCGACGTGCTGTTCTCGACCGACGTCTCGTGGACCAACTTCATCCAGTGGGACAACACCTCCGAGACGCTGGGCCTCAACAGCCGGGTCCGCTGGATCATCGAGCCCGGGAACGAGATGTTCTTCGTCGTCAACCAGGCCTTCGACACGGACGACACCTTCGCCACGACCTCCACGGAGGTCATCGGCAAGGTGGTCTGGACGTTCAGGTTCTAGTGTAGTGGCCGGCAAGTTCCGCGCGGACGCGTTCCAGGAGCGCCTTGGTCGCGGCGGTCCCGTCGAACTCGGGCATCGAGTCGCCCTCGTACTCGATGCCGACGTACCCGCGGTAGCCGGCGTCGAGCACGATCTTCATCATCTTGAAATAGTCCGTGTTCGTCTCGTTGCCGGCATCGTCGAAGTCGTGGCTCTTGGCGCTGACGGCCCGGGCGTACGGCATGAGCTCCTTGACGCCCCGGTAGCGGTCGTACCACTGGTCTTCGGCAATACGAAAGTTCCCGAAGTCCGGAAGCGTGCCGCAGTTGGGGTGGTCGACCTGGCGGATGACGCTCGCCAGCCACGCGCCGTTGGAAGACAACCCGCCGTGGTTCTCGACGATGACGTCCAGCTCATGCTCCGCGGCGTACTCGGTAAGACGGCGCAGCCCGTCGGCGGCGAGGTCGCGTTGCTCGTCGGGCGTGCCTGATGACGCCGCGTTGACCCGGATGCTGTGACAACCCAGGACGTTCGCGGCGTGGACCCACTTGTAATGGTTCTCGATCGCCGTGCTGCGCCGGGCGTCGTCGGCGTCGCCGAGGGCCCCCTCGCGGTCGACCATGATGAGCAGGTTCCTGACGCCGGCGTCCTCGGCGCGGCGTTTCAGGTCCGTGACAAACGCCGCATCGGGCGTACCGCCGTTGATGAACACGTTGACGTACTCGACCGCGTCGAGACCGAACCGGTCCCGCGCGATCGACGGGAAGTCCAGAGGGTCGAGCTCCCCGGCGAACAGCATTCGGTTCAGCGACCACTGGGCAAGTGAGATCTTGAACACGGGTGGAGCCCCTGCGCCTGGCGAGGCCGCCGGCGGCTGTCGCGCCCCGGAGCCGGCCCTGGACTTGGTCCCGGATCCGGACCTGCGGCAGCCGATCAGTGAGCCGGCCGCCGCGACCGCCGCGGCCGACCGTTGAAGGAACTCACGACGCCTCATCCTTCTTTTTTAGCAGGCAATGGAAGCCCACGCACGGGACTTCCTCGTCGCGGTCCTCCTCGGCGGTGTGAAGCAGCTCCTGGACCTGCTTGAGCATGTCGGGGTCCAGCGCTGCCGAGACGACCGCCTGGGTGCCGTCGGAACCCACGACGACCGCCGTGAGCACCGCCACCGTGTCGGGGTCCTGAAGTGCCGTGATGATGTGCTCGCCGACCTGCTGCTCGGCGGTCTTGATCCGCGTCACGAACTGCTTGAGCTTGCTGCCGTCCACCTGGTTGGTGACGGCGGGCAGGTCGTCGGCGTCGTGGGGGAAAGTCGCGTTGGAAGCCTGGCCACCGTTCGGAGTCGTCTGCCGGTCCTGGTGGTCGTTCATGGCAATGCGTTCTCCGCGAAGGTCCGGGCGGCAACAACGGCGTCCGGGACTTTATCGGGTTGTTTGCCGCCGGCCTGAGCCATATCCGGCCGGCCGCCGCCGCTGCCGCCGCAGATTCTCGCAGGCTCACGGACCCAGTCGCCCGCCTTGAGGCCCCTGGCGATCAACGCCTTCGGAACCCGCGCGACGATCGTGACCCGGCCGGCGTCGTCATCGACACCCAGCAGCATGACCGCGGCCTCGGTGTGCGCGGCCCGGATCGCGTCCATCGCGCTGAGAAGGTTGTCGCGGTCCGCGTCCGGCAGCGTGTCGACGATGACGGGTCCGGACGAACTCTCGGCGATGCGACGGGCCTCATCGACCACGCCGGAACGTTTCTCGGCGCGGTGCTCCTTTCGCAGGGCGCGGACGCGGTCCCCGACCGGCTCCAGCAGTGCCGTGACCCGGCCGCGGACCGCGGCGCCGATCGTCGACTCCCGGGCCAGCTCGTTGATCGCGTCGAACTCGCCGACGAGGTCATTGCCGCTCAATCCGGCCGCCCGGCCCGCCCGCTCCAGGAGACCTTCGCCCGCGTTCACGGCGGCGAGGGCCGCGGGACCGGTCACGGCGGTGATGCGCCGTACGCCCGCCGCCAGCGCCTGCTCGTGCACGATCACGCAGTGGTCCGCCGCGGACGTGTCGGCGAGGTGCGTTCCGCCGCACAGCTCGATCGAACACTCCTGCCATCGCGGACTGCCCGGATCGGCGAGCACGTCGTCCATGGCGGCGCCGATCACGACGACGCGCACCGGGTCGGGATACTTCTCGCCGAAGATCGCGCGGACGCCGGTAATGCCGCGGGCCGTCTCCAGCGGCACGACGCGCGTGTCCACGGGAAGTGCCTCTTCGATGCGCCCATTGACGAGCCGCTCGGTCTCCTCGATCTGCTGGAGGCTCATGGCGTGCGGGCAGACGAAGTCGAAGCGAAGGCGGTCCGGCGCGACCAGCGAACCGCGCTGGTCCTGCTCCGGACCGATGACCTGTCTTAGGGCGAAGTTCAGCAGGTGCGTCGCGGTGTGGTTGGCGCGGGTCGGCTCGCGGTGCTGCCGGTCGACGGTGACGGTCACCGCCGTGCCGACGGCGAGCGCGTGCCCGGTCACCTGGCCGATGTGCAGCACGTAGCCGGCGAACGCCTGGGTGTCCTGGACGTCGAAGTCCGCCGAGACGCTGCCGCGGTCGCCGACCTGCCCGCCCGCCGCCGCGTAGTGGTTCGTGCGGTCGAGGATCAGCGCCACCGGGGCACCCGGCTCGGCCGTGTCAACGAAATCGCTGCCGCTGTTCATAATCGCCTTGACGATGGCAGCCACGGGTTGCGCGTCGAATCGTGCAGTGTCGTCGGTCGGTTCGATTCCCAGGGTCTTGAGCCTGGCGATCGCCTCCGGCGGCAGTGTGATCGCCACGTCGAGGTCCAAAGTGCGGCGGCTTTGCTGCCGCGCGGCCTCCATGAGGGTGTCGAAGCCCGCCTCGTCGACGGTCAGCCCGCGCTCCCGGGCCATCACGCGCGTCAGGTCGATGGGGAACCCGTAGGTGTCGTGCAGCTTGAAGGCGTCCGCGGCCGGGATCTGCCCGTTTGCGCCGACGGCATCTGCGGCGTTCTCGAACAGCGCGATGCCCCGGTCGAGCGTCCGCAGGAAGCTCTCCTCCTCGTCCCGGATGACCGTGGCGACCTTGCCGGGGTTCTCGGTGAGTTCGGGAAAGGCATCACCCAGTGTCGCCACGACCGTCGGCACCAGTTCGTGCAGCCACGCGCCGCGGGTCTCGAGCGTCTGGTGCGCATGCCGCACCGCGCGGCGCAGTATGCGCCGCAGCACGAAGCCGCGGCCAACGTTGCCGGGCCACGCGCCGTCGGTGATCGCCACCGTCAGGCAGCGGATGTGGTCGGCGATCACGCGGTAGGCGATGTCGGCGGGGTCGTCGAGCGCACCCCGGTACGGATGCGCACCGGTGTGCGTCTCGATCGCCTTGAAGATCGGCGTGAACAGGTCGATGTCGTAGTTGCTGTCGGTGTGCTGGAGCACGCGGACCAGCCGCTCCAGACCCAGCCCCGTGTCCACGTGCTTCGCCGGCAGCGGCGACAGTCCGCCATCGCGACCGCGACTGAACTGGATGAACACCAGGTTCCACAGCTCGACGACCCGCGGGTCGCCCTTGTTCACGAGCCCCGACCCACTCTTGTCGGCCGTGAAGTCGTAGTGGATCTCGCTGCACGGGCCGCACGGGCCGGTGTCACCCATCTCCCAGAAGTTGTCCTTCTTGCCCCAGCGCGAGATCCGCGCCGGATCGATGTGCCGCTTCCAGTAGTCCTCGGATTCCGTGTCGGGCTCCAGGCCCTCGGCCTCGTTGCCGGCGAAGACGGTCACGAAGAGACGGTTCTTGTCGAGCCCCCAGCCGCCCGGGGCCGGGCTCGTCAGCAGGTCCCACGCCCACTCGATCGCCTCGGCCTTGAAGTAGTCGCCGAACGACCAGTTGCCGAGCATCTCGAAAAAGGTGTGGTGATAGTGGTCCCGGCCGACGTCCTCGAGGTCGTTGTGCTTGCCGCCGGCACGAATGCACTTCTGGCTGTTCACGGCGCGGGAATAGTCGCGCGTGCCCTGGTCGAGAAAGACGTCCTTGAACTGGTTCATCCCCGCGTTGGTGAACAGCAGCGTCGGGTCGCCGTGGGGGGCGACGGGGCTGCTGGGCACGAAGCGGTGGCCGTGCCGGGCGACGAAGAAGTCGATGAACTCCTGCCGGACTTGCGACGCCGTCCGGGTTTTCCGGGCTGTATTCGTGCGCGACATGGCTGGGGCCGCCAAGTGTAGCAACCCGACCCGCCTGTTCCCCAGGGAACCCACCTGTGGCGCCAGTGACCCGCGTGTTCCATGTCAGAAGAGAGACCGCGGGAAAAAAGACCGGGAAGACGAGCAAGCGCAGCTCATCTATGCCCGGCAGTGACCTGGCCCATTCGACCGGGACGTGGACAAGCCGGGCTGCCCCCCGAAAACTGAGCCAGTCGTTGTGAGAGCCCCGGCCGAAGCATTCGCGTCAAGGGCACACGCCCCAGTTGGCGATCACCGCCAGGAAGTCGTTGATGCCGACACCGCCACCGTCGAAGTCGCAGGTGCCCTTCGTGCCCCACTGGGCAATCACAGCGCGGATGTCGTCGATGTCCACTGATCCGTCCCCGTCACCGCAGTCCCACGGGCAGGCCTGCGGGGGCTGGAACTCATACGCCCCCATGTCCACGACGGGCGGGTCGCCGCAGGTCCCCGGTGCCTGCTGACAGTCCGGCGTGTCCGGGTCATCGACGACGCGCGGGCTGCCGTCGAGGTCGGTGGTGATGTCCTCCGGCACTGCGGTGTTATCCCCGGCGTCGGTACAGGGAGAGCCCGGCGAGAGGTGGTAATCGCCGGCATCGGGATCGACGAACACCGGATCGACCGTCATGTTGCCCTGCCCACCGTAGCCGCCTTCAACGTTGCAGTACGAGACGACCGGGGTGCCCGGCTCATCGAATGTGTCGGGGTGGTTGCCCCAGAAAATGCAGTTGGTCATCGTCGGACTGCTGCCCCCGGAGTTGTACATCACGCCGCCATTGCCTCCTGTGTAGCCGAAACCCGAGTTGTCGGCGAACGTACAGTTTGTCACCGTGGGGCTGGCGTCCACGTTGTAGACCCCTCCGCCGAAGGCGGCGTCATTGCCGGTGAAGGTCGACTCCGTCAGCGTGGGGCTGATGGAGCGGTTGAAGAGGCCACCGCCTACTGCCGCCGGTGATGGTGAACCCGTCAATGACGGCGGTTTCGTCGACAGAAATGCTGGTCACGACGTGGGCGATGGAGAATCCTGCCGTTGGCGGGCTGGCGTAGAACCCGGTCAAGCGCTGCCGCCTCGGTCACGCAAGAGCGCCAACACGCTCTCAGGCCGTGGAACTCGCCGTCGTCGTCATCGCCGAAGGGAACCAGCGCATCCGCAGGGGCCGGCGTGCAGCGTCACCAGGACGTTCGACGGCTTGATGTCGCGATGGATGATGCCCTTCTGGTGCGCGTGCTGCACCGCGGCGCAGACGAGCTTGAACAGGTCGAGCCGTTCGTGGATCGTCAGGCGCTCGCGAACCCGGCCTCTATACTCAGTGACGCGGTGAGCGCCAGAGGGTGGCTGGGGAGTTGCTACCGCCGGTTCGGGGCGCACGGGGGCGTCAGCGATCCCCAGGGGCTTATTCGTCGGCGAGATCGGAGTCGGCGATCTCCGGCGCAACACCACGCCAGCCGCGCCTGCCTGAACGACCGGTGTCACTTCCGAAACGGATTCGTGCGCGGGAGCGCGGACAGACGATGTCGATCTGCCTGGTCCGTTGGATCTCAAAGGTGGCCGGTTCGTCGCTGCCGCGGGCCAGATGGAGCGACGTGCCGCATGTGAGCACAACCGCCAGATCGACCGACTCGTCGCCGGTGGTCATCTTCTGGACGACGAGCGGATCATGACCGGTGCATGTGATGACAAACTCGCTCTCGCTCGGCTCGATCCGCACGCCTTCCTGCTCGATGGTTTCGACAACCATGATGGACATCTGCTCCAGGGGGTCATGGCTGAGGCTGAACACGGCGATGAACTCGTTGGAATAGTCGACGAGGTAACCGGGGATCTCGCAGCGCGCGGGCGGAGCCTCGCCTGGGTTGAGCAGTTCGAGAATGACCGGTTTTCCGATGTGCCGTTCAAGCAGCGGCTCGTAGGCGTTGCCGGCCATGGTGATGAACGTGCTGCTGACGTCCGAGAGGCGGCCCTTCTGGCTCTGGAGTGCCCCGCCTGCCGCACCGGTCTTCGTCATCCGGCCCATGAACATGGTAAGCGTGTTGTTGATTGCGTCACGGAGTGTGTTCGTCAGGTTGCGAATCCATCGCCCAAGTCGCCTCAGCACGCCGGGATGGAAACTCCGGCGGATCTGCTTCTCACGGCCTCTGCGCTCCTCGTCGGTCAGGCCGTGCACCGTTCGACACAGCGCCAGGCATTTCCCCAGCTCGTCCTTGAACACGAGCGTTGAGGTCTTGGTCAGCCCTCGTCGGTTGACGTGGGGCGCATCAAAGCGCAGTTCGAGTCCGCTGCTGGAAACGTAGAGATCGCCCCACATCGGTTCTCCGTCAACCGGGAGATACGTGACGTGGTGGTCGTGCAGCAGTCTGAGGCATTTGTCCCGCTGCCGCGTTCGGACCAGCGCGCCGATGATCGTCAGCGCGAAGACCGCAAGGACGGTCATCCAGAAGAGATTGTCCAGGTTGAACCATGGTTGTGCGGATTGGTCCGCTTGGGCGACGAACCAGGCTATCGGCATGACACAGCGCCTTTCGAGATCTTGGGTCGCCTGTCCCGTACGGCACCGCCATCCTGTTCGACACGAGCCATCAGAATGCGCGTGCACCCGATCCTGTACCAGCTGCTGCGTGAGCCGACGAGCTTCTGCACTTGTCCCCGATCTTGTACCAGAATGCGAGCGAGAAATGGCCTCATCCGGTCCGTTGATTCTGGCTTGAGCGTGCAGCGAACTCCTCGGGAGCCAGGTAGCCCAGGGCGCTGTGGGGACGATCCCCATTGTAATGCCGACGCCACGACTCGACCTTCTCGCGCGCGTCGTCCAACGACAGGAACCAGTTCTCGTTCAGATATTCGGCGCGAAGACGGCCGTTGAATGCCTCGATCAGCCCATTGTCAGTGGGTTTTCCGCGGCGGCGGGCGGGCGACGGCGAGCCTGCACGACGGCGTGACCGCCGGCGTGTCCGGCTCCGCGACACCGGGGCTCACGGCCGTGCAGGTGAGCGATCTGCTGGAGAAGCTGCGGGTGAGTGCGCCGCGCGAGGCAGAAGTGGTCGAGCTTCGCTTTTTCGGCGGCCTGGCCGACGATGTCATCGGGGCCGTGCTCGGGGTCAGCCCCCGGACGGTGCGGCAGGACTGGGCGCAGGCGCGGCGGCGGTCGGCGGCATGGGCTATCCTGTGAGCCCTGTGGCCCGCGGTGGGCGGGAACTGGAGCTGCGATCGTGGAAGGCCGCATGCCCTTCGTGGGCGGCAACTGGAAGATGAACACCGACCTCGCGTCGTCGGTGGAGCTTGCCGACGACATCGTGGCCGGGTGCGCTGCGTTCGTCGATCGCTGCGACGTCGCGGTGTTTCCGCCGTTTCCGTACCTCCAGGTCGTCGGCAGGACGCTGGGTCACCACGGGATTCTCCTCGGCGCCCAGGACGTCTGCCACATGCCCGCCGGCGCGTACACCGGCGAGGTCTCCGTAGACATGCTGCTGGACCTGAATGTCAAAGTCGTCCTGGTCGGCCACTCCGAGCGGCGGCACGTGATCGGGGAGACGGACGACCTGATCAACGCCAAGGTCCTGGCGGTACTGGACGCCGGGTTGGACGTCGTCCTGTGCGTGGGCGAGACGCTCGAGCAGCGGGAGTCGGGCCGGACCAAGGAGGTCAACGTCCACCAGCTCATGGCCGGACTTCGCGCGGTGACCCCGGACAGCATGGAGCAGGTCACGATCGCCTACGAGCCGGTGTGGGCGATCGGGACCGGCCGGACCGCCGGGCCCGACCAGGCCGCCGAGGTTCACCGGGTCCTGCGGGCGTCGATCGGCGACCTCTACGACGACGACATCAGCGAGTCGATCCGCCTACAGTATGGCGGTTCGGTCAAAGCGAAGGACGCCGCAGGGCTCTTTGCCCGCCCGGAGATCGACGGTGGGTTGATCGGGGGCGCCTCGCTTGATCCTGAACAGTTCAAGGCCATTGTCGCGGCCGCCGTCGATGCGGCCTCGCAGGAACAGGAATAGGAAGCGCACGAAGCCCATGAGCACCTGGTTCTGGATCGCAACGATACTCTTCGGCTTCGTGGCACTCGTCCTGGTCCTGATCATCCTGGTCCAGCGACCGCAGGGCGGAGGTCTTGCCGGTGCGTTCGGTGGCGCCGGCGGGTCGAGCACGGAGACTGTCTTCGGCGGTCGCGTCGGTGACGCCCTGACCTACGCCACCGTCGCGGCGTTCGTGGTGTACATCGGGATGGCGATCGGGCTGAGCCTCCTGGACGAGGCGGCCTATATCCCCGCGGCAACTCCGACGCCGGCCGGACAGGTTGTCCCGGCGCCGACAGATGACGCGACGCCGGCCGACACCGAGCCGTGATCCGATGATCCGATCCATGACGGGCTTCGGCACGGCCTCCAGGTCGCTTGACGGTGCGCGCTACGTTGTCGAGCTGCGCTCGCTCAACAGCAAGTACTTCAAGGCGCTCATCCGGATGCCCGACGAGTTGCAGGGTCTCGAGGCCGAGGTCGAGCCGGAGCTTGCCCGCCGGCTCACGCGCGGCAGCGTCGTCGTGACCGTGCGCTTCTCGGACACCTCTGCCAACGCGGCGGCCGAGATCAACGCCAACGCGCTGAGCCGGTACCTCGAACAGCTTCGGGCGGTCTCCGGCGACGGGCAGCCGATCGACGTCGCGCTGCTGCTGTCGCTGCCGGGTGTTCTCGTGACAGGTTCCGGCGAGGAACTGCTGGAGCGGGCGCGGCCGGTCCTCAAGAGCCTTGTCGCCGAGGCGTGTGACAGGGTGCTGGCCATGCGCACCCGCGAGGGGGCCACGCTGCACGACGAGCTTCACCGGCACTGCCGCTCGATCGCGGGCCGACTGGAGACGATCGCCCGCCGGGCGCCGGAGGTCGTCACGCAGTACCGCACACGCCTGCGCGAGCGGATAGACGGATTGCTCGCCGACGCCGGGACGAGCCTTCGCGAGGAGGACCTGATCCGGGAGGTCGCCGTCTACGCGGAGCGATCGGACATCACCGAGGAAGTCACCCGGCTCCAGGGTCACCTGGAGCAGTTCGCGGAGATCATCGACAAGGAGGACGGCCTGCCGGCGGGACGGACCCTCGACTTCCTGAGCCAGGAGATGCTCCGGGAGGCGAACACCATCGCCAGCAAGTGCCTCGACGTCCGGATCAGCCGGGAGATCGTCGAGGTCAAGGGCGATATCGATCGCATCAAGGAGCAGGTTCAGAACGTGGAATAGCTGGGTGGCACGGTCGAGCTTGCTCGCCCGTGGAGCGATGTTCAACCACGGTCGAGCGGGAGAAAATAGACCGGGACTAATTTTTCGCGGCTCAGGACGCCGCGATATCGCCGATTCGTGGTCGCGAAAAAATAGTCCCGGTCTATTTTCTCCCGCTCAACCGTGCCACCCCACCCCTGACAGACGACCGATGGACTGTGGATATTCGGCGACATTCCTTGCCCGGCGCCCAAACCACGGTCAAATAACAGTATGCCCACCGCCCAGCCGCTCCCGGAGCCGATGCCGCACATCGGCCCGATCCTCGACGATCGGGTGCGGCCGATGCGGTTCGATCCGCTGGAACTGGCGAAGGTGCTCAGCCACTACGACCTGGGTGTCCTGGAGCAGCTCCGCACGTACTCGCGCGGTTCGCCCCGTGCCCCGAAGGTCCGCATCCGGACGCGGCAGGGCGACTTCCTGCTCAAACGGCGTGCGCCCGGACGCGACGATCCGTACCGCGTCGCCTTTGCCCAGGGGCTTCAACTGTACCTGGCGCAGCACGGCTACCCGGTGGCCGGAATCGTCGGTACCCGCGACGACAACAACTCGATGCTCCAGCTCAACGGCCGGATCTATGAACTGTTCCGGTTCATGCCGGGGATCCGCTACGACAGCTCGACCGCGTCGACCGAGAGTTCCGGCCAGGCGCTGGCGACACTGCACCGGCTGCTGGTCGACTATCAATCGCCGTACGACCCGCCGCACAGCAGCTATCACGCCGCGGCCGCGATCGACGCCAAGCTTGCCCGGATCCCCGAAGCAGTCGCGGCCAGGGAGCCCCAGGCCGACCAGCAGGCCCTGGGCCGGACGTGCGAGTTCCTGAGGGGGGCCTATCACGAGGCCGCCGCGCACGTGGACCGGGCCGGTTTCCGCTCGTGGCGGCGGGGGATCATCCACGGCGACTGGCACCCCGGCAACCTTCTGTTCGCCGGCCCCGCGGGGGAGGTCTCGGCGGTGCTGGACTTCGACTCGGCCCGGCTGGAGCCGCTGATGGCCGATGTCGCCAACGCGGCCCTGCAGTTCTCCATGACCTGGGCGACGGGGGAGGATCCGGCCGCCGGCCCGTGCGACCTCGATCTCGACAGATTGCACCGGCTCATGCGCGGCTATGACCACAGCTCGGGGAATACCATTGACCGTGACGAGCTGGCGGCCCTGCCGTGGCTCATGACCGAAGCGCTGGTCCTGGAGAGCGTGATCCCGATCGCGGCGACCGGGATGTTCGGTCGTTTGTCAGGTTCGGGATTCCTTCGGATGGTCGAGAGCAAGGTACAGTGGATCATGCCGCGGGCCGAGACGCTCATCCGTTGCGCGAGGGACATCCGGTGAACGACGCTTTAGTACGAGCGAGGCGAACGCGGACGTGCAGTGTGTGCGTCGTACTTTCCGCGTGGTGCGCGGCAGGTGCGGTTGCGCAGGAGATCATACAGAAGCCGAAGCAGGCGCCGCCCACATTGCGGCAACATCGGCCGCCCGACCGCCCGATCCGTGTCCGACCGCCGCAGGCGGCTCCCCGGATCGAAGAGTCGTACGTGCCCAGTCGCGAACTGCTCGATGACGTCGAGATCGATGCCGCGCTGCTGTCGTGCATCGAGCGGCTCGGCGATCCGACGTACGGCCTCCGGGAACAGGCGACCGTCGAGCTTTCGACAGGCGACTTCGCCCGCGAGCAGATCTATGCCGCGATGGCCCGGCTGACCTTGACCGCGGAGCAGCGGCACCGCTTGTTGACGGCCCTCACGGACAAGCTGCTGTCGACGCCGCGCGGCGCGGTGGGGATCAGTGTCATCAACCCGAGAGTTCAGCCGGAGAAGATCATCGTGAGGACGCTGCTTGCGGATCTGCCCGCGGTCAAGGTCCTGGACGTGGGAGATCGAATCACGCACCTCAACGGGGAGGCGCTGCCGAACTGGGAGTCATTCGTGAGACATGTCCAGACCAGCAAGCCCGGCACGATGATCGCCCTCACCGTCGAGCGGGTGGTCTCCGGTCGGCGCCCCAACCGCCGGGAAATCGGTGTCCGGCAGCCGACGTTCGAGACCATAGAGGTCGAGATCAAGCTGGGTTCCGCGGAGTTGCTGCTGGACGAGTCCGGCCGCGTGCAGCGATCCGGTGAGGTGTACCTTCGTCTGAAGGCCGAGGCCGAGGACGCGGCGCGCACGTTCGGCCCGCGGCCGAGGCACCTGCAGCTCCGGCAATGAATCGAGGGCAGTCGACCGCCGCAGGCGATCTCTGTGTGCCACGTCCAACCACGGGCGAACTCGTCCGCCTACGGCGGACTCGCTCGACCGTGCACCCGGCGCCGCCGGGGTGGCACGGTCGAGCTTGCTCGCCCGTGGAGCGACGTACTAGAAAAACAGCAGGATCAGTCCGACCACGGCGCTGATCAGCAACAGCGCCGCCGCCAGCGCCGCCGCCACCCTGGCGGGCACCGGCATTCGTCCGACGGTCCCTAGCGGCAGGTCGTCCTCGCGTTCGCCGACGTCCACCTCATCCCAGTCCAGGTCAACCGAGTCCTGCTCCGACTCACGAAGGATCTCCTGTGCTCGTTGAAGATCGCTCCCGCGCACGATCACCGCCGAGCCCCGGGCACCAGGGCTGATCGGCACCTGGCCGGTCCACGACGGAGCGTCGGTGATCACCGTGGACTCGATGCCGTCGGCCCGGAGGATCGTCGCGATCGTGTGCGCCTCGAACTCCGTCGGTACCCGGACGACGACGGCGGGATCGTCCGCGGTCACCGTGCATCCTCCGGCGACGCGCCAAGCGACGCGACGGCGCGGGCCATGGCCTCGGCCTCGGCGGGACCGAAACGCCCCGTGGGTGTCACCACCGTCCAGTCCGAGACCACCTCGCGCTCGATCCAGACCACGTCGCCGACGGTGAGTGCGACATGCACGGGCTCGTGAAGAAGCTCCGCCTCGGCGCGATCGGCCTCGAAGCGGCGCACGGCGAACCAGAGATGTTCTCGCTCGTCTTGGAATCCATCGGCGCCGTCGGCGCCGAGCCCCGCCTTGACGAGCACCCGCACCGCCGGTGCGGCGTCCGTCGCTCCGGCGGCCGGCAGCCCGATCGCCGTGAGCGTCGGCCACGCGGCCCGGGCCCGCCGCGCGAGCCGAGTCGTCTCGTGACTCGAAAGAAAGTATGCGCCGTCACCCGCGGCGATGCGTTGCAGTACCTCGGCGCCGCAGACGACCGCCCGCACGCCGGCGTGCGAGTCGTCCAGGAGATCCGGCGCAACCTCCTGCGATGGCCGGAACGTCACGTCGAGATCCGGACCGATCGCAAACGGTTCACCCGGCGGAGGGATCATGACCTCCAGCATGCGGCCGGCGATCGTGTCCAGCAACTGGACCGCCGCGGGCACGAGATTCTCGGGGACATCGAGCATCTCCAGTTCCGGCAGACTGCACCGGTGCAGACCGTGCGTGTGGATCCAGTTGCCGCGGTGCTCGCCGGCGGGCTCGACGACGTGTCCGATCCACAGGACCGCGGCGGGAGGTTCGTCACCGGTGCTGAACGTGGTGTCCAGCGCCGCCCGCGGGTACCACCGCCGGCAGTTCACGTCAAGCACGGCCGGGATCTCCGCGCACGCGCCGGCCAGCAGGCGCATGATCGCCGCAAAGTGGCCCAACGGCTCGTTCGCGTCGAGCATCGTCTCCAGCCCGACGATCCAGCGGCACGCGGCGGCCGCGGGATCGTCCAGTTCGCCCGCATCGAGTTCCTGGGCGGCCTCGGCCCAGATCGCAAGTTCAGTCTCGACACCCGGTACCGCGACCACCGAGTTCCAGATCATCGCCGCGTCGCCCGGCATACCGTCGTCGACGATCGCAACGGGCTCGCCGACATGAGCGGCAAACGCAGCGATGACCTCGGTCATCATGGGCGGGTCGTCGCCGGGCCACAGTGCGATCAGCGTGGTGGGGTATGCGTCGTCAACGGCCCACGGATAGTCGCCGGGCTCGCTCACCAGTCCAGCAGTGCCAGGATCAGCACCGCCTCGGCGGCGCCGGTCAAGGTGATGACGGTCAGGATGGGTGCCGTTCGGGCGACGCGCGACCGCTGACCGAGCATGCGATCGAACTCCCGCTGTTCTTCGATGATCTCATCGAGCACCTCCGCCAGGTCGCGTACGTCGGTGATGTCGACCTGGACGATGAACGGCGGGCGGCCGGGGTGGGTGTCCGGATCGGATCGCGCCGGGCTGCCGACCGCGCAGAGCCGCACATCGAATTCCATGGCGGCAATCGAGGTGGTCACGGCCCTCGCCTGAAGAAGGTCGTCGAAGCGGCAGAGCTCGCACCAGGAGGTTCGGGCAACCATTCTCCTGCAAGTGTAGCACATGCCCCGGTAGCCCCAACCCGTTGCCCGTGATTTCTTTGCCGAAGTGTCGCTTGACCATTCCCCAGACCGTGGCATTCTTTAATGACGGTTGGATGCGATGCTCAGACCGCTTCAGATTCTCGCGATGACGCTGTGCCTGCTCCCGTCGCCCGCTGCGCGCGCCCAGTGTCCGGGCGATGTGGACGGCGACGGTGCCGTCGGGATCAACGACTTTCTCGCTCTTCTCGGCGCGTGGGGATCCATCGGCGGTCCGGCCGATCTCGACAACGACGGTGTGGTCGGCATCCAGGATTTCCTGCTGCTGCTGGGCAACTGGGGACCGTGCCCGATACCGGCGCCGTACCCGGCACCACCCACGATCGTGGTGTACAACGAGAACTACCCGGACCTCGACGGCAACGGCGTCAACGATGCGCTGGAGATCGCCGAATACTACGTGTCGAGCCGAGGTCTCGATGCCTCGGCGCTGTGCGGCGTCCGGCTGCCGACCGGTGACTACGCGACACCGGCGGAGCTGCTCGGTGCCCGGGCAACGGTCGTCGAAGACTGCATCTGCTCGTTCGTCTCCCAGGAAGTGCAGCAGAGCTCCGGCTGCGACCTCGCCAACCCCGGCGCGCTGGAGAGCATCCGCGACGGATCACCGATCACCCACATGGTCCTGATCAAGGGGATCCCGGTCCGGTTGTTCGCCGTCAACTGGTCGGACCAGGGCGACACTGACAAGCAGGGACCCTCGTTCGGTTTCTACCTGAGTTACCTGGTGTACCACGCCGGCGACATCTTCGCGGACTCCGACCTCATCGAAAGCCTGTCGTACCCCATGGTAAGCGAGTCCACGCTGGGCTACGTCCCGCCGATCAATCCGGCACAACACAGGATGCTCGCCTACGGCTATGTCGAGGGGATGACCACGCAGCGCGCGGTCGCGCTGATCGATCGCACCCTCGCCGCCGAGCGCGCCGGCGTGCAGGGCAACATCCTGATCGAGGATACGGACCCGTTCTACTTTGACCTGACGTCAACGCATGACAGCGCGTGCTTTGACTACCTCTCGCACGAGCCGTTCAAGTTCGGCAATCCCGCGAACTCCTGGCCGTGGCAGCTCTGCCGTGTCGGAACCACCGCCTCGACATCAGCGGAGTCCAGCCCCGCCAATATCCCCGGCGAGCCGGGAACCACGATCCCCTTCGCGATCAACGCCGGCCTGCTGGACGGCCGGGGCTCCGCCGGCCTCAATGGATTCAACGCCTTCGACGGGTTCTTCACCATGGTGAACTGGCACAAGACAGACGAGGGATGTGTCGAGCTCTGTCGAGATCTGCCGACCCGGCAGGAGCGGGACGACTGCCGGGCAAGCTCCACGGACTACTTCAAGGAGATCAATACCGACTGCGTCGGCGTCGCGCCCGGTTTCATGGCGCACCAGGTGAGCTCCTTCGGAGTTCAGTATTACGGATTGACTCCGCCGGGTTGGACTCCTTCCAAGTTCAGCTCATTCCACAAGAGCATGCCGCTGGTTCTCGAGGGAGCCGCGTTCGTCGATGGCGACCAGTTCACCGACAACTTCTACGCGCATTACGGCGCGTACGACCATCTGACCCCTGATTCATCCATGTGCGGGACCGCCGCGTGCCCGGCCCACATTGCCGTGAGTCTGGCCGCAACGGCGGACATCGATGACGTGTTCATCGGTCTCGACGCGTTGCAGCACACGCTGAAGTTCAGGTATCGCTATGCAGACCCGCCGGGGCAGCCGGCGGCGACATTGTTCCTGAATCTGCGGTATTTGCTCGATCAGGGCGGCTTCGTGAGTGTGCCTGTCATGAGTACGACCATCGCGGATTCGGCGGGTCTCTGGAATACCGTCACGCAGACGTTTTCGGTCGGGCCCGTGCCGGACGCATTGGTCACGAGGATCAGGGTCCGGATGTGGTCAAGCGCCGCCGAGAACATCAGCGGGTTTCTTGACATCGACGGGGTCGAGCTCATCGATGCGGGCACTCAGGCGAACGTCCTTCCCGTGGACGTCGGCAGCTTCACACGCAAGACCAAGGAAAGAACCGAGCAGGGCGATTGGGCGGCCAACGTGATCGATCGCCTCGGCGGCATCGCCTGCTGGGGAACGTCCTCGCACCATCTCTCCGGCGCGTCGGCCACCAGTGGAGATTTCCGAGGCGCGTTCTTTGCCGGCCGGACGCTCGGCGAGGCGCTCGCGCACGCCAACTCGGCGGGGCCCGCGGGCATTGTCTTCGGAGATCCGCTGTATAGACCTGCCGCGGCGAAGCTGTATGCCGCTGGTTTCGTGGAGGTCTACCAGCACGATCACATCGGGATTCCGACCGGCTACGACGTGTGGAACAACACCTTCCAGGCGCTTGACCTGAGCATCAACGTCCTGCACGGGACGGACAACCTGGACAGCACGCGATGGGAGATCTCGACCTGTCCCGACATCGGAGTCGCGGCGTGCGATGGAAACTGGACTCCATTCCAGCTGGGTACCGGAGCGGTGGAGGGCCTGTCGCTGGGCACTCTCGATTCCTTCATCGACGTCGGTCTGGATCAGACGCTTTCACTGAGACTGCGCGTCTGGAACGAGGCGGACGAAGCCAACGATCTGACCAACTACGCCTACTTCAGGTACTGGGCGCACGCGCTTCCCACGTGCCCGGGGGACGGCAACGGAGACGGAATCGTCGACGCGATCGACGAAGTCGAACTCCTGAGTTTCTGGGGTCCGGAGTGGTTCTGTTCGCAGAACTGCCCGATCGTCGACGGGTTCTGCATCGCCGACGTCGACCACGACGGCGTCGTCGGCATCCTGGACTGGCTGATCGTGACCAGCAGTTTCGGTCCTTGCGAAGATCCCTCGGACTGCCCGGCCGACGTCAACTCCGACGGCGTGGTCGACGGGCTTGACGTCGATCTCGTCGAGCAGCATTGGGGCTGGGGGACCGATTGCCCGCTGCCGTACGAGGAGTGCCCCGTCGATGAAACGACGGGCTTCTGCGTGTACGACCTCGACCAGGACGGCGACGTGGACGAGGCCGACCACCAGGCCCTTCTCGACACGTACTGGGGGCCGTGTCCCATTTGAGGGTGGCACGGTTGAGCGGGAGAAAATAGACCGGGACTAATTTTTCGCGGCTCAGGACGCCGCGATATCGGCGATTCACGGTCGCGAAAAAATAGTCCCGGTCTATTTTCTCCCG
>JADFOJ010000109.1 GCA_022562915.1 Planctomycetota bacterium | reverse complement strand
CACGGGCCGGAAATTATTCCCGGTCTATTTGCCGCGGTACGGCCGGCCCTGCTCGAAGAGCTCCAGGCGGGCGGCGATCGTCGCGGCGAGATCCTGCTGGTTGCCCTGGCGGGCGATCATGACGGCGCGCCGGGCCGCGGAGACGGCGTCGTCGAAACGCCCGACCTCGGCGTACGCCGCGGCGAGCGTATCGAGCTCGTTGCAGCTCTCACCACCCTTGAGCGAGTTGACGTGTTCGGCGATCATGACGGCCTGCTCGCCGTCGCGGAACTCCGAGTCCGGCAGCGTCGCCAGCCGCCACGCGAGGTCGTTCAGAATGTCGATGTTGTCCGGCATTAGTTCGTACGCCTGGCGGAGCAGCTTCATCGCGTCGGCGGACTGGCCCAGACGGACGTACAGGTCCGCACCCTGGACGTACGCGGTCGCCAGCTTGGGCGCGACCTCGACGAGCTTCGCCCAGGTCGCCGCGGCCCCGGCCTCGTCGCCCGACGCGGCCAGGGCCCGGGCCAGCGCCTGCCAGACGAGCGGTCTCTCCGGCACCAGGTCAGTCGCGATGCGGAGGTGCTCGATCCCCTCCCGCACGCTCCCGCTGGAGACGAGGCTCGATCCCAGGTTCTTGTGGGCCAGGCCGTCCTCGGGCAGGACCTCGACCATCCGCTGCAACACGCTCTGCGCACCCATCGCGTCCCCGGAGAGCATGTGCAGGTCCGAGAGCGCCCGGTAGAGGCTTCCCTCGGACGGGGCGTCGAGGATCGTCGCTTCGAGCAGCGCGATGCCCTCGGCGGTCCGGCCCTGCTGGTGGCGGGTGATCGCCAACTGCTCGCGGGCCCGGACGTGGCCGGGCTCGACGGCCAGCACCGCGTCGAACTCGGCGGCCGCCTCGTCGAAGCGCCGCTGCGCGCGGTACACCATGCCCCGGTGCAGGTGCAGCGGCGGCTCATCGGTCGCGTATTCCATTGCCTTGTCGAACTGCTCCAGCGCGGGCTCGTACTCGCCCTGGATCGCCAGAATGATGCCCAGGTTCAGCCGGTTGGCGACGTCCTCGTCGTCGTACCCGATCGCCTTGCGAAGGCAGTGCTCCGCCTCCTCGAACTCCCGGGTGAAGATCAGCAGCATGCCGAGCGAACTGTAGTCCAGGTAATTGTCCGGGCTCATCTGCACCGAGCGGCGGAACATCTCGATCGCCTCGTCGTAGCGCTTCAGCTGCATGAGGACGCGCCCGAGATAGCTCGGGCCGAAGGGGTTGTCCGGCTCCAGTTCCATGAAGCGCCGATAGAGCTTCTCCGCCTGTACGTAGTCGCCGACGCGGTACGCGCCGAGGCCCGCCGCCCAGCTCTCGATGACCTCGAGCCGGTCGCGGGGATTCAGCCCCACCGGCTCGAAGTGGTCCAGCTCGCTGCCGGTGGTCAGGCTGGGATCGTTCATGGATGTCGAGCTGACGTAGCCCAGCGCGGCGAGCTTGCGAACCTCCTCGCTGTCCGGCGTACGCCAACTGCCGCGCCCCCCCGGCGGCGGCGGGCTCTCGGCGATCAGGTCCCACATCTCCTGTCGCATCGCCTGGACCCGGGTCTCGTCGATGCCGGCGAGGTTGAAGATCTCGTCCGGGTCGCCTGACAGTTCGTAGAGCTCGTTGCGCGGCGCGAGGATGAACTTCCAGTCGTTGGTGCGCAATGAGCGCAGCGGTGAGTAGTTGAGGCTGTGCTGCGGCACGAGCGTGTCGGAGTAGCACACCAGCCGCTCGGAGCGGCCGGGCTCGGCCACCAATGGCAAGAGGCTGGTGCCCTGCATCTGTTCGGTCCTGTCGAGACGGACAAAGTCGACGATCGTCGGCGCGATGTCCAGCAGCCGGACCTGCGTCTGGACGACCTGGCCGGCGGGAACGCGACCCGGCGCCCTGAAGATCAGCGGCACGTGCAGCGTCGTGTCGTACAGGAACGTCGAATGGGTCATCTCGCCGTGCTGGCCACGGCCCTCGCCGTGATCGGAGGTGAGCACGATCAACGTCTCGTCGTCCAGCCCCAGATCCTTCACGGCCTGCAGGACACGGCCGAACTGCTCATCAAAGTACGAAATCTCGGCGAGGTAGCCGTCCCGGAAGCGGCTCATGAACGACTCGGGGGCCTCGTGGGGCCAGTGCGGATCGAAATAGTGCAGGAAGATGAAGAACTTCTCGCCCGCCCGGGCCTTGTCGGTGAGCAGCGCGATGCCGGCGTCCGTGATCGAGACGGCCTTGCGCTCGTTCTCCCCCACGGGGTCCGGAATGTCGATCACCTGTTCCCCTTCGTCGTCACTCGTCACCGCGAAATGCCGGAGCTTGCGGAAGTTGACCTTGATCTCGCGTGGTTCGACGTCGCCGTAGGTGTCGAAGCCCTGGTCGAGCCCATAGCGGTCGTTGAGCACCACCGCGGCGACCTCGGCGTGCGTCGCGTAGCCTGCGTCCTTGAAGATCTCCGCGAGCGTGACGTTGTCCTGGTCCACGAAGAAGATGCCGTTGTCGCGGGCGCCGTGCACGAAGGGGTATGAACCGGTGAGCATGGTCGTGTGCGACGGCAGCGTCAGCGGCGCCGAGGAGATGCACAGGGCGAACCGGGTTCCCTCGGCCGCGAACCGGTCGATGTTCGGCGTGTCTACCCCGGTGTGGCCGTAACAGCCGAGGTGGTCGGCACGGGTGGTGTCCACCGACACGAGCAGGACGTTGAGCCCCTCGCCACCGATGCCGTGCGGTGTCTCCGACACGAGTTCAAACGGCGCCGGCGCCTCCGTCGCGGCCGCCGGCGCGATGGCGGAATCGGGCGCCTCCCGGCCGCAGCCCACGACCGCCACGAGCCACGCGGCCGCCATGGAGCGGAGGCCGGCCGGGACGAGACTACCCCGGCGGTCTCGCGGTCGTAGTACGGCGTGCTCAGCTCTCATCGTTTCCCCGTTCTAGTTCCCGGCGGTAGCGAGCGAGGCTCCTGCCGATCGTGAGCCCCAGCGACGCATAGTCGGGATTGTCCGACGCCGCCGCGGCCGACCGTGCGGCTTCCCCGGCACTGAGCGCATCGTCCGGGCGACCGGCTGCCTCGTAGGACAGGCTCAGTGTGTGCAGGTACACCGGGTCGGAGTGTTCGGTCTCGGCGCACAGCGCGGTCATGAGGCTGATCGCCTCGACGGGATCGCGCACCTGCGGGTGGACGGCGGTGATGAGCACCAGGGCGAGGTTGTTGGTCAGCTCGGGACGCCCGGGATCGCGATCCAGCCCTTCGCGCAGCACCCGGACGGCGTCGCCGAAGCGCAGCAGGGACATGTACAGCCGGGCCATCGCGGCCCGTAACGTGACGAGGTCGGGCCGCGCCTGGAGCTGCCGGCCGATCGCCTCGGCGGCGTCGGGCGTTCGACCGGCCACCATGGCGGTATCGATGAGCAGGTCGGTCGCCCGGCCGTCGCGCGGCTGCACGCCCAGCGCCGCGATCAATGTGTCCACGGCCCCGTCGTAGTCGCCGCTGAGCCGCTGCACCTGGGCCAGCTCGAACATCGCCTCGAACTGGTCCGGCGCGAGCTCGAGGAACTCGCCGTACAGGGCCGCCGCGTCCTCGGCGCGGCCGCGCCGCGCGTGGAGCCGGGCCAGGAAGAGCATCGCCCCGATCTGCTCCGGTGCGACCGCCAGCCGCTGCTCCATCGCCTCCACGGCGCGATCGAGGTCGCCCTTCTTGATCGCGGCCTCGGCGATCATCCGGTACGTCGGAACGAACTCCGGATGCGCCTCGGCGATCGCATCGAGACGGGCCAGGACCCCGTCCACGCCGATCGTCTCCTCGAGGCCCACGACCATGTTCACCTCCGTGTACAACGGCATCATCGTCCTGGGGTCGTGACGCGGGGTGCCGGACACATTCTCGACGATCGCGCCGCCGAGGTAGCCCAGGCTCCGCAGGCGGGCCGTCTCGACCGTGCCGGGAGCCCGCGACGGGGTGAACCCCATGGCCCTGTCGAGGTCGCCGTAGAACGCTCGTAACTTCAGGTGCAGCGAGGCGACCATCTCGGCGTCGGAGTGCGCCGTGTCGCGGCGCTCATCCGGATCGGCGTTGATGTCGTAGAGCTCAGGTGCGGGACCGTAAATGTACTTGTGGTCGCCGGCGCGGACCGCCAGCAGCGGGGACCAGCCGTACGCCGTGAGCGGGGCGACCGTCTCCATGATGATCGGCCGGTCGCCCGGGATCGCCCGGCACAGGTCGATGCCGTCAACGTCCCGCGGCACCGGCACGCCCAGGAGACCCAGCATCGTCGGCATGATGTCCACCAGGGAGACGGGTCGCTCGACGTGGTGCCCCGTCAGACGGTCACCACAGTGCACGATCAGCGGCACGCGCATCGACGAGTCGTACAGCAGCATGCCGTGGGTCAGCTCGTCGTGCTGACCCAGGCTCTGCCCGTGATCGCCCACGACGATCACCAGCGTCCGACTAGTCTGGCCCGTCTGCTCAACGGCCTCCAGCAGACGGCCGACCTGCATGTCGGTGAAGGCGATCTCGGCGTCGTAGGGATGCTCGTGCCGGCCGGCGAAGGGGTCCGGCGCCTCGTAGGGCTGGTGGGGGTCGAAGTAATGGACCCACAGGAAAAACGGCTCGCCGGTGTCGCGCTGCAGCCAGCGGACGGCCCGGTCGGTCGTGTCATCGCCGCGACGTTCGATCATCTGGCCGATCTGCCGGGTGGTGCTCCCCATGGTGTCGTCGTACTCGGCGAAGCCCTGGTCGAGCCCGACGTGCGAGTCGAGCACGAACGCCGACACCATCGCTGCGGTCCGGTAGCCCCGGTCGGCGAGTAGCTCGGCGATCGAGACCGCGTCGTCGTCCAGACGGCTCATCGTGTTGTTGCGGGCCCCGTGATGAAACGGGTACCGCCCCGTCAGGATGCTGGCGTGCGAGGGCAACGTGAGCGGCGCGACCGTGAGGGCGTGCGAGAAGATCACGCCGCGGCGGGCGAGCCCGTCCAGGACGGGCGTCGCGGCGTCCTCGAAGCCGTAGCAGCCGAGTCGATCGGCACGGGTCGTGTCCAGCGTGACGAGCAGGACGTTGAAGCCGGCGAGGTCACCGGGCTCCATCGGGATCCGGTCTACGAGTGCCAGGTCGGCTGACACGCGCAGGGGTGTGAATCGCGCGCGGCCGTCGCCGGCGCGCGACGTGGCCAGAAGCACCACGAAAGCCGGCACGGCGAGAGCGATCACGGCGGTGACGATCACCCACGGCCACCGTGAACGCCTGACGCTGCTGCCAGAAGTCGCCGTCGTCATCCGGTCCCGCCGTTCGGGTCCTGCTCCGAGTGGTCCTCCGGGCTCTCCGGCTCTTTCCGCGGCCTCATCGCCGGCACGGGCGAGATCCCCTGGCGACTCATCAGCTCCAGCCGCTGGATGGTCCGCCCGATCTCGGTGGCGAGCCCGTTGAACCTCGGATCGTCCGACGTCGCGGCGGTCATCCGCGCCCTCCTGGCAACGGCGAGCCCCTCGTCCACGCGGCGCATCACGCCGTACGCCATCGCCAGCGTGTGCATGAATCTCGGGTCGCGGTAACCCGTCGCCTCGCAGACGTGCTCCATCAGGATGGCGGCCTCGAACGGGCGGCGCAACGACTCGTCGGGGCACGTGGCGAGGATGAACGCGAGGTTGTTCTTGACCTCGTACTCCAGCGGGGCGAGTTCCACCGCGGTCGCCAGGGCCTCGATCGCCTCGGCGTGCTCCCGGCGGATCATGTGGGCCCGGGCCAGTTCGTTGCGCATCATCGGCAGGTTGGGCCGCTGATCCAGGTGCGCCTGCATGAATGCCACGGCCTCATCGACGCGGGCGAGATCCACCATCGTGTCGAGGTACTGCGTGGGCAGCCGCACGTCGTGCGGCTGCACGTCCAGCGCCCGCGTGATGTACTCGATCGCCTCGTCGAACTCGCCGCGGGTGCGGTGAATGGTGGCGAGCACGCCCAGTGCGACGAACTGGTCCGGGTAGCGCTGCAGGACCTGCTCGTAGAGCGTGATGGCGTCGTCGATGTGCCTCGTGGCTAACTTCAGCGACGCCAGGCTCAGCAGCGGCCCGGTGTCCGTCGGCCGCAGCTCGAGGCACTGGGCATAGGCTTCCTCGGCAAGATCCGGTTGCCCGTACCTGCGGTACGCGTCGCCCAGCGTGCAGAAAACCGTGGCGAACTCGGGCCGATCGTCGGCGAGCGCCTCGAGCTTGCGGATCATTTCGTCGAGCCCGTGCGTCTTCTCGAATCCCTCGGCGCGTTGAAGCCGCATGAGCAGCGGCATCATGTCGCGGGGGTGCGGCCGGGCCGCGTCCGGATCGACGGTGCCGCTGATCGTGCTCAGGTATCCCAGTGCCTGGAGCTTGGCGAGGTCCTCCGCGCCGAGGTGGTGCGTCGGCTCCGCGGTGGCTGCCTGGGAGAGGTCCTCACCGAAGAACCCGGTCATCCGCGACTGCAGGGCCGCCACCAGGACACTCTCGGCCTCGGCGATATTGTTGCGTTCGTGGGGGTCCGCCGCGAGGTCATAGAGCTCCGGCTCGCCGCCGAGAATCAGCTTCATCCCGCCGACGTGGACGCCCAGTTGCGACGCCCAGCCGTGGTCGGCGAGCCCCTGGAGGGTCTCCGAGAAAATAGCCCGGTCGCCGGCGGCGGGCCGGGTCAGATCGATGCCGTCGAGATCGCCCGGAACGTCGAGACCCAGCATCGTGAGCACCGTCGGCATCACGTCCACCAGGCTCACGGGTCGATCGATCCGCAGGCCGTTGCCGGTGGACTTCCCCCACCGCATGACCAGCGGCACCCGCAGCGTCGATTCGTAGATCATCGCCGAGTGAAAGAACTCGTCGTGCTCGCCGAGGCCCTCACCGTGGTCGCCGGCGACGACCACGATCGTCCGGTCGGCGATCTGCAGCTCGTCCAGGACGGCGAGCAGCCGGCCAAGCTGGGCGTCGGTGAACGCGATCTCGGCGTCGTAGGCGAGGTCGTACCGGTCGGCGAAGGGCTCTGGCGCCTCGTAGGGGTGATGGGGGTCGTAGTAGTGCACCCACATGAAGAACTTCTCCGAGCCGTGCTCGCGAAGCCAGGTCCGGGCCCGGCCGTTGGTCTCGTCACCGCGCCGTTGTGCGATCGAGACGAGGTCCTCGTCGTCCGGTTGCTCGACGTCGTCATCGTAGTGACCGAACCCCTGGTCGAGGCCGAACTGCTTGTCGAGCACGAACGTGGAGACCATGGCGGCAGTCCTGTAACCCTGGCCCGTCAGGATCTCGGCGATCGTCAGGTTGTCGTCCGACAGTCGGAACGACTTGTTGGCCCGCGCCCCGTGGCGGTACGGGTACAGCCCGGTCATGAGCGAACTGTGCGAGGGCAGCGTGACCGGCGACGGGGCCAGCGCGGTGGTGAAGAGCACGCCGTCGCGGGCCACGCCGTCGATCGCCGGCGTCTCGATGCCGTCATGGCCGTAGCAGCCGATCCGATCGGCCCGGGTGGTGTCGTACGTCACGAACAGGACGTTGTAGCCCTCGAGTTCACCACGTTGCACCGGGACGGTCCCGACCGGCTCGAACGTGGACGCGATCCGGATCGGCCGCGGCTTGACGACCCGCACCGCCGGGTCCGAGCGCACCCCGCCCACGTAGCTCCGGACGGCCACGGCCCCGGCACCCCCGAACAGGATCACGGCCAGCACCCACCGGTACCACGGCAGCGGTGCCCGCTGAACCTTCTTCTTCTCTCCCATGGCTTGCCCTCAATGACGCGGTGGCAGCGAGACCTCGCGGCCGTCGTGTGATACGCCGGGGCCTGCCCTGTGGTTCGCGATCGGCGACCCCCATGTTGACGGACGATCAAAACGAAATAAACCCGTCTCGCCGAAGCGAGACGGGTTCAATATCGGACGATCAGAGGCTTACCGAATCGTCAGCGAAGACGCCGACGACGCAGAGTTACCAGGCCAGCAAGACCGAGCAGGCCGATCACGGCGGGAGCCGGGACCACGTTGAAGCCGAGCATGGGGTTGATGTACAGGGGTCCGAAGCCGAAGTCGAAGGACGGGAAGCCGCCCACGAACGAGTTGTACCCGTAGAGCTTGTCCCCGAACACGGCGCCGTTGGTCGTCGCACCGAGGCCCGGCGTGCCGCCGGTCAGGAAGAACGACCCGAAGGTGGGATCACCCTGCTCCGCGAACTTCACCCAGACGGCCGTGCCGGCGATGGTGACCGGGGCGGGGAGGTTGACCACGACGGTGAAGAACCCGGCACCGCCGGCTGCCGCCACCGTGATTGAGGTGAGCAGCGCACCCTTGCTGATGACGGCGTTGAAGCCGGCGCTCGGAAGACCCAGGGAGTCGTAGATCTTGATCACGTGGGTCGAGGCAGCCGGGTTGCTGTAGGCGTACCAGATGTTGGTGATCTGGCTACCGGGAGCCATGCCGCCGACGTCTTCGCCCCACTGGAAGTCCTGGCCCGCAGCGACCTCACCGGCCCAGTCGACGAAGGCGAACGTGCCTGCGTTGGAACTGAACGACGTGTGGAAGCCGGGGGTCGCGGTACCACCGAACAGCGTCGGGATGTTGTCATAGAGGGTCCCGGGCGGGAGCCCGCCGGCAATGCCGGCCGCCGCGAAGTCCCAGCCGAAGCCGGTCAATCCACCGCTGGTGAAAGTCTCGCCCTTGGTCCCGCCGTACTCCGTGAGTGTCGCACCCGCGAACACCGGCGTCGCCATGGCCATCAGCCCAAGCGCCAACGATCCTGTCAAAAGTTTCTTCTTCATTGTTTCGTCTCCTCCTGTGTGGCCCTGTGAGACCGTCCGATATGACACTTTCCAACCGAAGCCGTACCCACGGGGCACGACCAAGACAACATCGTCACCGGGTGTTGTTGACCGTCGACATGCGACGACAACGCCCTGATGCTCTCTCGCTTCAGTTGTAAGGGAGTTGCGAGCCCTCTCTCTCACGGAACTGCGTCAGTTCCGACCGACTCCCTGGGCTCGCCCCCGGAATGGGACTGCTTTCGCAGCCCCGGTGGACGATTCCAACGATGAGTATAATGGAGCCCGGTTCGCCTGCAAGGGAAAAACAGGCGAATGCTGAAAGATTCTCGCGGATTCGTGGGGGTTTGGGCGAACCTTGGAACGACCGGGGCCCGTGACGGGGCGTCCCGGGCTAGAGCGCATTCACCCAACACGTAGCGTATATCCGGCATGTCGGTAGCAGTTGACCGCGTCTGAGAGTGTGACCTCGTCCAGGACGGATTGCATGGCTTCCCACAGTGCGGCGCGGGTGCGATGCC
>JADFOJ010000033.1 GCA_022562915.1 Planctomycetota bacterium | reverse complement strand
GTCATGCATCGCGCCATCCTGCACGTGGACATGGATGCGTTCTTCGCGTCGATCGAGCAGCTCGATCAGCCGGAACTCCGCGGCAAGCCGGTGCTCGTCGGCGGCGACGGGCCCCGCGGCGTGGTTGCGGCCGCGTCGTATGAGGCCAGGGCGTTCGGGTGTCACTCCGCTCAGCCCATGTCGATCGCCAGGCGCTGCTGTCCGGGAGTCGTCATCGTGCCACCGCGAGGTCGGCGCTATCGCGAGGTCTCGGCGATCGTCTTCGAAATCCTCGAGTCGTACACGCCGCTCGTGCAGCCGCTGAGCATCGACGAGGCATTTCTCGACGTGACCGGCTCCACGCGATTGCACGGCGAACCCCGACGGATCGGCGCCTCCATCAGGCATCGGATCGTCCGGGACATCGGCATCACCGCCTCCGTCGGCGTCGCCCCGAACAAGTTCCTCGCCAAGCTCGCCTCGGAGATGAACAAGCCCGACGGTCTGACCGTGATCGATCCGGACCGGATCCGCCGGACACTCTCCGGGCTGCCCATCGGCCGCATGTGGGGTGTCGGACCCGCCATGGAGAGAAGACTGGGCGACCTGGGGATCACGACCTTCGGCGACCTCCAGGGCTATCCGGCGAAGGTCCTCGAGAAGGCGCTCGGCTCGCACGCCGGGCGGCTGGTGGCGCTGTCGCGGGGCGAGGATGACCGGGAGGTGGTTCCCGACAGCCGGGCGAAGAGCATCAGCCAGGAGCAGACCTTCGCGGTGGACGTTGGCGATGCCCAGGTCGTGCGCGACGTGCTGCTGGAGCACGTGCAGCAGGTGGGCGGCAGGCTGCGCCGCCATGGACTCCGCGCGGGCACGGTGACCGTCAAGATCCGCTACGGCGACTTCCAGACGATCACGCGGTCGCAGTCCTTCGGCGAGGCGACGGATCGCAGCGATCGCCTGTGGCCGGCGGGGCGCCGGCTGTTCGATCGCTGGGCGAGGTCGTTTCGGCCCGTCCGGCTGATCGGCTTCGGGGCGAGCCACCTCACCAGCCAGGGCGAGCAACTCGAGCTGTTCACGGACGATGCGGATCAACGGCGACGGCGGATCGACGAGGTCACCGACGCCATTGAACACCGATACGGGCCGGGCGCCATCCATCGCGGCAAGGGTCGCCGCCAGTGAACGTTCAAACAACCCGCGTATGGCGCCGGATACCCGCCTATGGCGCCAGATACCCGCCTATGGCGCCAGATACCCGCGTGTGGCGCCACGGACCCGGACGGTCAATCGGCGGAGTCCGCCTCGATGAACAACGCCTCGGACGGTTCGGTCGAGGCCTGCAGCGTCGCCGCGGTCGTCTCGACGTCGCGCATGACGCGAAGCACGTTGAGCCCGATGATCTTCTTGACGTCGTCGTCGGAATAACCCCGCCTCAGCAGCTCCACGATCAGCGCGGGATACGTCGAGACGTCCTGCATTCCCTCCGGCAGCGAGGACGTGCCGTCATAGTCGCCGCCGAGGCCGATGTGGTCCACCCCGATCAGGGCCCGCACGTGATCGATGTGGTCGGCGACCTGCGCGATCGTGGCCCGGGGTTTGGGATTGGCCCGTTCCCAGTCGGCCATGAGCCGATTGACTGCGGGCGTGTCCTGCCCGCCGGCGATGGCGTCACGTTCGGCCCGGCGTCGCACGTCCCAGGTCCGGAGGTCCTCCGAAACGTAATAGCCCAGGAACGTGATCATCACGACCCCCCCGTTGGTGCGGACGCGCCGCAGCACGTCGTCCGGGACGTTGCGTACGTGCCGGCACACGGCAAACGCCGACGAGTGGGAAAAGATCACCGGTGCGGCGGTGATGTCCAGCGTGTCGTGCATCGTCGCGGGCGACACGTGTGACAGGTCCACGATCATGCCGAGCCGGTTCATCTCCCGGATCACCTCGCGTCCGAAGTCGGCCAGGCCGTCGAACTCGGCATCGTCCGTGGCCGAGTCCGCCCACCTGGTGTTCTTGACGTGCGCGATCGTCATGTACCGCGCGCCGAGTTCGTACGTCGCGCGGAGCACCGCCAGCGAGTCCTCGATCGAGTGGCCGCCTTCCATGCCGATGAGCGAGGCGATCCTGCCGGCACGATGTATGCGCTCAATATCGTCCGCTGTCAGTGCCAGCTCGAGATCGTCCGGGTAGCGGTCAACCAGCCGTTTGACGAAGTCGATCTGCTCGATCACGGTTCGAGCGTCGCCGGGGCGGCCGCCCCGCTGCGGTATCGGAATGAAGACGGACCAGAACTGGGCGCCGACGCCGCCTTCACGCAACCGGGCGAGGTCCGTGTGCATCGGCGGCTCGAGCTCACTCAGGTCTGCGCCGAAGTCCAGGTCGTTGATCCTGAGGCTCACGCGCTTGCGATACTGCCAGGGCGTGTCGTTGTGCCCGTCGATCAGCGGCACTTCCCGCAGCAGGCGGCGTGCCCGCCTCTGGAGGTCACCATCGGTGCCGGGCGCCGCGGCCGCCGCAACCATCGAGGCCGTCGAGACTGAGATCAGGGCCGCCAACCCAATGATGCCCGCCGTCACGGTACGCTTCATCATCGGAGGTACTCCTTTCAGACAGTGTCCCGGGTCGCTCGAAGATACTACCAAGCACCGCCAACCGGAAGCACCATCATGCCCACTACACCCTTCACGACGATCGACACCAAGGCCGTCCATGCCGGCGAGCCACAGCCCCGAATCGGCGGAGCGGTGGCGATGCCGATCTTTCAGTCCTCCACCTATCTCTACGAGGGTGAGACGGACTACCACGCCCTTCGGTACGTCCGACTCAACAACACGCCCAACCACGAGGTCCTTCATCGCAAGCTGAAGGCCCTGGAGGGCGCCGAGAGTGCCTTGGTCACCTCCAGCGGGATGGCGGCGATTACCACCGCCATTCTCGGCGTGCTGCGCTCCGGCGACCACATGCTTGCGCTGGACTGCCCCTACGGCGGCACGCGCGGGTTCCTGGCAGAGGACCTGCCACGGTTTGGAATGAGCTGCACGTTCATCGACCCCATGCTTCCGGCAAGCTGGCCCGCCGCGTTGCGCGACAATTCCCGTGTCATCTACATGGAGTCGATCACCAACCCGCTCATGCAGGTCCCGGATCTGCGGGCGTTCGTCGAATTCGCCCGCGCACACAACCTCGTGTCGATGGTGGACAACACCTTCGCCAGCCCCGTGAACTTCCGGCCCGCCGAGATCGGGATTGACCTGTCGCTGCACAGTTGCACGAAGTACCTCAACGGCCACAACGATCTCGCCGCGGGCGCGATCATCGGCCGGGCCGACCTCGTGGATGAACTGCGCCTCCTGCTCAATCATCTGGGCGGCACGCTCGATCCGCACGCCTGCTTCCTGCTTCATCGCGGTATCAAGACGCTCGCGTTACGGGTACGCCGCCAGAACGACAGCGCCGGGCGGATCGCGGACTTCCTCGAGAAACACGCCGCGATCAGCGTCGTGAACTATCCGGGCCTGGCATCGAACCGCGGTCACGGTCGCGCCGCCGAACTGTTCGACGGATACGGTGGGATGATGAGCTTTGATTTCGTCGACGGGGTGCCGGCGGCCCGGCAGTTCCTGGAGGGCGTGACCATCCCCATCGTGGCGGTGAGCCTGGGCGGCGTGGAATCGCTCATCATCCGGCCCGCAGTGACGGCCTATGCGAACGTGCCGCCTGCCGAGCGCCGGCGGCTGGGCGTCACCGACAGCCTGGTCCGTCTGTCGGTCGGCATCGAGGATGCGAATGACCTGGTCGAGGACCTTCGCGCGGCGTTGGACGGGACGGTATGATCGTTCCGATCATGAGAACACCGTTGCGTGCGTGTACCATCCTGTCGGTCGCCGTCGTTCTGACCGGCTGTTACC
Source organism: Planctomycetota bacterium (assembly GCA_022562915.1). Taxonomy (GTDB): domain Bacteria; phylum Planctomycetota; class Phycisphaerae; order Phycisphaerales; family SM1A02; genus JADFOJ01. The sequence goes on along the minus strand of JADFOJ010000033.1, from coordinate 31,730 downwards.
GCGTCACCATGCCCGGCGTGAGCTTCACTCCCGACACCGGATGGATAAGGGAGGAGCCGACCAGCGACCACCGCATGATCCAGTACCGCCTGCAAGGTGACCGCACCCAGGTCGGAGACGCCCGCCTGGTCGTCTACCACTTCGGCGCCGAAGGCGCCGGAAGCACGGACGCGAACATCACCCGCTGGGCCGGTCAGTTCCGGCAGCCCGATGGCCGCTCCACCCGCGATGTCGCGCGCCGCGACGAGTTCGAGGTCAACGGCATCCAGGTGCGCACGATCGCGATAGAGGGCACGTACGTCGCCGCGGTGACGCCCGGTTCCGGGGAGCACCCCAACCGGCCGCACCGGGGATTGCGCGCCGCCGTCGTCTTGACCGACGCCGGTCCGTACTACTTCAAGATCGTCGGCCCTGTCGAGACGGTGGACCGGTGGACCGCGAGCTTGGATGAGATGATCGCTTCGCTCAAACCTGCGCGGGTGCCGGAGCGTTCACCCGCCGATCCGGACGCCACGGGGAGCAGCCGGTGATCGATGCCTCCCTGCCGGCGAGATGGAGAGAATGCTCGTGCGGGGGATGGCCGGTGACACTGACCAGTGCCACCTTGCATGGGAGGACCGGCCAGGAGCACGTCATCCACGAGTCCGTCTGAGCTCGGTTCCGATCCGCAGGTGTTGCGGGCGCGGATCGCCGAACTCCAGCGCGAGTGCGCCGACCTGCACCGTGCTCAGCAGATTCATCGCGGTGCGGGCCGCGTCCTCGAGAGTCTCACGGCCGGAGCGCCGCTCGACGAGGTGCTGCACATTCTCATCGACACCATCGAGGCCGTCACGCCGACGATGCTCGGCTCGGTTTTCCTGCTGGAGGACAACGGCAGGCGACTTCGGCTCGGCGCCGCGCCGCGACTGCCGGATTTCTACAACGAGGCGATCGACGGCCTGGCCATCGGACCCGCCGTCGGGTCGTGCGGCACGTGCGCGCACACCGGCGAGCGCATCATCGTCGAGGACGTGATGACCCATCCCTACTGGGCCGACTTGCGCGAGATCGCGCAGCGCGCGGGCCTGCGCGCGTGCTGGTCGCACCCGATTGTCTCGTTGACGGGCGGGATCCTGGGTACCTTCGCGATGTACTACCGCCGGCCGCAACGGCCCGACGCATCGGACCTTGAACTCCTCACCTTTGCCGCGCATCTTGCCGGCATGGCGATCGAGCGAGCAAGAACGGAAGCGGCGCTGACTTCGAGCGAACAACGCCTTCGCGCCCTGGTGCAGAACGCCCCGATGTGCATCTACGAGGTCGACTGAGACGGCCGCTTCGTCTCCATGAACCCGGCAGGCCTTCGTCTGCACGGGATGACGAACGTGTCCGAGATCATCGGCGAGGTCTTCCTGGACTGCATCTGCGAGACGGATCGTCCGCGCGTCACCGGGTTGCTTGAGCAGGCGATGGGCGGTCACCCGGCGGAGTTCGAGTTCACGTCAAGCTTTCATGACCCGCCCCGCGTGTTCACCACGAGCCTCGTTCCGCTCAATGACGCCGACGGAACGGTCGTCCGGATCATGGGGGTGGCCCAGGAGATCACCGAGCGGATCGACGCCCGGCAGAGACAGAAGCTGATGGTTCAGGAACTGGACCATCGCGTGAAGAACAACCTGGCCGCGGTCATCTCCATCATCCAGCAGACGGCGAGCCGGTCCGAATCGGTCCGGGACTTCGAGATCGCGCTGACCGGCCGGATCAGCTCGATGGGACTCGCCCACGAGATGCTTGCCGAGACAGGCTGGCAGGGCCTTCAACTGCACGACATGCTCGGGCGCCTGCTCGAACCCTACCGGCGCGACGACGCGAGCCGCATTGATCTTCGCGGCGCTGCCATCAAGCTGCCGGCCGCGGTCGCCACGCCGATCTGCATGGTCGTCCACGAACTCGCGGTCAACGCTGCGAAGTACGGATCCTTCTCCGAGAACGGGGGCCGGGTCTTCATAACGTGGCAGCACGAGCCGGGCGCGGACGACCACGGGCATCTCCGTCTGACGTGGAGCGAAACCGGCGGCCCGCCCGTGTCGCCGCCGACGAGCCGGGGCCGGGGCACGTTGCTCATCGAGCGAATGCTCGGCTACCAGTTGAACGGCGAGGCGAGGCTGGACTTCGAGCCGGCGGGTGTGACGTGCGAACTGAGGGTCCCGCTTGCGGATCGGCACAGGTCGTTCATGGCAGGCGCCGAGGAGTCCAGGCCGTGACGACCGACCCCGACTCCCTGGACGGCGTACGCGTACTCGTCGTGGAGGACGATTTCGACGTGGCCGAGGCGTTACGGTTGGTGCTGGCGACCGCGGGGGCCGAGGTGATCGGGCCTGTCTCCACCGTCGAGGCGGCGTGTGAGCTTGCCAAGGCCCAGCCGCTCGATGCCGCCGTACTCGATATCGCGCTGAGCCCGGGCACCAGCGCGCCGGTGGCCAGGACACTGCTCTATCGAGGCTGCCCCTTTGTCTTCGTCACCGGTTTCAGCAACGTCGAGATGCTGCCGGAGGAACTGCCCGGTCACCACGTGCTCGTGAAGCCCGTGGACGACCGGACGCTGCGAGCGGCGATCCACATGCTCGTGCATCGGGCGACCGGGTAGAGGCCCCTCACACCCGCCGCCGTTCTCGACGATAAACCCATCGCCCGCAGATGTACATCGGCACACCTCGCGCCGACGCTTATCGGACACGATGGAATCCTCGCCATGACTGCCGCCGGCCCGAGCGACCCCGACTTGACTGCGCGCGACACCGGCGGGTGGCTGCGAGTGCTTCGTCGTGGCCGGCCGGTCGCATTCATTGTCGCCGTCGGCCTGGTGGTGACCGGGCTGGTGCTGGCCACCATGGGTCGACTGGAGTCGCGGAAGGTCGAGAGCGAGTTCAACCGGCTCGCCGATGACTGGCACGCGTCGCTGCAACGATCCATCCACGACCACATGACCGTCCTGGTCGCGATCGGCGCTCTCTACGATGCCATCGATCACGTCGACCGCGAACAGTTCAGCCGGTTCGTCAACCCCCTGCTTCGCCGTCACCGCGGAATCCAGGCGCTCGAGTGGATCCCGCGGATTCCCGATTCCGAACGTGATGCGTGGGAGCAGGAGATCCGCGCAGAGGGGTTCACGGATTTTCACATCACCGAGCGGTCAGTGACCGGGGAGATGGTTCCGGCACTGCGCCGGAACGAGTACTTCCCCGTCGCCTACCTGCAGCCGAGGCGGGGCAACGACAGAGCGTTCGGCTACGACGTCGGATCCACGCGAAGCCGACGGCAGGCCCTCGACCGGGCCGCCCGGACAGGCCGGCTCGTCGCCAGTGAACCGGTGACGCTCGTTCAGGAGACGGGCGAGCAATTCGGCCTGCTGGTGTTCCTTGCGAAGTACCGTGACGTTGCACGGGCGCCGGCCCGGCGGCAGGAGGCACTCGCCGGTTTCGTCCTCGGCGTCTTCAGGCTTGGAGACCTCGTTGCGGCGGCGATGAACGACGGGCACTGGGCGAACCTCGACACCGTGGTCTCGGATGTCACCATGCCCCTGCACGCCCAGGTGCTCGTCCGTCACGGGGTGCCGTCGCCAGGCGGCGACGAGCCGTCCGAGACCGTCCAACGGCTGACGCGGGAACGGACCTTCGGTATGGCAGGGCGAACCTGGAGGGTGACCTCGACCCCGTCGCCGGACTTTCTGCGGGCCCATCGCTCGCAACTGTCGCAGTCGATCGTCGCCGGTGGGCTGCTCGTCACGGGACTCGTGGCGGGTTGCGTGCTGGTTCTCGTCGGTCGTACGGCCCGGGTCGAACGCGTGATCGCCACGCGCACCCGGGACCTGTCGGCGATCAGCCGGCGCCAGGAGCAGACCAATCTTGAACTGGAGCACCGGGACGAGGAAATCCTTCGTCTGTGCTATGCCATGACGCACGATCTCCAGACGCCGCTGGCGAGCCTTGCCGGTGGTGTGGATGCGCTGCAGCGCCGGCTCGACGGAGCGTCCCCCGACCAGATGAAGTGGATGGATCGGATCCGAGCTTCGACCCAACGGATGGTGACGATGCTCGACGACCTGATGGTGTATGCCCGCACCGGCACGGAGCAGATCGACTCGGAGCCGGTCGACCTCTGTGAGGTCGTGCAGATCGCCGTCGAGGAGCTTCAGCCCCTGGCGGAGAAAAAACGCATTCGTGTTCAGTGCCAGTGTGATTCCAAGGGCAGGTGCGCGGCCCTGGGCGATCGGAAGATCGTCGCCAGGGTTCTCACGAACCTGATTGACAACGCGATCAAGTACGTCGAGGCCGATCACCACGGCATCGTGCAGGTCCGCGTGACGGTTGCCGGCGCGATCGTCCGGATCACGATCCAGGACAACGGCCCCGGGATCGATCCGGCACTGCTGGACGACGTGTTCCAGCCGTTTCGACGCGCGTCGGCGGGGACCGCGGGAACGGGTCTCGGCCTCTCGATCGTGCGGCGGTACGTCACGGCGATGGGCGGGCGCGTCTGGCTGGAGTCCGACGGCAATACCGGGGCAATGGCCGTGGTTGAACTGCCTCTGGCCGAGAGGGTTGATCACACCGGAAAGGATCGGCAGGCCGCATGACGGAGACGAAGCAGCAACCGAAGTACCGTGTCCTGGTGATCGATGACGAGCTCGATCACTGCGAGATGATCGAAGAGTGCCTCGGCCGCGGCGGTCGCGAGGCGATGTCCGTCGAGTTTGCTCACACCGTGAAGGACGCCTGCCGGAGACTCCAACAGGAGAAGTTCAGCTTCATCCTGCTGGACCACAACCTTCCTGACGGTCACGGCTCCGACATCCTGGAGCGGATGGAGGAACGCCTGCTTACTACGCCGGTCATCGGGTTATCGACGAGTTCCGATCCCCAGGTTGCCCTCGCGGATTTCCGCGGCGGTGCAATCGAGTTCATGACCAAGCACGAGGCGTTCAAGGGTGATGCCCTGCGGCGGCGGGTGATCGGCGCGTTGAGCCGGCACAAACGGCGCGTCGCAGCCGCACTGATCGAGAGCCACCGGGAGCGCGCCGGCATCGCCAAGTCAGACGAAGAACTCATGGCGGCGGCGCGGATCGATTCGCTGATGGGCATCCTGAATCGTGCGGCGTTCGACGACGTGCACGGAGATCTGTACGCGCAAGCCAGAACAACCGGGACGGCATACGGCCTCTGCATGGTCGACGTGGATCACTTCAAGCTCTACAACGACACGTACGGCCACGTCGCCGGTGACGAGGCACTCCGGAAGGTGGCCGAGGCGCTCCGCTCGGCGATGCGTCCCAGCGACATCGTGGCCCGCTACGGCGGCGAGGAGATCGTGGCTCTCCTCAACGGGGCCGATGATCGGAGCATCACGATTCCCGCGAGCCGTATGGTCGAGCGCGTGGCGGCGATGAACCTGCTCCACGAGCACAATGACGAGTACGGCCGGGTGACGGTCAGCGTGGGCGCCGCAGCTCTTGATCCATCATCCGGCGAGACGGTCGCCGAGCTCATCGAGCGGGCCGACCAGGCGCTGTACCGGGCAAAAGCCGAGGGGCGCAACCGCGCCGTGGTGGCGCCGCCGAGATCCGCCGGGGGTTGATCGAACGGTTCGCCTATTCCCGGCCCTCGGGCCGGTCGCGACGATCCCACGCGGCCAACAGCGACACGCTCGCCAGGACGTTCGTGCTCACGATGCGGGCGTCGCGAGCGATCAGCCTCGCCTCCGTTCGCAGCGGTGACTCCCACGTCTCCTGCAGTCCCCGGAGTTGCCGGTTCAGGACGGAGTCGAAACGCATCGTGTCAAAGACGGCCAGGGTCGGCACGGGTCCGGGCGCGCCGGTACCGTCGTCGGCGCGTGGCACGCCAAGGTAAACCGCCACCGCGCCGATCACCATCAAGGACGCCAACGCCAGTGCATGGCCGCCGGTGAGAGCGCGATGAAGCGGCACCGTCATCGACACCGCCGGCGCGGGCAGCATCGACACGTCGTTCAGTGCCGCGAGCGTGCGGCTGTGAAGGCCCCGGGAGGGTTCGATCCGCGAACGCCCGGCCTCGGCGCGGAGACGGTCTTCCACCTGCCGCCGCTGTCGGCGGGCTTCGGAAGACCTCCACGCGAAGCCGATGTGCACCAGTGACTTCAACATACCAGGTCTCCTGTGATCGTCCTGGTCAACCCCGCGGCCTGTATGTCGTCGGGTACGGCGGTCTGCCCTTCGGAACGACCCTCGGGCCCCGCCCGCTCGTGCGCCGCCAGCGCCTCGCGGGCACGAAAGAGCGTGACACGAACACTGACCCGCGAGCGGCCGGTAATGGCGGCGATGTCGGCGTTGGACAGATCCTCGGCATAGCGCAGCCACAGCGCCGTGCGTTGCGTCTCGGTCAGGATCCGGTCGGCCGTCTCCCAGAGTTGCCCGCCGCGCTCGCACTCGGCCAGCAGGCCGGCGGGGTCGTGACCGTCAACGGTCGCGAGGTCGAGCGCGTCACACGAGGTTGCAACGTCGCGGCGGCGGTGCTGTGTGATCGCCAGCCGGTGGGCGATCGTGAAGAGCCACGTCGAGAACTGCCAGCGCGGGTCGTACTGCTCCACGCGCCGCCAGGCTCGCACGAAGGCCTCCTGGGCGAGGTCTTCCGCATCGTGGGTCGATCCCGTCTTGCGAAGCAGGAAGTTCAGCAGGCGTCCCTCGAACCGCGTGACGAGCTCGGAGAAACACGGCAGCGAACCGCGCTGCGCGCGGCTCACCAGCTCCGGCACCGGCAGCGTCTCCAGGGGTGGACACTGCCGGCCGTCATCGCCCGGAGCCTCGTTCATCAGTCACGTGACCTCTTGTGACGGGTGCGGTGACGGCGGTCGTCATCGTCGTCGAACCAGTCGTCGTCATTATCGTCCCAGTCGTCGTCCCAGTCGTCGTCCCAGTCATCATCATGGTCGTGCCGATGTCCGGCGCCGCCGTGCTGCCGCATCAGTCGTTCGGCTTTCTTCAGCAGCTCGACGGCGTCATAGCGGATACTGATGCTGATCCGCGAATCCCTGGTGCGAATGTTGAGCGAGTCGGCAAGCTCCAACAGCGGGGCCAGTTCCGGCTGCTGGGTGACCATGAGCCGCCCCAGCGCCACCAGGCCGCGAAGCACCTGCGAGATGTCATTCGCGGTCTCCGGACTCTCGGCGTTCACGGAGGCGCGTCCCGTCAGCACGCCGTTGACTTCCGCGAGGTCGGCCGTGAAACCGTCGGACATTCGGATGATCTGGGAGGCCGGGCCGTCATCGCCGAAGGCATCGATGTCGCCGACGGACAGGAATACCAACGAGCCCTCCTGGGGATCGTCAGCCGGTATGTTCGATCGACCCATCGAGATGCTCGGTGCTTCGTCGGCGAGCACGTTGAGCGCGTTGCGAAACCCACGCTTGTCGTCGCTGAAAACCACGATGCGACGATCGGCGCCGGCCCGCTGGATGGACAGGTAGTGCCGGTGCCCCTTCTCACCAATCACGTACACGCGCTTCCCGTTGAGCTTCCGCCGGCGGATCGGGAGGTCGTCGTTGGCAAGGAGTCTCTTGATTGCCTCGTCGACGCGGGCGGTGGTGACGGCGACGATGATCGCATCCTCGCCCGGCTCATCTCCGGTTCCATACAGTGTGACGCTCTTGAGGTCGGTGCGTGGATCGACCCCCACTTCCCGCTTGATCTTGTCGAACTCGTCGAGGTCGATGTCCAACTCCTCGGCATGCTCCAGCAGGAATCTGCCGACGGCCGAGTCGAGCAGTCGCTCGACGTCCACGTGGATCAGCCACGTGGCGTCGGCGGCGACCCGGGCTTTTTCCAGGGGGCCCGCGGCGGTAACCGAGGCGAGCAGGAGCGTGGCCAGTGTTGCGGTCATCAGGTTCTTCATGGGGAGTGTCCTCGTGGGTGGATCGTTCGGCACCGCCCCTTGTACCCGCCGGGCGGCCCCGGCGTTACACCGCTTGGCCTCCCGGACCTGATTCGGAATCCACGGCCTGTTCTGTCGGGCGAGGGGGTGGCACGGTCGAGCGACCCCGCCGCAGGCGGACGAGTTCGCCCGTGGAGCGACGTCCGGCCACACGGGCGACGTCGTCCGCCAGGGCGGACTCCGTCGACCGTGCCACCCGAGGCACGGGCCTTCAGCCTCTGGGACCGAAGTACAACCCCGCGACGCAGGCGCCGGCGAGCCCCCACATGATCAGAATCGAGCCGACGAACATCGGGAACACCATCAATACCACCCCGATGCCGAGCGATTTCAGATCATCCATCTTCTTCCCATGGATGAAGACACCCAGGCCGATCATGGAGATCACGCCCGCCGACAGCATCACACCGGGATTGGACATGTCCATCATGTGAGTTTCCCCGGATGTTCTTATCGACCGTTGCCCGCTCGGACTTGGCGTTGACATGGTTCTCGGGCCTCGTGGGTACGATCCACGCCTCGGAACCGGAATACCTTCCCGGCGACGCGGGTTGGTCAGGTTGACGTTTGTTTCCGGGAGGGTTCACTGGATGACGGGCATTCTCACAGGGCCGATAAACGCGATGGCGTCGCTGTTCGATCGACGCTTCGATCCCGCGCGGGCACGGAAGCTACCCGTGATCAACGCGGTGGGTCAATCCAACGTCCGCGGGCTCTACCTGGTCGGCGAGATCGCCGGCACGCCGCTGATCAAGCTCGGGCTCAACCGCGGCCGCGCGGTGATCGACCACATCGCCACCGTCGATCTCAGGCTGGCTGGTCCGGGCTCCGCCGGCGGGCAGCCTGACGGCTGGGACCCGGCGGAGCCGCGCGAGGATCAATGGATCGACGTGCTGATCGTCGGGGCGGGCTCGGCGGGGCTCGGCGCCGCCGACCGCTGCCAGGAGCTGGGCCTGCGCTACGTCGTCATCGAGCAACAGAGGATTGCCCAGCTCATCCGCGACTTCACCAGGGGCAAGCCTCTCTACATGGAGCCGCCCGGAGAGGACAACCTCACACGGCTCTTCTGCGAGGAGTGCCCCAAGGAGCGGCTGCTGGCTGAATGGGATCGCCAGGTCGTCGAGCTCGGTCTCGCCCCGAACATCCGGCAGTTCGAGACCGTCGGCGAGATCCAGCGACTCGGCAACCAGGACGGCTTCAAGGTCGTCACCGATGCGGGCGAGTATCGGGCCCGCCGCGTCGTGCTCGCCATCGGCATGGGGGGCAACCCCCGCATGCTGAACGTTCCCGGCGAGCACGAGCACGCCCCCCGGATAAGCCAGAACGTCGCCGACCCCGACGAGTACCGCGACCGGAACCTGCTCGTCTTCGGCGCCGGCGACGTCGCGTGCGAGGCGGCGATCGCGCTGGCCGACGGCGGCAACCGCGTCACGATGGTCGCACCCGATCGCGAGTTCACCTTCCCCAGGAAACGGAACATCGACGGCGTCATGCAGCGTGCCGAGGCGGGCTCGATCGATCTGCGCCTCGGCCACGGCGCCGACGCGATCGGCGCGGACACCGTCTCGATCAGGAATCTCGACACCGGCGAGACCTTCGAGGCCCCGGCGGACCACGTCTTCCGATGCATCGGCGCCGACCTGCCCGTGAAGTTCCTCAACGGCATCGGGATCCGCCTCGAAGGCACCTGGCACCTCGGCCGGTGGGCGCTGCTGCTGGCGATGTTCCTGGTGAGCTACTTCATCTATGGTTCCAAGACGGATCCGGCGCTCTGGCCGTTCAACGTCCAGATGGCATTGTTTGGAACCGCCGAGAGCCCCGTGTCCTTCGCCCGGTGGTACGCCGACCTCCACGTCGGCGAGGGCAACTGGGCCTTCAAGCTCAACGGCTCGTTCTGGTACAGCCTGGCGTACTGCGTGGTGATGACGGTCTTCGGGCTCAAGGCGTACTACCGCTGGGGCGTTCACCACGATGACGCCTACCAGAGGAAACGGTTCGCCTCGCTCATCATCGTGCAGTGGACGCTGGCGTTCTTCGTCCCGATGGTGCTCATGTGGTGGATCCACGGTCTGTGGCCGGACAACCCGATTCTCGGGGACCGCGACCACTGGTGGCATGCGTCGGGCTTCGAGTACGCATTCCCGCTCTTCTTCTGGCAGTTCTTCTGGGATGTGGGATGGCTCTACCTGGTGTACGGGCTCGTCGCCACGTTCGTGGTGATCCCCATCCTCACGATCCGGCACGGCAAGCGGTACTGCACGTGGTTCTGCGGCTGCGGCGGTCTCGCCGAGACGCTCGGCGATCCGTGGCGGCACCTGGCGCCCAAGGGCAAAGTCGCCGGCCGGTGGGAATGGATGAACACGGCCGTCCTGGTGTGGGCGGTCATCGCCGCCGCGCTGGTCGTGAGCAAGGTCGGTCTCGGCCACTGGATTACCGGCGAACGGTTCGCGTCGCCCGACGCCGGCACGCATGGATGGCTGACGGTGACGGTGTTTACCGGCTATGCGCGTGTCGCGGACCTCTGGCTCGTCGGGATCATTCCCATCGCCCTGTACCCGTTCTTCGGCGGCAAGTTCTGGTGCCGGTACTGGTGCCCGCTGGCGAAGTGGATGCAGTGGACGAGCAAGTGGTTCGGAACGCTGCGCATTTCAAGCAACGACAAGTGCATCACCTGCGGCGAGTGCTCGCGATACTGCGAGGTGGGCATCGACGTGATGAGCTTCGCCAAGAACCAGCAATCCTTCTCCAACGAGACGACCTCCTGCATCCAGTGCGGCATCTGCATCACCGTCTGCCCGATGGATGTGCTGAGCTTCGACAACGACGGCCAGGGGACGATTTCCCGGAAGCTCTTCGGCCCCGGCACCGGCGTGCGCCTCACCGTCGAAGGAAACGCGATGAATTGACGGGCCACGGCGCCATCGTCGGCTCAAGACCAGCGCGGGCTGAGCCGACGAACAGGGCATGTCTGCCCACAAAAACGCATCAGCCGCACTGAGCCGGACCCGCGAGCACATCGGCGCGGCAGGATCGATTCCGCAGCCGTGGCTGATCTGCCTCGAGAACGAGCTGGAGACCATCTGCTCGACACACTGCCCAAAAGACAGTGGCCTCCAGGCGATCCTCGACGAGGCGCCGATCGTGGTCCGCGGTCGACGATGCCGCACCTGCGGACATGGCGAGGTGCCGGCTTCCGGACTCGGCGCGTACGGCGCCGCCCGCGCCGTTCGCGCTGAGGTCGTCCACGCCCTTGCCGCCGACGGCGCCCGGGCGTTCGTCGACCAGGCGCTGGCCGGTACGCTGCCCGGCGCCGAGCAGGCCGGCGCGGCCATGCGCGAGGCGCTGGTGCGACGCGACATCGCGATCACCGGCGACGGAGTCTCGCTCGAGACCTGCCCATGCTGCAACGGCGACGACGTCGTCGACTACTGCTGGAAGCTCGACGACACCGGCCAGGTCGCGCCCGGCACCGGCGTATCTCTCAAGGATGCAGGCTGATTAATGGGGACTGATCTTTTTGTTTCCCGCTTCGGAAACAAATAAATCTGTCCCCTACCCTACCCTGAACGCCTGCTCCGTCGGGCGGGCGATGCGGGACAGCCATAGCGGGCGGCGGAGATTGTCCGGTCCGGGCGCGGGCCTGGTCAGCGCCAGCCATTCGCGGTAGACCTCCATCGACTTCGACGTGTCCACGACGACGTCGCCGTAGTGGTCGTCGTCCGTTGCGCGGGAGACCGTGACTCGCTGGTGCCAGCAGTGCATGCCGGAGATGGGGTCCGGTTGCACGGGGAAGGTCAGGTTCTGGTGCACGCCGCCGTCGGTCCACCAGATCCGCCGGGTGTCCGGATCATCGCTCGCGTACGGCCGGATCCCCTCGACGCGTCGGAACCGGAACGTGCCGGGGGCGATCTCGTCCCGGACGACCTTGGCGCTCGCCCACCGTTCGGTGCCCGCGGTGTCATCAAGACGCCAGCGACCGAGGTGGTGCGAGCACGCCAGCACGCCCGGCCGCATGCCCTCGGTCACCCAGACCTTGTTGACGAAGTGGCCGATCCGCGTGGCCACCCGGATCAGGTCGGTGGTCCGGACGCCGATTCGCCGGGCGTCCTCGGGGTGAATCCACACGGGGTTGGTGTTGGAGAGCTCGTACAGCCACTTGGCGTTGGCGGAACGCGTGTGGATCAGTGTCGGCAGCCGGAACGTCGGGATCAGGACGTACTCGCCCTTGTCCCGGTCCATGCTGCTCCGGTGGATGTGGCTCTCGATGTACCCCGGCAGCGTGTCCTGCGGCCAGCCCCAGTCCGCGAGCGTCCGGCTGTAGAGTTCCAGTCGTCGTGACGGCGTGTTGAACCCGACGCGGGCGGTCCCCGACACCGTGACGCCGATCGGGGTACCGTCGCGCTCGATGGTGCCGTCGGGCAGCGTGGTCGAACCCTCCAGGCGCTTCGCGGGAAGCTCGTCGCTGTAACTCTCGTAGGCGTCGCCCTCGACGAGAAACGCACCGAACTTCCGCATGTACTGGAGCGGCGTCAGCTCGTGACGGCGCGCCTCCTCGGGCAGTCCCGGCACCGAGTTCTCGAAGATCCACCTGTAATACTCGTCGATCGTGATCTTCTCGCCGGCGCGGTACGGCGACTCGTAGTGCTTGCGGATGCCCAGCTCACCGTCGGGGTCGATGCGCCACGACAGCTCGATCCAGAACTCGTCTTCCTCCCACACCTCGCCGGGGTTGGTCTCATGGGTCAGGGCCGTCGTTCTGCCGAGCCGTTCGTGGGCCGTGCGCAGCACCGGTTGGCGGAAACTGATCCATTTCGCGGCATGGGTTTCCTGGCTCATGAGGTCGTGCCGCTCCGCGGCGTTGCCCATGGGAAGCACGTAGTCGGCGTACTGGGCGGTTTCGCTCCACACCGGCGTCAGTGCCGCGTGCAGGCCGATCAGCGATTCGTCAAGCAGGACCTTCTCCCACAGCAGGCCGTCGGGGTTGGTCCACACCGGGTTATAGACGCGCGTGAAGTACACGTCGAGGGGTCCCCGACCATCCAGCAGCATGTGCGGCAGCAGGAAGGACATCTCGTGGTGAGCCAGCGGGTACTCCCGCGGGTACAGCAATTCGTTCCAGATGTTCTGCGGGGCGGGCTTGAGAAACGGCGGCGGGACGAACTTGTTGTCCGAGTTGAGGTTGGTGCCGCCGCGCGTGCCCACCGAGCCGGTAAGCACCGACAGCAGCGCAAGACAGCGCGCCACCTGCCACCCGCCGAGGTTCCCCGACGCCGCGTTGCGCCAGACGTGTGACGCAAACGCGTGACCCGCCCGGCCGATCTCGCGGGCGACCTCCCGGATCGTCGTCGCCGCGACCCCGCATTCGGCCGCGGCGGCCTCGGGGCTCGCAAAGGCATAGGTCCCGGCAAGCTCGTCGAGGAAGAGCTCGAACGACGGCTCGGCGTCGGGCCGCCGCACGGCGAGGAACTCCCGCCAGTTGACCCACTGCCTGAGAAACTCCCGGTCATGGAGGTTCTCCTGCAGGATCACGTGCGCGAAGGACAACAGGAGCATCGCCTCGGTGCCCGGCCACGGCGCGAGCCACCAGTCCGCGCGCGACGCGGTGTTGGACAGTCGCACGTCGATGACGCACATCCGGGTGCCGTGGCCCTGGGCCTGGACGATCCGCTGGGCGTGGGGAATGAAATAATGACCCGTCTCCAGGTGCGATGACAGCAGCAGGATGAACTTCGCGTGCTCGTGGTCGGGCGAGGGCCGGTCGGCGCCGCTCCAGAGCGCATAGCCCAGCCGCGCCGCCGACGAGCAGACGTTGGTGTGGGAGTTGTGTGCGTCCAGGCCCCAGCTCTGGAGCACGCGGAGCATGAAGCTGTCGTCGCCCGGCCTTCCCACGTGGTACATGATCTCGTTGCGGCGGTCATCCAGCAGTGCCTGGCGGATGCGGCCGGCGAAGGTGTCCAGCACCTCGTCCCACGTGGTGCGTTCGAACTGCCCCGAGCCGCGCGGCCCGACCCGCTTCAACGGGTAGAGGATCCGCTGCGGGTCGTTGATCTGGTTGATCGTCGCGGGGCCCTTGGCGCAGTTCTTTCCACGGGAACCGGGGTGGTGCGGGTTGCCCTCCAGGCGGCGGATCTGCATCGTGGCCTTGTCGACGTACGCCATGAGGCCGCACGCCGCTTCACAGTTGAAGCAGGTCGTGGGCACGAGCATGTACCTGCGCTCGACCTTTCGAGGCCACGCGGCGGCGTCGTATTCCATCCAGTCGTCCCATTGCTCGACGGGCGGGAACGATTCCAGCGGCGTCGTGGACATGGTCTCGGGGTCGTGGGAGCGCATGGAGTGGTCTTCTCAGGCAGGTCTCTACGAGAGCGGAGGAAGCTGGGCGGCGCGGACGAACGCGTGCTCGTACAGCAGCAGTCCGACCACGACCGGAATGATAGAGGCGACTGGAAGAACAACCAGCACGACCAGCGACAGCCCGACCCCGAGCAGCAGGCCGTCGCGCCAGGCCTTCAGCGGCCCGACCTCGATGCGACCGAGAAAGGCCGCCGCCTGGCGGGCGTTGTCGGTTGGATGCGTCCTGTATCGCTCGGCAAGAGCCAGCGCCCCGTGGGCGAGGATGGCGACGGCGGTGATCGACGGCAGCGCCGGGCATGAGGGGTCACATGCCAGCAGCGCAGCGCCGCCGCACATGACCGCCTGGGCCAGCAGGTGCGGCAGGAGCAGGGAGCTTTCCCACAGGTCGCGACCCTTGCACTGCGCGAACAGCAGCGCCGTGTAACCGGCGATGCCGATGCCCAGCACCGCCCCGATGACCCGGCCGATGTCGACCGCACCATCAAGGCCGGCGAGCCGCGCAACCATCACCGCGGCGATGACCGCGGTAAACATGCCCAGCAGCACGCCGCCCTTGACGAGCCAGCTCCGGAAGTTCGGCCGGGTGAGCATCCGGTAGAACAGCAGCGGCCGGGAAAGGTCCTCCACGAGAAGCACCAGCGTGACCATGATGAACACCATCGCGATGATCTCCGGCGCCCACAGCGCCGCGAATCCCGCACGATCCGGCCACGGCACGAACGGCGCGAGCATCGCGGCCCCGGCCGCGATGCCCTTGGTCACGAGATACACCGCGATCGGCCAGCCCCACTGGACGCGGTGGCCCTGGTCGAGCACGACAGTCGCATCCGGGGCCGTTGTCAGTGTGTCGGGCCACGGCTCCGGCTTGTCCGGCGGGCGGTCGCTCCACAGGTATGTCGGCGGTCGCGACGCCGTTCCGGGATGCAGCGAGATCTCGTCGGCGCCGACGTAGTGGACGTTGGGACCGGTTCCCTGCTCCGGCCGCCGCACGCTCGTCTCGTTGTCGAGGATCATCAGTGACACCCTGGAGCCGGGATCGTGCAGATCGCCCGTGACAATGGCACCGACGGGACAGACCGTGACGCACGCCGGTTCGAGGCCTCGGTCGATGCGATGGGCGCAGAAGTGGCACTTCTCGACGGCGCCGAGATCTTCGTTGAGATAGATCGCGTCGTACGGGCATGCCTGCATGCACGCCCGGCACCCGATGCACGCGTCGCGGTCGACGTCAACGATGCCGTCGGGGCGCTTCTCGAGGGCGTTCACCGGGCAGATCGTGACGCACGGGGCGTCCGAGCAATGGTTGCACCGTTGCACCAGGAAGTGGCGGCGGATCTCGGGGAACGTCCCGACCTCGGTGTACTTCACCGCCGTCCGGAAACTCCCGACCGGCACGTCGTTCTCCGCCTTGCACGCGACGGTGCACGCGTGACAGCCTATGCAGGAAGAATGGTCGATGACGAAGCCGTACTGCACCCCTCCACCTACCCCGCCTTCATGCCGTACCGCTTGTCGAGCATAAGCAGGGCGCTGCGGTTGTCGCCGACCATCTCCAGCAGCGACAGCGCCTCGGCGCACCACTGTTCCTCTTCGACCTGTTCCTCGATGAACCAGTGCAGCATGATCTGGGTCGCGGGATCGTCCGCGGCCCCGGCCAGCCGGTACAGTTCGTGAATGCTCGCCGTGTTCGCCTGCTCCCGATCGCGGGCCGCCTCGAAGACGCCCATGGCGGAGTCGTACCCACCCCGTGGTGCGGCGATCGCACCGATCGAGACCGATCCACCGCGAGCGAAGAGGTGCTTGAAGATCCGCATCGCGTGCTCGGTCTCCTCGGTCGACTGCGCCCGCATGAACCCGGCAAAGCCCCCGAGGCTCTGCTGCTCGAAGAATGCAGCCATCGCCAGGTATTCATGAGCCGCCGTCTGCTCCATGTTCAACTGGCTGTTGAGGGCGGCCTCGATCTCGGGTTTCAGCATCGATGGGTTCCTTTCGCTGGACGCTCGACAGTGTACCGGGTTTCACGCGGCGGGCCGTCGCCTTCCGCGGACGTCCACGTCGAGTTCGACGATCCTGGGGGTGCCGATCGTGATCGTGTCGATGTCCTGCTCGTCGGAGGTCATCGCCGAAATATCGAATCCGCAGACGTACACGCCGACCTGGATTCCCGCCCTCACCGGCCCGTTGGGCAGGAACCTGTCCGGCATGCGGCACAGGAGCGTCCCCATCGCGCTGGTGGCGATCCCTGATAGACCGAAGACGGCGAGCTCCACTCGACCGAGGCCCGGATCACGGCGCACGATGACCATGCCCGTGGCGCTCTGACGCGGCTCCGACGGAAAAAACTCCCAATCTTTCTTGCCACGATGACGAAAATAAATCCCGTCGGGCGCAGCGGTTCCGTTCGTCACCGGCGCCGTATCGCCGCCAAAGCAGCTTGACGACCGTGCCGGTTCCGGGTATTTTAGATAGAACGGTACCGGACTGTTCTCGGCAGAGAAAGCCTCGGCGTTCCACAGTTCCGCGACAAAACATTCAACCACGTAGTTGGCTCGCTGCGAACCGATCATGACTGACGTTCCGCTGGTCGTGTTGCGACGTGCCTTCTCAAAGATGCGTCTTGCTTCTGCCTGATCACGTTCGAGCACGGATCGATCGAGCGTATGCCCGTCGAGAGCCACATGCGACGGAACATGGATGTAGCTGATGCGGACGGTGCGCTGAGACGACCGCGACAGTCGTTCGACGAGGCGCGCCGCCACGGAAAAGTCGTCTCTCGCGATGGAGCTCCGGGCGAAGCCGGGGCGGCCGCGCCCCTGGTAGACGCCCACGCACATCGTGACGTGACCGGGTTCCATCAGGGCAGTCATCATCGCAGGCGGTCGTATGGCGAACAGGGTGCCGGGAAGACCGTCGCCGAGGCCGTTCTGCGCAAGCCACGCGCAGATCCTGCCGACCGTCTCCAGCGAGAAGACGGAAGCCTCGTTGTAGTAGAACTTGCGGACGGTGTGCCGCGCGAGGCCCGTCTCCCTGGCTATCCGTTCGAGCAGGCCGCGAGCGGGGAATCCAGCCTTGTCCAGGAGATGCTTCAGACGGGTTTCGGCGGCCATACCGGGCTGCTTCGGGTTCGGGGGTGCCATGCTTGAGCCTCCTGGATATCTGTCAGCATACGCGATAACAATTCCGTTATTGTCGCTGTTATACCATATTTATCAAACTACTGTTTCATTTGTTGCATGCCCATTCTCGGCAGGTACACTCGCTTCGTCCCGCCGGACTCCTGGAAACAGTCATGAATCACGACAGGACGTGTCCAGTTTCGTCCCTACCGACACAAGCGAGTCGTTTGATTCTTCGCCGCGGCAACGGGTCGCGACGAGAAGCACCCATGTCGCATCACGGATGACGCGAGGCAAGCATGACCAACAGTGACCGTGAGTTCCTGCAGTGGATCAAGAAGACGCGCAAGGACCTCGAGATCGTCGGGACCGCGATTGCGAAGCAGGCGTGGGCGGTCGAGATCGTCACCGCCGGGCTCTCGGAGTGGGAGAAGCAACAAAGGCAGGAGAAGGTGCAACACGCCGAGGCCCAACGCAGGAAGAATGGCAAGCCCACGCGACCGGCCGCCGCGAAGGTCGTCCCCGTGACACAGCGTCAGGCGGACCGGACGTCGAACTCCAGCGACGTGGTGG
This sequence comes from Planctomycetota bacterium, assembly GCA_022562915.1. Taxonomy (GTDB): domain Bacteria; phylum Planctomycetota; class Phycisphaerae; order Phycisphaerales; family SM1A02; genus JADFOJ01. The sequence continues at coordinate 13,747 of JADFOJ010000033.1, read as the reverse complement.
AGCCCGTCCACAACGTGATCATCGAACACGACCGGGATGGTTTCATGCTCGTCCACGTTGAGAACAACGAGCTCCCCGCACCGCTCCGGAACAGGCAACGGCTCCGCCAACTGCTGCTCGCGTTGGGGGCAAAGGTGTCGCGGGTCAACATGCCGACGAACGGGGTCATCCCCTTCAAAACGAAGGCCGAATTGATCGAGGCGATCGAGGAGCTCAGCGGGCAGCGCATCAGCACCGGCAATCTGCAGAACCTCGTTCAGCAACTCCGCGCCCTGTTCATCAAGGCGCACATCAACCCCAACCTGATCGAATCCGGTGGTGGCGGGTACCGGCTTAGATTGTACGTCGAGGGCCGGATCTTCGAGAACGTCAGTTGACCGTTCACACGACGGTCGCCATCTCGATCAGCGGCGCCGTACGTCCGTGGCTGATATTGAAGACCAGTTCCGAGTAGTGCAGTTCGCCGCGGGCATACAGCCACCAGGTGTTCAGCATGCAGCCCGCCGCGGTCAGGTTGGTGAAAAGGATCTGCGGCGCCGAGCCAAGCGAAGCGTCGCAGCCGGCGTCGTCCGGGATGACATCCTTCGGCGTGGCGATCTCCGGGTGGTGTTCGCCGAGCCCCGCGGTGAGGCTTCGGCCGTCGCGCCGCAGGAGAACCTGGACGTTGCCGGCGGTGCCCTGCCGGACGTAGCCGGACGAGTCGGGGCCGACCCCGTCGTTGCCGCCGCTGATCAGGCACACGTCGTCGAGCCGCTCGCAGTGATCCCCGACGAGCTTGCGGGTGGCGTGGTTGTCCACGCACATCAACACCGACTCGCCGCGGCCGGAGTGTACGAGCCTGGCGAGGTTGTCCGGCCGGACATACTCCCGGACCGGCAGGATCGTCACCTGCGTCCCGCGGCAGGATGCCCCCAGCGTCTCAGCGAGCGCCGCCGCCTTGTTCTCGAAGAGCCGCTGCACGCTCATGCGTGTCTCGTTGCCGTGCTCGAACTCGTCACCGTCGATCAGGACCACCCTCGCCGGGACCGCGAGACTCGCCAGGTACCGGACGAGGTACGTCGCGACGATCTGACCGATGCCGCCGACACCGATGATGCGGCAGGTGATCCGTCCCGAAAGGTTCGGCAGTACGGAGTTCTTCACGGCGTACGGTTTCCGTTGGATGCCCGCTCTCGGGCATACTCGGCGGCGGGAATGACCTCCAGCCGATCGAGCCACTCGGCCTCCGCGGGGACGGTGCGACCGGCATAGCCCTCCAGGTCGAGAACCGACTCCGGCGCGTATTGAAAACGCGTGCCGTCCACGACGTATTCGGCGTGCCAGTCGGGTGGATCACGGTCAAGACGCCCCGCGACGACGTGCAGACCCGGCCGATGCACCTCGTCATGTATGTCGATGGACGACGCATACGCCGGCTCGAACGCGTGGCTGTGGATGTCCCCGATGATCCTCAGGCCGTCATCGAGGTGAATGGGAATCTCGTAGTGAAGACCGATCGGGTACGGCTCGCCGCGCCAGCCGCAGCCGATCGTGCCGACCTGGTCGGGTACGATCGGCGTGATGCGCTGGGACGCGTCGTCGAAGGCGAGCAGGATCGCGGCCTCGGCTCCGTGGCGTTGTGCGACCGTCCAGAAGAAGCCCACGATGCGCCCGAGCAGCTCCGCCGGAACCTTCGGATAGCGAAGCGTGAGCAAGGGCTCCTGGGGCTCCAGCTCACCCGGCCAGTTGCGGGCGGGTACCAGGCTCCGCATGTGCGGCTGGTTGCGCCCGATGAACAGGCCGCTGCCGGTGAGAAGGTAATAACAACTCTCGTCAGCCGGCGGAGGTTCGTCGCCGCGCGTCTTGAGGTAGATGTTCGTCAGCAGTCGCTCCGGTGGACGCGAATCGGTCACGACGCCTCCCCGTTGGCGGACGCCTCGAAGACGATGCGGGCCAGGGCGTCGCTGGAGTCCGGGGACGATCGATGCGCGGAGAAGAGCGTCTGGATCCGCTCGACGAGGCTGCTGACGGTCATTTTTCGGCCTCGCCACTTCGCCGGCAGCCACGGCACCTCCAGCGTGAACAGCGGGTCCTCCCGGCTGAGCTGCTCCCACCGGTCGAGGTCGGCGACCTGGGGGATTTTCTTCGCCGAGACCGTCCAGTAGCTCGTGAGCTCGTGGTGCTCGCTGGAGTAGTTGAAGCCCGCTTCCAGCGTGGTGCTGCGCAGGGCCTTCAACGACTGCCGGATGCGGGTGTTGAGGTCCGGCTCGGCGGCGAGCGTGGCCCGGTCCAGGTACTGCGTGCAGATCCAGCTCAGCGGCCTGGACGCGGCAACCTGCCGGGGGAACTTGCTGATATTGAGCAGGGACGGAAACAGCAGCTCGTCGTCGAGACTCTCCAGCGGCGCCGTTCGGAAGTACGCCTCGTTCCTGCCCGACAGCACCAGCCGGCCGGCAGGATCCTTGACGAACACGGCAACGATGACGATGTAGGGCAGAGCGATCCGCCGGTCCTCGTAGAGCACCTTGGCGCCGGGCATCCTGTAGGGCACTTCCGAATCAGCGCTGATCCACCGGACGTGGTGAACGGCCGGCGGAAGCTCCCAGAAGAAGATCGTCGTCGAGTCCGTCGAGAAGAAGGTGCTGACGCCGCGCGGAAGGATCAGCCCGCAGCAGTTCATCGTGGGTGGGCTGAGCTTCCTGACGAACTCGGCGACGCCCAGCGTCGCGGTGACGCCTTCCGGCGACCGCGCCTGCACGTTCCTTCCCCTGATCGTGAGCGTGTCATGCGGCATGATGGTCACTCCGGGGTGAGGTCGACTCCCTTTTCGCCGGCGTGCCGGACGAACGCAAGTCGTTGCCCCGGCTCGACGCGGGTGGATTCGTCCGCAACGAGTTGCCCGTCGATGACGGGCTGGGCGCTGGGGTCGATGTCCAGGCGGTCGGCGAATGTCCGGCGGATGTCCATGATCGTCCTGCCCACCACCGGAAGGTGCTCGGTATAGAGACCGGTGCTCACCTGGGCGAGGCCGGCAGGTTCCTGGTTCGGCCAGACGCCGCCGAAGTCATCGGGTGCTCCACCGGCCCGCTCCTGAGGCGTCTGTGCTCTGATGAGTTCGGTCATCTCGGTGTTCCTTTCTTGTCTTGTCGGCTTTCAGCGCAGGATGTCGCGTGCGGGGATCGCCTGTGCCTCGATACGTCGGGTGTTGGTGACCCTCGTGCCGTCGGGCACGTCGACGAACTCCGCCACGTTGGCGGGGGTGACGGACTCGACCACGGCCCGGACCTGGTCCTCGATCGCATCCAGCAGACCGTGGATGGTGATGCCCGGGGTGTCGGCCCCTGCTTGCTCGGCCTGGCAGGCGGCCTCCGCCGCCTGCTGCACGGCCCGGTCCACGACGCTGCCGGTCAGGAAGTCTCGACCGTGCTTGAAGCACGGCGTGGTCGTTCCCGCGAACTGGATCTCGATCAGCGGCCGTGCCGCGCCGTTGGGGCTGAACAGTGCGCCCGTGACGTTGCGTACAAGGCGGCGCTTGAGTTCGTCCGGGGCGGTCCCGTTGTCGCCGGCGAGCGGGCGATCCCGCAGTTGCTTGTCGAGCACGGCGGCAAAGGCCCGGCGGCGCAGCCGCCCGAAGGTGCAGGTTCGTCCGCCGACGCGGCGGAGCCACGCGGGGTCGAGCAGGTGCGGCACGTTGGTCGTCGCGAACATGACGATCAGCGAGTCACGCAGCGCCGCGTTGGCCGTGTGGTCCAGCCGCTGCAGCAGCGTCGTCTGGATGCGATCGTAGATCCCGTCGTGGTCCAGACCGCGGCGGCGGGCGATGCCGTCGAACTCCTCGAGGACCACGATCACCGGAAGCTCGACGGTGCGCCCGCTGGCGTCGGTGACGGTGTGCCCGGCCAGCTCGGTGATCTCATCGACGAGCCTGTCGGCGTTCTTGTCGGACTTGCCCAGCCACTGCGACAAGAGTTTGGACATCTTCAGGCGGATCACTCGCGGAGGCAGTGCCCCGATGGGCAGGCCGGTGACGTCGGACATGACCTCGTAGATCCTCCGGATGGCGGCGTTGAGGCTCAGTGTCTTGCCGCTGCCGCTGACGCCGGTCAGGAGCATGGTGATCGACCGTCGAAGCCCGTATCGACGGCGACGTTCGGGCGAGGTCATCTCCTGCCGGCAGACCTCGGCGATGCGTTCGATGAACTCCGGCGGGTCGCCGATGTCGCGCGCGGCGATGACATCGGGGACGGGCTCCCTTGAAAGGAACCGGAACCCGCTCAACGGGTCGATGGGCGAGGGGATCATGTCGAAGGCGATCGCCCGGCGAAGGCACACGAGCAACGCCGTGCCCTTCGGAACCTCGTCCGCCTCGAGTCGGGCTCGCAGGGTCTCGGCGACGTGCAGCAGGTGCCGCTCGTCGCCCGTTCGCAGGCTCACCTCGACTCGATCGCCCATCCACCGCTCCAGCCGTGCTTCCTCTCCCACGTCGATGCTTCCGGCGTCCCGCGACAGCAGCGCTTCGCCCCGGGCGCTGAGCAGAACGCTGTCGCCCCGCTTGAGCGACTCGCCCAGCACGGCGTCGGGCACGATCGGGTACGCCGGGGTCCCGTCGGAGAGCTTCACGAGCGCCCGGGTGAGCGGCGCGCCGTTGGCCGGCACCAGGTTGAGGAACACCGCGGACCGCTGGGGGCCGTTCTCGAGACCCTCGATGAGTGCCTCCAGTTCCTTCGTCTTTTCCTTGAAGTGATCCTCGCCGCCGTCTCCCTGTGCCGCCGCCTTGAGCAGCCTGTCGAGCAGCTTCGCGGCTTCCTCCGAGTCGCTCTGGCAGATGTCGGCCAGCAGTATCCGTCGATGCGCCAGCGGCACCTTGTCGGTGAGCAGCATGACGGAGGTCTGTATCTTCTTCACTGTCGGCACGGTCGTCTTCCTTGTGCAAGTGGCCCGGGTGTGTCAGGAGCGGACGAGATCCTCGATGATGTAGTAGCCCCGCGGCTTGAGAACGCCGGCACGCAAGGTGAAGAGCGTCGCGACCTCCTCACCTCGCGCGTTGCTGCCGGCGATCCAGCAGAGGGCGAACGGCTGCCCCGCGAAGACGGTCCGCATGAAGCTGCGGTCAGCCGCGGAGACGAACACGGTCGTTCGGCCACACTCCCTGGCCGTCGCGCACAGGGCACACGGCTCACCGTCCAGGGGGAAATTATGTCCGTGTGACTGGCCTACGAGACGCGTCGTTCCGCAGGGATCGCCCCCGGTGAGCCGGGCCAGAACCGCCTGGACGCGGCTCCAGGTCCTCGAAGACGGAATGAGGGAGAACTCCCGTTGCTCGGCGTCGGCGACCTCGATCGCGTCGAGCACGGTGACGGACATTTCGCCGCTGTCCGGGCAGACACCCAGTTCGCCGATCAGGATTGAGCCCGTCTCGACCGGAGGGTTGTCGTCGGCGCCCGTGCGGGCGAAGTCCCGCGACTTCTTGTGAGCCGATTCAGTGAAGAACACGGGCAGGACGGCGTCATCGATCTCGCCGGCGGTCCTGGCCGTGAGCCGAAGCTGCGCCAACGGCCGTGTCGCGTACCGCAGTGCGGTCGTCGTCGTCTTGATCTGCATGCCGCCGGAATCGTGCCGCGCCGCTGCCGCCGGCAACGGGTCCATGTCCGTCTCGCCCGCCCGCTGCGGCTGCAACTCGTACACGTAGGCGTCGCCTTCGCGCAGCAGCCCGTCGGTGACCAGTCTCTTCGACACCTGGTGCGCCGCCGGCGCCAGACACGACACGCCGAACGTGTGTACGGAGGCGTCGGTCCCGGGGCCCTCGGCTCTCAGCACGAATCCGAGGCACCGGCCCTTCTTCACGACGGGCGCGAGCCGCGTGGTCACGGCCTCCAGCGGCAGGTCGGGTTGACCGCGCCGCAGGAAGCCGTTGAGCCACGCTTCGCTCCGTGCCTCGGCGAGGTCAGCCTCGCTGACGCGCTGCCGGGCCAACGGCGGACCGTCCGTCGTGGCACGAAGCACCATGGTCAGCGTCCAGTCCTCGTCGAATGCCTCGAGGCCCGCGTCGAGCACGTCCTGTTGGAGGATCGTCTCGCTCATCCGGCGCCGAGGTGTGCCCGGGGCGTGGCGGTGAGGAAGACTTCCGTGTCGCCGTCGACGCCGACCGCCTCGCCGATGGTTGCGTCGTCGTCCAGGAACGCCGCGGTGGTGTCAGAACGAAGTGCCCAGGTCGTATCCGCCGGCAACGACATCCGGGCCGCGACCGTCCTGGCGACGGCACCGACGCGCAGGTCGGCGTCGATCACCAGTTCCGCCTCGTGCGTGGCGGTGATGTCGCGGATCCGCAGGCGAACCTTTCCCGGTGCGGTCCTTGAGAGAAGGTCTTGTGAGGTTGTGATCATGGTTGAGCGGTCCTTTCCGGAAAGGGTTTTCGAGAAGAGATGTTTCAGCTCGGCACGGTGTCGAGCACCCGGCTGGCGCACTGTGCGTCGCCGACGATGGTTGCGGTCAGTGCGAGGAATTCGAAGCAGTGACGCAGCGCGTCCACGGCGAGCGGCAGCATCGCCTCGCCGATCGCCGCCGGCGCACCGGTCAGGTCGATCGCGGCCTCGATCATGGCGGGCGCCTCGCCGGGAGCGCGCAGTTCGACACGAACCAGCCGCAGCCGCCTCGCGTCGGCCACCACGCGATCCACCCAGCGCCGGCGCGCATCGGAGAGCGCCGGGTCGATCCGACCCAGACAGACGTGCACGCGGAGCGTGTGTTCGAGGCTCACCAGCGTGCACGGTTCCAGCAGCGAGCCGCTCTGGAACGACAGTGCCGCCGGCGGGAGCAGTTCGTCGAGCCGTTCGACCGCCGGCGGCGCCCATCCCCTGGCCCCGGTGCCGTCGAGCGTCTGCACGGCCCAGGTCGCCACCATCGCGATCACGGCTTCCTCAGCGTGGTCGTCGAACCCGGTGTCGTCGATCCGCTGCATGATCGCTCCCAGCGGCGCCTCGAAGACGCGGCCGCCGCCCGTCGACTGTTTCCAGAGCCCCGGCGCATCGAGGCCTCCTGACGCGGCCGGCGGCGATCGCTTCGTGCTGAAGCAAAGCCAGCCGCCATCGATCGCAAGGTGAAGGTCCTCTCCGGACCAGGCGTTCGGTCGATCCGGCTGCAGTCCCAGCTCGGCAAGCCGGTCGTTGGTTCGGGCAATGGTCCGCGCGGTCAACTGCATCGTGGTTCCCCAGGCAGCCGGTCGGGACGGAGCAACGGCTCGCGGGTGAGCGGCATCCGGTCGCGGTTCGCCTGCCAGTACTCGGCCGCCGCCATGTGCATGACGCCTGCGGAATCTCCTGCGTCCAGCATCACCGTCTGCATCGCCAGCAATGACCATGCTCCGAGCGCCAGCTCGACGACCGGGATCCCCACCGGCAGCTGCGCGCCGAGACACATCCGCTGCCCGCGGCTCGATCCGAGGTTCGGGTAGAACGCGCCCGCCTCCGGCTCCACGAGGCTCGTCAACGCGTACCCGGGCAGCGGAATGCTCAGGATCACCCGCGGATAGATGATGCCGACCACCGCACCCTGTTGGATCCGCAGGGCGCCGGTGGAGTCGGGCGTCATGGCGACCGGAACGTCGAACCAGACGGTCGCGCGAAGGTCCTGTTCGAGGTCCAGTTCGCGAACCTGCATTCGCTTCGAGCCGGCGAGCTGGCCAAGGGCGAGCAGTTGCCTCGCCTCGGACATCTTGCGGGCCGGCCACGGGTCGACGCCCTGCATCGAGGATGCCGCCACCGCGAGCATGTGCTCGTTGGCCGGGGTGAGCGTGATCCGGTCGAGTGAGCCGAGCCCGGGGGGCCGCGGCGTTGCTGTCGTAGTCATGATGTCGTGTCCCGTGTGCGGTCGGATTTCCAACGGAGAAGAACGGCCTTGCGGCCGTACCGGACCACGACGCCCCGGCCGTCGGCGCCGAGGGCTCGCAGCGGAACGTCCAGGTGCGGCAGCAGGCCGCCGGCGCGGGCGGGTATGAGCCGATCGAACGAGCGGAACGGGTGGGGTGCCAGGCCATGGTGGCCGCACGCGCGGCACGGGCGGGGCAGTGTTCCTCGACGACGGTCCACGAAACCGTTGTGCTCGTGCGAGGCTTCGCACGCCGTGCAGGTGAGAACCGGGGCAAAGAGACTGTCGTCGACCGCGAAAGAGGTGCGGGCGATCCCCTCGTCGCCCGTCACCCCCGCGGCCTCGGCGCAGTCACGCAAGGTGCACTCGCCGAGGGGTCGGTCGAGGTACACGCGCTCCAGGACCGTGTGGTCGACCCCGCACGCGGCCCGGCGCGACAGCGGTGTCGTGACCGAGGCCCCCGTATAGCCGTTGAGTTCCCGCACGCAGTCGCACGGCGCCGAGCCGAGCCGCAGCCTCATCCGGAGAACCTCCAGCATCGCCATGTCGGCGGCGAGGCTGCACAGCGGGCTTACGCTGACCGTCGGCGGGCCGTCGAGGTCCGCTTCGCCACCGGCGGCGGGGTCGCAGCTGAACCTGGTGCCGCTGGACAACTGCTCGCGCTCGGCGCGGCTGTAGCCGCAGGAGGGGCACGGTGAATCGCCGTTGCGGTTCATGAAGACCCGCACCTGGCTGCAGAGCGTCGGGCCGTGAACCGACGCGTACAGCAGTGGCAGCCCCAATGCCATGCACGTCTCGCCGAGATACACCTCCGCCAGCAGGTTGTCCGTCGAGGCGACGACGATGTCGTAGTCATCGAGGTCGAGCCACGACAACGCCTGGACGGATCCGTCGAAGACCCGGACGATCGACGACGGAGAGATGGTCTTCGCCCACGCGCCCACCTGGGCCGCCTTGGGTCGCCCGATGTCCGATCGAGAACGGGTCACCTGGGTGTCGAAGTTCGCGGAGAAGGTCTTCGGATCGACCAGGCCGATCTCGCCGACACGGCACCGCGCCGCGTGCTCCGCAATCCGGCCACCGACGGACCCGGTACCCACGACCAGCAACCTCGTCCCGGCCAGGATGGCCCGGGCGTCGCCGGTGAGACCTGGAAAATCGGGCATTCGGTCGACCGCGCCGACCAGGCCGGCCCTGTCATGGCCACCGGCCGTCGAATCGATCGTGATCTCGCGGAATCCCGGCGCGGACCAGACCATCTCAGAGATCCTCCGGCAGCGCGGTGTGCCCGTCGGTGTGAATCGTGGTCCTGCACGACGGGCACGTGCTCGACAGGATGCAGTTGCGTGCGCCCGCGTCGCCGCTGGTGTCACAGTGCTGTGCCTTGCCGCAGACACTGCAGATGAGCACGATGTCATTGTCGAGGGCACGGTGACACGTCAGGCACAATTCGTCGGCCCGCTCCTGCGGGGCCCGCCCGATCACCGAGTGCAGGTGCAGCGCGACGTGGAAGGTCTGCCGGCCGCCGTCGAGCTGAACCACGTCACCCTCGCGAAGCGTCGCCACGCGACCGGCGGTCACGCCGTTGATCAGCACCGGCTGCTGCCCCGGCGACAGGACCATGAGCAGGACCAGTTCCCTCTGCCGGGAGATGGGCTCCAGGATCACGCCGCGGGTGACCTTGGCCACGGAGGCGGCTTCGGAATCGGCGACGAGTCGCGGCCCGCCCGAAGCGTCGCCGGTGACCAGGTACGACAGGCCCTCCGGGACCCGCAGCACCTCGTGCGTGCCGTGTTCGTCCGCCTCGGCGTCGATCAGGTGGAACTGTCTCAGGGCTGACGCGATCTGAATCATCGCCGCACAACGTACCGGCGGGTGCGGGGCAAAACGCCGCGGGCGAGGGTGAGATCATGACCGGCCGAAGGGCCCGGACGCCGGCCCGCCAGTGTATTGCGGACCGGAAAAAAGTTTTTAAGGTACCTGTGCCGCTGTGATCTCTCGTCGCCGGGTGGCACGGTCGAGCTTGCTCGCCCGTGTCTTCGAACGTCGCTCCACGGTTGATGTAGAAAATAGACCGGGACTAATTTCCAGGCTGCCGGCACCGCGTTGTGGTAGGCCACCGGCTGGAAATTAGTCCCGGTCTATTTTCTACATCAACCCGGTTTCGAGCCGGGCCGCATCCGTCATGCGGTCCGCCGTCCACGGAGGCTCCCAGACGATCTGGACACTGCAGCTCTTGACGCCGTGGATCGCGGCGACCTTCTGCTCGACTTCCGGGGGCAGCGTCTCGGCGACCGGGCACGAGGGCGTGGTCAGCGTCATGCGGATCGTGATCTCGTCCTCGGGACTCACGTCGATGCCGTAGATCAGCCCCATGTCCCAGATGCTGACGGGCAGCTCCGGGTCGCGGATCGTCTTGAGGACCTCGACGACCTCGGCCTCGGTGGCCTGCGCCCTGAGACTGTCCAGTGGGCCGGTCATTCCGTGGTCACGCTGGCATGGTCGCCGGCGATGGCCGCGCGGAGCGTGTGCCAGGCCAGCGTCGCGCACTTGACCCTGGCCGGGAAGCGGCGCACCCCGGCGAAAGCGCCGAGCTTGCCCATGGACGCCCCGTCGGCCTCAACGCGGTCTTCGTCAGCCGTGACCATCGCGCGAAAACGTTCGAACAGCGCCGTGGCCTCGGCAACGCTCATGCCCTTGACGGCCTCGGTCATCATCGACGCAGCGGCGGTCGAGATGGCGCAGCCCGTGCCCTCGAAGGCGGCCTCCTCGATCACGTCCCCGCCGATCGAAAGGTACACCGTGATCCGATCACCGCACAGCGGGTTGTAGCCCTCCGCCCGGCAGCCGGCGTGCTCGATCCGGCGCCGGTTGCGCGGACTGCGGTTGTGATCGAGGATGAGTTCCTGGTACAGGTCAGAAAGATCGAACATCACGCGAAGACCTCCCGGACAGTCGCGACCGCGGCCGCGAGCCGGTCGATTTCGGCGTGCGTGTTGTAGAGGGCGATCGATGCGCGGACCGTCGCGGTGATCCCGAAACGCTCCATGACCGGCTGGGCGCAGTGGTGGCCGGTCCGCACGGCGATGCCCTGCTGGTCGAGGATCGTCCCGGCGTCGTGGGGATGTACGTCGCCGATGTTGAACGACAGCACCGCGGCCTTGTGCGCGGCGGTGCCGAACAGCCTCACGCCCGGGATCCGGCTGATCGCCTCGGTGGCGTACGCGAGCAACCCCTGCTCGTACGTCCCGATGCGATTCAGCCCTATGTCGTTGAGATAGTCCACCGCGGCCCCCATCCCGATGACCCCGGCGATGTTGGGCGTTCCCGCCTCGAACTTGTGCGGCACGTGGTTGTACGTCGTCTTCTCGAACGACACCGAGAGGATCATCTCGCCGCCGCCCTGGTACGGCTCCATGGCGTCGAGCAGTTCGTAGCGGCCGTACAGGGCGCCGACACCCGTGGGGCCGAACATCTTGTGGCCGGTGATCGCGTAGAAATCGCAACCCAGTGCCGTCACGTCGATCGGCAGGTGCGGCGCCGCCTGGGCGCCGTCGATGAGCACCACGGCCCCATGGCGGTGGGCCAGCTCGACCAGCTTCGCGACCGGGTTGACCGTGCCCAGCGCGTTGGAGATGTGGGTGACCGCGACCAGCCGGGTCCGCGGGCCCAGCAGCTTCTCGAACTCGTCGATTTCGAGCTCGCCGGCGTCGGTGATCGGCGCCACCCGCAGCACGGCCCCGGTCTGCTCGCACACGATCTGCCACGGCACGATGTTGGAGTGGTGCTCCATGGTCGTGATCAGGATCTCGTCGCCGGCGGCGAGCCTCGGTCGGGCGTATGCCTGGGCGACGAGATTGATCGCCTCGGTCGCGCTGCGAACGAAGACGATCTCCTCCGGTCGGCGCGCCCCGAGGAACCGCTGCACGGTGCAGCGGGCTCCCTCGTACGCCTTGGTAGCCTCGACGCTCAGCCTGTGGACACCGCGATGAATGTTCGCGTTGGCCGTACGGTAATACCCGCAGATCGCGTCGATGACCGCGTCGGGCTTCTGCGCGGTGGCGGCATTGTCCAGGTAGACCAGCGGCTCACCGTTGATCTCACGGGCGAGGATGGGAAAGTCCTCCCGAATCCGCTGCACGTCGTACGGTGCGGCCGTCCTGGTTGCCGGCGGCGTCGGTCCGGACGCCGTGGTCATATCGCCTCCTGCAACACCCGGCCCTGGCCAAGCAGTTCGCCCACCGCGTCCTGGAGGCGGCTCCGAAGCGGTGCCGGACGAACCCGGTCCACGCTCTCCTGCGCGAACGCCAGCAGCAGCACGCCGCGGGCCGCGTCTTCGCGGATCCCGCGCGATCGCAGGTAGAAGATCGCGTCCTCGTCGAGCTGGCCGATCGTCGCACCGTGGGTGCACTTCACATCGTCGGCGAAGATTTCCAGTTGCGGCTTGGTGTCGATCTGGGCATCCTCGGACAGCAGCAGGTTCTTGTTCGTCTGCTTGGCATCGGTCTTCTGGGCGTCCTTGTGGACGTTGATCCTGCCCGTGAACACCGCATGGGAGTGCCCGTCGAGGATGCCCTTGTAGTGCTGCCGGCTGTCGCCGTGGGGCTTGAGGTGCTCGACGCGCAGGTGGTTGTCCACGTGGCTGCGGTCACGCGTGATATAGAGACCGTTGAGCGTGCAGACGGCCCCTTCCCCGTCGATCTCGGCGATGAGGTCGTTTCTGACCAGCGCGCCGGCGAGCGTGACCGAGTGGGACGTCACCGAGCTGTCGCGTCCCTGGTGAATGTGCGTGGTCCCGACGTGGTACGCCCGGTCGTGTTCGCGGACGATCTTGTAGTGATCGACCGTGGTGTTGTCGCCGGCGACGATCTCGGTCACGGCGTTGGTGAAATAGTCACCGCCGCCCGGACCGACGTAGCTCTCGATGACCGTGACCCGGCTGCCGGCCTCGGCGACGATGAGTCCTCGCGGGTGCGACACCTGCGGGTCGGCGCCGGGCGTCGAGACATACACCACGTGAACCGGCTGCGGGCAATCCGTCCCGGCGGCCACGTGCACGATCGCGCCGTCCGAGAGGAACGCGGTGTTCAGGGCGGTGAACGGCTGGGTTTTCCACTGGGCATGCCTGGTGAGGTGTGCCTCGATCGCGCCGGAGGTCGATGCCGCGAGCGATCCGGCGTGGATCGAATCCGGCAGCCCCTTCGTGCACGACAGCTCGGCGCAGTAATACCCGTTGACAAGGACCAGCCGAGGCCAGTCGGCGTCGAGCGTCTGGGCGGCCATGAACGCCATGAATGTGGCGTCGAACGCCGTATTGCCGGGACCCGCGAGCTGGAAGGCCGTCTCGGCGATTCGGGCCGTGTTGGTGAAACGCCAGTCCTCGTGCCGCATCGTCGGGAAGCCGAGCTCGACGAATCGATCCAGGGCGGCCTGCTTCACCTCCACCAGCTCGGCACACGCAGACGGACCGCCCGGAACCCCCGCTGTTCCCGAGGGCGCCTCGCCGGCCCGGCGGAACTGCTCGACATACGTGCCGTTGGGATGTGCCACGCTGGTCACGAGAGCACCGTCCGTCGGCGTGAGGCGACCGATTCGGGTACGGGATTGTCCTTCTGGACGTCGGTGTAGCCGTGATCCTCCAGTTCCAGCGCCAACTCCTTGCCGCCGGACCGGACGATGCGCCCGTCCATCAGGACGTGGACGAAGTCCGGAACGACGTGGTCGAGCAGGCGCTGGTAATGGGTGACGATGATGAACGCGCGGTCGGTGCTGCGCAGCGCATTGATGCCCTTGGCGACGGTCTTGAGAGCGTCGATGTCGAGCCCGGAGTCCGTCTCGTCCATGATGCACAGCGTCGGCGCCAGCACGGCCCTCTGGAAGACCTCGCTACGCTTCTTCTCACCGC
>JADFOJ010000032.1 GCA_022562915.1 Planctomycetota bacterium | reverse complement strand
CGACCACTACGACGCAAGACCCAACACGCTCGTCGACCCGGTGGTCGCCGCCTTGCCGGGAGCGCTGCCGGTCATGAATCGCCAGGCCGTGGAGATGGCGATGATGGTCGGCGTCGCGCTGAACTGTTCGATCGCCGAGTTCAGCAGGTGGGATCGCAAGAATTACTTCTACCCGGATCTCCCCAAGGGATACCAGATCAGCCAGTATGACCTGCCGCTGTGCTTCGACGGCGAGCTGAGCATCCCCGCCTCCGACGGGGGGACGATCCGCGTGGGCATCATCAGGGCCCATCTCGAGGAGGACACGGGCAGGCTGGGGCACGAACTTCCCGGCGGTCACCCCTGCGAGGGGTCGCTCATCGATCTCAACCGCGCGGGCACGCCGCTGCTGGAGATCGTCACCCATCCCGATCTCTGCGGCGCCCTCGACGCGGTCACCTTCGCCAGGGAACTCCGCAACATCTGCCGATACCTGGGCGTCAGCGAGGGCATCATGCAACGGGGGCACATGCGTTTCGAGCCCAACGTCAACGTCCTGATACTCCTGGCGGACGGCCGGGAAGTTGCCACGCCGATCGTCGAGATCAAGAACCTGAATTCCTTCCGGGCGCTGCGGGCCGCGATCGAGTTTGAGCACGATCGTCAAGTCGAGGCCTTCAAGACGGATGGCGTCACCATGGCCCCGGGCCGCAAGAGCACGCGGGGCTGGCTCGACGCCGGGCAGGTCACGGTGCTCCAGCGCGACAAGGAAGAAGCCCATGACTACAGGTACTTTCCGGACCCGGACCTGCTGCCGTTGATCGTCGACGAGTCGTGGCGCCGCGAGATCGCCGCCCGAATCCCGGAGCTGCCGATGCAGCGCCGGAGCCGGTATCGCGACCGGTACGACCTCGCCGCCGGGGACGCCGCGGCCCTGGTCGATCAACGCGACCTGAGCGCGTTCTACGAGCAGTGCATCGAGGCCGTGCTCGCCGGCGGCACCGCCGCGACCCAGGCTCACGCCGGCCGTGACTGCGCCAAGATCCTGCTCAACGCGGGCGCCCGGCTGGCGAACGAGCGCGACCGCCCGATCCACGACCTGGGCGTGAGCCCGGACCAGGTCGCCGGGATCATCGCCCTTCGGGCCGAGGACGCCATCGGATCGAGCGCGGTCGACGAGCTGTTCGAACTGCTGTGTTCGACGGACGACCCGGCCGCCGCCGTCGCCGGGCACCGCGGCCTGCTGCTGGTTCGCGACGAGGATCAACTCGACGCCTGGTGCGAGCAGGCGATCGCCGCCGAGCCGCAGGCCGCCAGGGATTTCCTCGCCGGCAAGGACGCGGCGCTGGGTCGCCTCGTGGGTGCGGTCATGAAGGCAAGCGGGGGCAAGGCCGACGCGAAGGGGATCCGGGAGAAGCTCTTGGCGCGGCTTCGTTAGGGAAGCGAGGGAAACGCCAACCCCGGCGCAAGCGGATCAAACACCGCCGGTCCGATCGTCGACTTCGGATTGATCACGAGGAATCGCACCGAGCCGTCCAGAAAGAGCAGGTTGCCGGCGGCGGTCATCCCGTGCCAGGACGCGAGTCGCCCGGTCTGCTCCCGGACCTCGTACCACACGGGATCGCCCATGACGACGAGCCGCGACGCGCTCGTCGTGATCTCGTCGCGGCTCAGTCCACGGCCGTCGCGCCCCCCGAGCAGCTTGGTGTTGGCCCGGTAGCTGGTGCCGAAGGCCTCGAACGCGGAACGCCGTCCCGTCCCGACCCGGCTGCGCTCATCGGTGATCCCACGGTCTGCCGGGCACTCGAAGAGGATCTCCCCCGGCCCGCTGAGCCGCTGCGCCGGCAGGAATCGGTTCAGCGGCCGGTCATAGTCCAGGAAAGGCGAGCCGTCCAGGGAGCTGAAGCGCGCGCCGCCGTACATCCACGCCCCCTGCACGAGCAGGACCGGGAACCGCTGGTCGTTGCTGTCGAGGTAGTTGCTCCAGGCGTGGCCGAGCAGACGCTGGTTGCCCGCGCACAAGGCGCGGTGGCTGGACATCCTCGCGGTGCTGAGCACCGGCACGAGCAGGACCAGCAGCGCGCTGACCACCGCAAGCGAGATGACCAGCTCCAGGAGCGTAAACCCACCGCGTCCCGATCGCTCAACCATACCGGGATCACTATAAGCGCGCCCGCGGTACCATGACGGCCATGACCCGGGACGAGCTCGCCAGGCGGATCGCCGAGACCGCCGTTCTTCACGGCACCTTCACGCTGCGCAGCGGGCGGACCAGCAGCTATTACATCGACAAGTACCTGTTCCTGACCGATCCGGAGATTCTCGGCGAACTGGGAACCTTGATCGCGGCCCGGATTCCCGAGGGGACCCGGCGCCTCGCCGGTGCGGAACTGGGCGGGATCCCGCTGGTCAGCGCCGCGTCGATGGCCTCCGGCCTGCCGTGCGTCTACGTGCGCAACACACGGAAGCAGTACGGGACGGGCAAACAGCTCGAGGGCCGCCTCGAACCCGGCGAGTCCGTCGTGTTCATTGAGGACGTCGCGACGACCGGCGGCCAGGCGATCGAGGCCGCCGAGGTGATCCGCGGCGAAGGCGCCGAGGTCGTCGCCATCATCGCGACCGTCGACCGGCAGGAGGGGGCGCGAGAGAACATCGAGGGCGCCGGATACCGCTTCGACGCGCTGTTTACGACGACGGACCTGGGGATCGCGTGACGCGAGTAGACCGCCGGCGCCACCCCAGCCACGCGAGCGCGCCGACGCCGAGCGGGACCACGAGCAGTACCTCGGCGGCGCGGTTGAGCAGGTCCGCGGCGAGTCCCATCTCGACCACCCACGGCGTCACGAGCGGCGCGGCGATTCCCACCGCCCATTCTCGCAACCCAAGACCGTTGCCGCTCAGCGGAACCAGCGTCGCCACGAGGCTGACGCACGAGATCGTCAGCGCCGACGCGTGTTCGATGGGCGAGCCGATCAGGGCGAACGCGGCGTGGTAGCGAACGGCCAGCAGCAGGACTTCGACGTATCGGAAGAGCCCCGCAACGACGACGCCCCGGCTTCGCCGGCGCACGGCGGCTGCGGCGAGCACCGGCACCGGCACCGCCACCATCACCCACAACTGGATCGTGGTGTGTCCCGCCGCGAACAACGCCAGCGCCAGGTACGCGGCGATCGTGACGCTCAGCGCCATCGCCACCAGCGTCACCTTGAACGTGGCCGCGATGGGGATGTCGTTGAGCGCCTTGTGATAGGCGGCCCGCCCGAACAGTCCGGGGCGCAACGGCAGGAAATTGGCGAGTGCCGCGGCAGCAATGAGCGCCTGCATTTCCAGTACGCCGACACGTCCGTAGCGCGACATGAGCACACTGAACACCAGGCCCGTAAGCACGACGTTGGCAAGAATGGTCCCCAGCAGCAGGGCGACGTCCCCTGCGGCGGGATGCCGGATCGCCGCCACCGCGCTGCCGAAGATCTCGCGCCGCGTGACGACCATCGCCACCGCGGCCGCAAGCAGGATCACACCGAGGCCGAGACCGAGCCATCGCACATACGCCGGGCGCGGCGACGGGCTGCCCGGGGTCATGGCGAGCCGCTCGCCCGGAGAATCCGGTCGTGCATCGCTTCAGCCACGAGACGCACGTCGGGATCGTCGCCGCGCAGCGCCGCGTCGATCATCGGGTCGTCGGCGCCGGTGAGGCTGTACATCAGGTAGGCGATACGAACCAGCTTGTCCTGGTCCTCGCGCGCCATCACATACACCGGCTCGAGCAGGGAGGACCGGTTCATGGTGCCGAGAACCCAGGCCCGCGAGACGGCGTCCAGCTTCGTGTACGCCTCGGTGATCGCCGCGGCCGTGTCCTCGGCGACCATGCGCGGGTCGACGAATTGTTCCACGGCCGTCAACGGCGCCGTCTCCCTTGCGCGCGCCGCCATCGACCCGATCTGGGAGAGCAGCCCGATGGCCGCCAGGTCCTTCATGGAATCGGGGTTGAGGATGGCTCCGATCGACGCGTAGATCCACTCGCGGGTCGGGCGCACTCCGTCGACGCGGAAAGTGACCGAAACGACCTCGCTGCCCAGAATGCCGGGGCGGATGGATTCGGGGCCGGCAACGTAGAACCCCAGGATCGCCGTGACCTTCATCGTGACGCCGCGCAACGGCGCGTTGCTGAGCACCGGGCCAAGATGACCGTGGCGAAGATTGACCGGGATGACCAGGCGCTCGTTCGGACCGAGGCGGAGACGGCGATCGATGTCCACGACCATCGGCCTGAGCTTGTTGAGATCAGGCCTCCCCGCGACCTGCACGCTCACCGTCAGCACCACCTGCGTCCGGATCGGACCGCCCGGATCGATCGCCAGCGGAAACGGCGCATTGTTGGTGATCTCCAGGTTCAGGATAACCGGTTCGTATGGCTCGAACGTCATCCTGGCCGGCTGCACGCGCAGGCTCACCGCCAGCGTGGGCTCGTCGGGCAGGCGATCCACGATCCGGGGAATCGATTCGATGAGCTGCTCCAGGCGCTGTGCGGTCTCGCCGATCGGCACGGGTCGACCGAACATCTCCGCCAGCACGTCCGCCGCCCACACTCCCATCAGGCTCCCGGGCTCACCGGTGGAGACCCGATAGAACTCTCGTGCCGCGTCGCGTCGTCGCCCCTGCGCGAGCAGAGCCATCGCCACGCCGATCCGGGCGCCGAGATCTCGCTCGGCGATCGGCTCCAGCAGCTCGACGGCCCGCGCGACCTCGCCGCGCCGCAGCGCAATCCACCCCTCGAACCGGGCATGGGCAACACTGCTGAGACCATCCTCGCTCAACAGCTCCGTTGCATCGAGCAGGAACCCCTGGGCCGTCTCGACGTCACCGCCGAGCCACAGCGTGATGAACGTGACCTCGAGCAGGAGAGCCGCGACCTGCTCCGGAGGGGTGTCCGGCTCTTTCCTGAGTATCTCGATCATCGTCGTGTAGGCCGCGATGGCGCCGTCGAGTGCCGGACCCGCCAGCGCATCACCCTGGCGGTTCCGAATCGCGGCCCTGGTCGTCGACAGCGTCGCGGTGATCGGCGCGTGTTGACGGGCGAGCTCCAGCGGTGACTGGTCCGGATCCTGCCGTCGCAGCGTCATGCGATGCGCCTGGTCAACCTCGCGTTGTCGTCTCCGGATGGTCGCCAGCGCTGCATCAACGTCACCGTGGCCCCACTGGGCGACGACGAGGTCCGCCAGCAATCCACCGGAGGGCGGTGTGCGCTTCGCCTCCGCGGTGCGCACGGCGAGCCGGTACAGCCGCTCGGCACCGGCGTACGCCCCGTTTTCCAGCAGCAGCCGGGCAAGCACGGTCTGGGTGTCCAGTGAGGACGGGTCGGCAAGCAACAAGGTGGTGAGAAGCTCCGCCTCGGCGAACGGATCATCGCCCACGTTCATGCGGAAGAAGCCGGCCGCCGTAGCGGCGGCGGCACGATTGGAGGGGTCCAGTGCAACCGCCTCGGCGATCCAGTGAGCAAACCCGTCGACGTCACCGGTTCGATCCAGCAGCCACGCGTAGTCATTGGCCAGTCGCGACGCCACAGCGGGCCCGAGCGCCTCGTGCATGGGCCCGGACAGCAGCTTCCGATAAGCCGCCAGCCGCTCGTCGGCGGTCTGGAATCGATCGACGCGGTCGGTAACGTACAACAGCCGCACGACATCATCGTCGGGGGCCAGCTTGAGCAGCCGCTTCAAGGCGTCCCGCCGGACGCGGTCGTTCTCCGCCAGATCTCCAATCCGAAAGAGAATCCTGCACGCGTCGGCATCCTGCGGATTGAGTGCCGCCGCCTGCTCCAGGAGCACCAACGCGGTGCCAAGTGCTTGAGTGGTAACAGGTTGTGTCTCAACCAGCGTCATCGCAGCCCGGGTCAGCTGCGCCCCCACCAGTTGCCGGACGGTCACCTCGGCCATCGCCGTCTGAGTGGCGGCGACGCCCAGGAGCAGGACGAGGACTCGAAATCGGGCTGTCTGAGGGCTCACACGCACAATTCCACACAGGCCGGGCCAAAGCCGAGAACCGCTGGAAACCGCACCACCCGGGCGGGCCGTATAATGTGCATCAGGCCGCCGGCCCACGGGAGCCGGGACGGCGGCAGCAGCCCGGGCCGTGCCGGCCCATTCCAAGCGAACAGGAAACGGCATCGACGTGTACCAGCATCGTCTCGACCAGATCGCTACCGTACTGATCACTGCTGCTACGAACCTGGTACTGCGAGGTTCGGAAAACCGCCGCCGGCAGAGTCGCGGAGCGCCACGGCAGTCATGAAGTGCGATCGTCCCATCTCAACTGGTCTGGGCAACAGTCTGGCAGCCAGCGTGATCATGGCGGTCGCGGTACTGCCAGCGCCTCCGGCCCACGCCGCGGCACCGGCGCGAATCAACCAGCTTGTCGACAACGCGAACCTCAGCGAGCGGGACCTCGACGACATCCGCCGGTATGCACTGCACTGGGCGGGGACCCGGCAGCCGGACGAGGTGGACGAGGCCCGGGCGAAACTGATCGAGCCGTTGCGCGCCATCCGTGTCGGCGATCGGTTCCGGTTCGAATACTCCAGGGCCGTGGTGCCCCACCTCGAGAAGGTGATCCTGCAGGGAACCACTCACGCCGCGGTGAACTCGCTGCAGGTCGTGGCGTTGCTGGGCACGCCGGAGGCGTTGAAGGTCATCCTGGCTCACGCGAGCATCGATGACGAAGACGACTTCGGAATCCGGCTGTGGGCTGCCCGTGCCTTCCCCATCGCCGTTGACCAGGGCGTTCTGCCCCAGGACAAGATCAACGAAGCGCTGCGTAAACTCGAGAAGGCCGCGAGCCGCGAGGCCGCCGCTGCCGGCGCCGCGGACGCACCACTGCAATGGCTCGTTCTCCAACGCCAGTTCGAGGCGATCGCCTCCGTGAAGAACTCGGTGTCGCGCGACGTCCTGGCGAAGGTGCTCAAGGCCGTCACGCAGGCCATGAAGAAGAACCAGCACGGCCCCAGCGATCTGATGAACGCGACCTACCCTGCCCTGATGCTCATTCTCAACGAGTACCTGACCCTCGATCCGGCGAACCGCAAGACGGTCGGCAAGTCGCTCGCCCCGGTACTGTGCGACCTGTGCAGGGTCGCGGCGACACACTGGGCGAAGGCCCAGGACAACGAAGTCGCCCGGAAATCGTACGGCGGCGCGGTCCACATCAGCGAGAACCTTCTGAAGCTGATCGACGCACGGATCCGACCCGACCAGGTGCGCCCGCGGACCGAGCTGGGCGGCGCGTGGCGCAGCGGCGACAAGCACCGGTTCGATCTCGACCGCGACAAGTGGAGCGACGTGCTGCGGCGTCCTCCGTACGTCAACAAGCACTGACTACCTCCCTCTCCCGGACGCCCCAATGAAGCTTCTGGCGCCGTTCGTCGCAATCGTGGGCGCGCTGGCGGCGGCGATCTGCCTCGACAACACGCCGCCTCGAGCCGACCTCGTCCTGGTCAATGTCAGCGAGATCTTCACGCTCGACCCGCAGCGGATGACGTGGATGCAGGACCTCCGCATGGCCTATTGCCTGTACGAAGGCCTCGCCCGGTGGGACAACGACGACTTCAGCGTTCAGCCCGCCGCGGCGCGATGGACGGTCAGCCACGACCGGCGGACGTACACGTTCACGCTGCGGCCCGACGCGCGCTGGTCCAACGGCGACCCCGTCTCCGCCCACGATTTCGTATACGCCTGGAGACGGGCGATACTCCCGGACACCGCGGCGCAGTACTCCGGCCTCTTCATGCTCATCGATGGAGCGGAGTCCTTCTTCCACTGGCGAACGGAGGCACTTGCCGACTTCGCCCGGCAGACCGCCGGCCTTGATCTCGCGCAGCGGCAGGCCCGGGCGCTGGCGTTGTGGGAGTTCTCCGAGCGCACGTTCGACGAGACCGTCGCGCTCGAGGCCCTCGACGACCTCACGCTGCGGGTACGGCTTGCCCGCCCGACACCGTATTTTCTTGACCTGGTCGCCTTTGCCGCGTTCTGCCCCGTCCACCGGCCCACCGTCGAGGGCTGGACGCTCGACCCGGCCGCGGTCGCCCGGCAACGCGACAGGGGATGGGCACACCTCGACCCGCCGCCCTGGCCGGACCGCCGGCTGGTCACGCTCGATCCTGCGACGGGCCGCCTCCGGCAGAAGCACGGCTGGACCAAGCCGAAGCATCTCGTGGGCAACGGGCCCTATGTGCTCACCGCCTGGCGGTACAAGCGCGACCTGCGCCTCGAACGCAATAGCCTGTACCACACGCCCGGACTCGCGCACAGTGACTCGATCGCGTGCGTGTCGATCGAGGACGTCAACACGGCCGTGCTCGCCTTCGAGTCGGGCCGGATCGACTGGCTCAGCGACGTCAGCGCGGAGTACCAGGCGGACATGCTTGCACAGCGGTCCGCGTACGAGGCGCGCCATGCCGCCGAGATCAAGGCGGCCCTGGCCGCCGGGGTCGCGCTCGACACGATCCTCGCCACCCTCCCGCCGCCGGCACGCGGTGAGCGACGCAACATCCATGCCGTGCCCGCCTTCGGCACTGATTTCTACAGTTTCAACTGCCGGGTGCAGCTCGCCGATGGTCGCGACAACCCGTTTGCCGACGCGCGCGTCCGGCGGGCATTCGTCTTGAGCGTCGACAAGGACGCGATCGTCCGGCAGGTGACCCGCCTCAACGAGCCGGTGATGACGGCGCTCATCCCACCGGGATCGATTCCCGGGTACCGCTCACCGGAGGGGCTCGGATACGATCCCGATCGCGCGCGCAGGCAACTGGCGGACGCGGGGTGGGTGGACCGAGACCGCGACGGGTTCGTCCAGGACGCCGACGGAAAACCCTTCCCGGTCATCGACCTGCTGTACAGCACCAACGGATCGCGGTACCGCAACATCTCGCTGGCGTTGCGCGACATGTGGCAGCGCGAGCTCGGTGTCCGCGTCGAGCTGCGCGGCAAGGAAAGCAAGTTCTTCCGGGAGGACCTCAAGCGCGGCAACTTCATGATCGGCCGCGGCGGCTGGTACGGCGACTACGGCGATCCGACGACCTTCCTCGAACTCTGCCGGACGGGCGACGGCAACAACATTCGCGGGTACTCCAGCGCCCGCGTGGACGAACTGCTCGAGCAAGCCGCCGGCGAGCCCGACGCGCAGGTCCGCCTCGGCCTGCTCCAGGAGTGCGAGCGGATCATCGTCGCCGAGGATGTCCCGATGCTGGTGCTCTGCCAGTACGTTCAGTCGTACATGTACGAGCCGGGACGGCTCACCGGCCTGAGCACCCATCCACGGCTCACGCAATACCTCTGGAAGCTGAAAGTTCAGCGATGACCGGCCTTATCGCCCGCCGCCTGCTGGCCATGCCCGCCATCCTGCTGGTGATCTACACCATCACCTTCTGCCTTGCGTGGCTGATCCCCGGCAACCCCCTGGAGAACCCCGAGGGCCGCCGACCACCGCCCGAGATCATGGAGGCGATGCTCCAGCAGTACCGGCTGGACAGTCCGTGGACCTTCTACTGGGATTACCTCGGCAAGGCAACCGGGGTGGCGTGGGCCCTCGGCAGCGCCGACACCCCCTTCGACTTCGGCCCGAGCCTGACCCACACCGACTGGACGGTCAACGAGATCCTCGCCGCCGGGCTCCCGGTCTCGATGACGCTGGGGCTGCTGGCGATCCTGCTGGCGTGCGCGATCGGGCTGACCGCCGGCGTCATCGGCGGCGTCAGGCCCGGATCCGTCGCCGACGGTGCCACCCTTCTGGTGGCGCTCGTCGGCGTGAGCCTGCCGCCCTTCGTGATCGGTTCGGCGCTGCTGGTGATCTTCGGGGTGTGGCTCAGAATCGTCCCGGTGGGCGGCTGGGGCGGCGTCTCCCATGTGATCCTGCCCGCCGTCACGCTGGCGCTGCCGTTCGCCGCGTACATCGCCCGGCTCACCCGCTTCGGGATGATCGATGAGATGTCCGCGGAGTACGTACGCACTGCCCGGGCCAAGGGTGTGGCCGAGTGGCGGGTGATTCTCAAGCACGCCCTGAAGAACGCCATGCTTCCGGTCTTGAGCTTTCTCGGGCCCGCCGCCGCCATGGCCATGACCGGATCATTCGTGGTCGAGAAGATCTTCGCCGTGCCCGGCATCGGCACGCACTTCGTCAACGCCGTGCTCGGCAAGGACCTCACCCTCATCATGGGCGTGGTCCTGTCGTACTCGACGATCCTGATCCTCTTCAACCTGGTCGTCGACGTCGTGTACCGGTGGGTGGATCCGAGAATAGAGTGACGACCACTCAGAACGCTACAACTGGACTGAAGGTGCTCTAGCAGCCCGTTGAAGAAGTCGTTCGGGCTGCTAGCCGCTGTGCTGTGCGTAGGTCTTGCTGTGCTTGCGCAGGTGCTTCTCGACGACCTTGGTGATCTTTGCCGGCGTGCTCTTGGAGAGGCCGTCATGGCGATAGATCACGCGTCCATCGACGCCGACCACCACGAACGACGGAAGCTGGTCGACCTCATACTGCCGGGCGATGTCCGTGCCGTGAAGCATGACTCCGTAGGTGTAGCCGCGATCGTGCATCCACCTCTGCGGATCGCCCCGCTCCCACGAGCTGATCATCATCACCTTCACGTTGTGCCGCCCGAACTGCTCCTGCAGGTCCTGCATGAGGTCCGCGGCGTCCTGGCACGGCTCGCACCAGGTGTTCGAGAAGTTGATCACGACGATCTGACCCTTGTAGTCCGAGAGTTCGCGAACCTCGCCCTGGGAATCCGTGAAATGCCAGTTGTTCGCCGCGGTCGAGCAACCCGCCATGGAGACCACCAGGCCGAGACCAAGGCCGACCGCCAACGTACGCTTCACGATGCGCTGCATGTTTCTTCCCTTCCCCTGAGAGTGGCAGACAGCATCGCATCGGCCGGATGATTCGGCGACTTGACCCGGGTCGATTGCAGACGCGTTTTGGCTGCCGCGGCTGCGCTTCGGCAGACCGATAAGGTACGTCCTACCGCCGCCGGTCGAGCGCCCCGCCGTACTCGGCCCGATCACCGAGGTCCTCGGCGATCCGGAGCAACTGGTTGTACTTGGCGTTGCGGTCGGAACGGCACGGCGCTCCCGCCTTGATCTGCCCGCAGTTCGTGGCGACGGCAATATCGGCGATGGTCGCGTCTTCGGTCTCGCCGGATCGATGGCTCACGATGGCGGCGTAGCCGTGCCGCATGGCGAGGTTCATCGCCTCGAACGTCTCGCTGAGCGTGCCGATCTGGTTCACCTTGATGAGAATGGCGTTGGCGCACCGTTCGTCGATGCCGCGCTTGAGGATGCCTGAGTTGGTCACGAAGATGTCGTCGCCGACGAGCTGGACCCGGTCCCCGAGTCGTTCGGTGAGCTTCGCCCAGCCGTCCCAGTCGTCTTCGGCCAGGCCGTCTTCGATCGATCGGATCGGGTACCGCTCGCACCAGTCCGCCCAGAGATCGATCAATTCGTCGGAGGACACAACGCGCCCGGGTTCGGACTTGAAGAAGCAGTAGCCCCTGGACGCGCCCTTGAGCTTTGCGGCTTCGTGTGCCAACTCGCTCGCCGCCGGATCGATCGCGATGAAGATCTGGTCGCCGAGGGAGTACCCGGCCTTGTCGACCGCCTCCTCGATGAGCTTCAGGGCTTCCTCGTTGTCGGTGAGGTTCGGCGCGAAGCCCCCCTCGTCACCGACCGCCGTGGACAGGCCGCGGTCGTTCAGGACACCTCGCAGCGCGTGGTAGATCTCCACGCCCGCTCGCAACGCCTCGGAGAAGGTGTCGAACCGCCACGGCTGGATCATGAACTCCTGGAAATCCACGGTGTTGTCGGCGTGCTTGCCCCCGTTGAGAATGTTCAGCATCGGTGCCGGCAGCACCCGCGCGCCGGTTCCGCCCAGGTACCGGTACAACGGCTGGTGGGTCGCCTGCGCGGCCGCGTGTGCCACGCCCATCGACACGGCGAGAATGGCGTTGGCGCCCAGGCGAGCCTTGTTGCCCGTGCCATCGAGCTCCTTCAGCAGGGCATCGATCATCTCCTGGTCGCGGGCGTCGAGACCGATGAGGTTCGGGCGGATCGTGTCGTTGACGTTCGCCACCGCCGTGAGAACGCCCTTGCCGCCGTAACGGCCCTTGTCGCCGTCGCGAAGCTCGACCGCCTCCAGGTGGCCGGTACTCGCGCCTGAGGGTACGGCGGCGCGTCCCGTCGCCCCTCCGGTGAGCGCCACCTCGCACTCCAGCGTCGGGTTGCCCCGCGAATCGAGAATCTCACGGGCGTGGATGACTTCGATGGCCGCGTCCATGACCCCTCGATCATAACAAGGCGCCGTCAGGGACACGTCACGACCGGTGGCGCCGCAAAACGGGGCGCGTCCCCGGCGAGCACCGCCGCCACGTCGCGGACCACCCAACTCATATCGAGATCCGCCCGTCTCGTCGCCGCAGCCATGTGCGGGAACAGGCGCACGTTGGGCAGGCCCAGCAGCGGGTAGCCCGCATCGAACGGCTCCGGGTCGTGGACGTCCAGCAGCGCGACCGAGCCGGGGTGGTCCCGCAGGAAGGACGCCAGCGCCGAACTATCCACAACGTATCCACGGCTTGTGTTGAGAAACACGACATCGGGCTTCATGCGTTGCAACAGCGCCTCACCCACGAACTGCCTGTTGGCCGGCCGCCCGTCCACGTGCAGGCTCACCACGTCCGCTTCCCTGAAGAGCTGCTCCGGGGACACGGGCACCGCCCCGAATCGGTCCGGGGGTGCGATCCGCAGGAGATCGTGGTACAGGACACGCTGGAACCCGATCGCGGCGGCTATCCGGGCCAGCCGCCGCCCGATCCGCCCCATCCCCAGCAATCCCAGTGTCATTTCGCTCATCTGGGGCCGGTCGACCCGGCGGTCCCGGAGGCGTTTCCAGGACTCCAGGGCGACCGGCTCACTGAGCACGACCCCTGGTCGCAGCAGTGATGTGAGTTGGGCGATGACGAACTCCACAACTGCTTGGGTGTTGGCGTCGGGCGTATACACGACTTCGACGCCGCGGGCCCGGCATGCCCCGACGTCGATGTTGTCCAGACCCGCGCCGGCCCGGCCCACGACACGCAGACAGGCCGCCCGGGCCAGCAGGGCCGCGTCCACCGTCGTGTAGGTACGCACGACCAGGCCCGCCGCGTCCGCCAGTGCCGCGCCGAAACGCGGATCATCCGGGCTTGACCGGACCAGCGTGCAGCGCTCGGCGAGCCACGCCGCCGCGTCCGGGGCGAGGTGCTCCGTTTGAATGACCGTGTGCGCGCTGCTCACCTGTTCCTGCACCGTACCGCGCCTCGCGAATGTTTTTTGGAAAAGTTGTATTTTTCCAAACCGTCGCAGGGGAGCAGCGTCCGCGCGGGACGTGAATTGACAGCGCCTCCGGCGCTGCTACATTCGTCAACAGGAACGTGACATGCAGACACGTCCGGGCGCGAGGCGCCGCTGACCGGATGGAGTAGACCGGACTACAGGAGCTTTCCGCATGAACAAGGGCGAACTCATCGAAAAGGTTGCCTCGGATCTCGGATCGACCAAGACAGCGGCGAGCAAGGCGATCGAGTCGGTCATCAAGTGCATCGCGGAGGGGATCAAGGAAAAAGACACGGTGACGATCTCCGGCTTCGGAACTTTTTCGAGGAAGCTCCGCGCCGCGCGCACCGGGGTCAACCCCTCCACGGGAGAGCCGCTGCAGATCAAGGCGTCGAAGACCGTGGCCTTCAAGCCGAGCCGGAGCCTCAAGGACACACTCAGCTGAGTTCGAAGACGGTCACCGTGTCGTGGTGCGCGCCATCCGACCGGAGCGTGCTGCGCATCAGTTCGAGTGTCGTGATCTCAAAGGGATCGACCGCCAGCGGCATGTCGATCGCCCGTCCGGGCGCCGGCGACCGGAACCGGCAGAGCGTCAGATGCGGTCGAAAACGGTCACCGGGGCGCCGCCGGACACGGCGGGCCAGCCGTGCCGCCAGGCGGCGTTGCAATTCCATCAGGGTGGCAGGTCGATCCGTCCGGGCGGCGAGGAGCCTTGGCCGGCCGCGCTGCGGCAGCGTGATGAGCCCCTGCGGCGCCAGCGCGAACGGCCCCAGGCCGCCGGTCGACGCCCGGATCGATTCCGTGATCTCGCCCAGTTGCACCAGCGGCGTGTCGCCGATGAAGTGAAGCGTCAGGTGGATCTGCTCCGGCCGGACGAGCCGGCAAGAGGCCGGATCCAGCTCGGGTATCGCCTCCAGCAGCGCGAGGGCCGTCCGCCGGGGTGGGTACACGGCCACGAACAACCGCAGTGACTTTGATGACCCCGACCGAGCGTTGCCAGCCATGGCCTCAGGGTAACGCCCGCGTCTCCGTATGATGCCGCACATGGATGAACGGCAAGCGACGTTCGCGGATTTCGAGGTTCCGGATCCCGGCCGGATCCGCAAGGTTCATTCCTGGCTGGCGGATCACGGGCGCCTTGACACGACCGAGCGCCCCATCTCGGTACTCGAGATAGGCTACGCCCGCGGCGGCCTGCTCGACCATCTCGACGCCGGCGGAGACTACCGCAAGTTCGCGCTGGACCTTCACGAGCGCTCGCCGGGACCGGGCGTCACGTTCTTTCGGCACGACTGCAACGAGGACTTCGACTTCGCCGACGGCATGGCGTTCGACGTCATCTTCGCCGGCGAGATCATCGAGCACATCTATCACGACGACCGTTTCCTGGAGCAGCTGCACCGCATCCTCGCCCCCGGGGGCGTGCTGGCACTGACCACGCCCAACCTCTTCTTTGCCGTGAACCGGCTGGTCATGCCCTTCGGCCGGATGCCGTACTTCGCGTGGGAGCGGTACCACTACCACTTCTACAGCCGGGCCACGCTCACGGCACTTCTGAGCGAGTGCGGGTTCCGGGTCCGCCGCGTGACGTCGTCGCACGTGCTCGTCTCGACACGGAGCCATCGGCTGGCCGGGGCGGTGTGCGAACGGCTCGGCGACGTGTTCCCGTCGCTCGGGGCGCACCTGATCGTCTTCGCGACGAAGTAGACCGACAGAGAACTCCGGGAAAGAAAATAGTCCCGGTCTCTTTTTCTTATCCCTCTGTCGCTTCGTCGCGTTGGAGCATCCCCAGCGCATCCGCAGCGTCCCGAGCGGCCTGAACCTGCGAACCGAATTGCGCGCTCAAGACTCGGTCGTGGCGGCCGCCGGGCACGGGTACGCTCTGTACATGCACACCCTCCCGTCACGGCAGGAGATGTACGAGGCCCTGGTTCGTAGCGTCTTCGAGCACGGGAAGAGAAGAAAATAGACCGGGAGTAATTTTCGGCGTACACCAAAGCTGTCTGTGCGGGGCGGTGCCGCCGCCGAAAAATACTCCCGGTCTATTTTCTTCTCTTTCCGTGCTCAAAGACCCCGCGGCCGGTCTTGTCGCCGAGACGGCCCTGCTCGACGAGCTCGACGAGCTTCGGGCACGGCGCGTACTTGTCGCTGCCGAGGCCGTCGCGCATGACGTTCATGATGTTCACGCAGACGTCGAGCCCGATGTAGTCCGCCAGGCGCAACGGGCCCATCGGGAAGTTGCAGCCGAGCGTCATGATCTCATCGATGTGCTCCGGCTCGGCGACGCCGTCCATCCACGCGTGGAACGCTTCGTTGATGAGCGGC
Source organism: Planctomycetota bacterium (assembly GCA_022562915.1). Classification (GTDB taxonomy): domain Bacteria; phylum Planctomycetota; class Phycisphaerae; order Phycisphaerales; family SM1A02; genus JADFOJ01. The sequence goes on along the minus strand of JADFOJ010000032.1, from coordinate 20,047 downwards.
ATGAGCACCCGGTTACTCACGAACCCGGCCCGGTCGTTGGCGGGAACGGGTGTCTTGCCCATGCGCCTGGCGAGTTCGAGGGTGCGCCGGGTCGTCTGCTCGCTGGTGGCCGGCGCCCTGATGACCTCCACGAGCTTCATGACGGGTACCGGGTTGAAGAAATGCATGCCGATGACGCGCCCGGCGGCATCACCCACGGACTCGCCCAGGCTGGCAATGGAAATCGACGACGTGTTGGTCGCCAGCACGGTGTCGGGGCCGAAGGTCGCCTTCATCTCGCCGAAGACCTTCTTCTTCAGGTCCAGGACCTCGACGATCGCTTCCACCGCCCAGTCGGCGTCGGCGGTCTCGGCCATGGATTCGTGGTAGCTGATCCTGGCGGCGGCGGCGTCCGCGTCGGCCCGGGTCATCCGGCCCTTGTCCACGTTGCGGGTGAGCGTCTTGTCGTGGTAGGCCCGGGCCCGCTCGAGCTGCTCGGCGCTGACGTCGACCTGGTAGGCCCTGATCCCGCCGCCGGGCGTGATGGCGGCCGCCAGCGCGATGCCGGAACCCATGGTGCCTGCGCCGATGACCGCGACGCTGCCGACTTCATTCATGGAGTGCTCCCTTCACGGCGTGAGCATGTCCCGGGGGATCCACTCCGGGCGCTCGAAGCGACCGTCCGGCAACTCGTCGAACACATCGATGTCGGTGAGCTCGAACGGGCGGCCGCCGAGCTCGCCACGGTCGCCGGAGAGCATGATCCGACCGAAGCGTGTCCAGCCTCGCCACGGGCAGACGAAGGCGGGCTCCGTGTCCTGGGCCGAGCCGAAGAACGCCCATTGTTCGACGAGGCCGCTGTCGCGGCCGACCCAGACGTGATACTTGTTGTCGGGGGTGTCGCCGACGTCATGGAATGTGAGCTCCACGATATCGGCGGCCATGCCGTCGGCGGTTTCGCCTCGGCCGCGGTCGCGGAGCGTGACGCCGGCGTCGGTGAGCTTGTACGGCATGACCAGCCAGTACGCGTCGTTGATCCAGTTGCTGCGGGTGGCCTTGAGCATGCTCGCCAGCTCATCGGGCTCGGTGACGGGTTCGCCGCCGCGCCAGGCGCGGCCCTCGCCCGTGTCGAGATCCACGATGATCACGTACATCTTGCCGCTGCGCGGTCCCCGTCGTTCAAGACGCAGACGACCGGTGTGCTTGTCCCACAGGTGACGACGGCGGCCGTTGAAGCTCCATGTGATGTAGCGAGTCTCGTCCCAGGCGCGACGTCCGCCGAGACGCGTCATGACGCGGTCGGCGATCTCGATGGCGCGCGGGTCTGACCCTTCGCGGTCAAAGCCCGTTGCGACCCGCCCGGCGGGGCGCGTGGTCGGGCGTGTCGTCGTCGCAGGACGTGTCGTCGTCTCAGGACGTATGACGGGGCGCGCGGCCGGTGGCGCCGCCGCGAGAACGAACCGGTCGCCCTCCCGGGCCACGTGGAAACCGGCCCGCCGGATCGCCGCGGCGGCGTCGCTCCCGGGGCGCAGCGCGGGGTTGGTGTGGTTCAAGTGAATGAAGTGCACCTTGTCACGATCAGTGTCGGCCAGCGAACTGAACCGCCGCATGCTCTCGACGATGAACGGATGGCCGATCCGGGCCATCGATCGGCCTGACAACTCCCCGTCCGCGTAGAAGGTCCCGTCGAGCCAGGCGACGTCGACCTCGGCCAGCAGGTCCTCGATGGAACGGTCCCAGCGGTCCCACTTGTCGATGTCCGGCAGGTACAGCGCCGACCGGCCCGGCCCGTCGATCCGGAAACCGACGGTCTCGGAGTACTCGTCGCGGTGCGGCACGAGGATCGGCGTCACGGAGAGTCTCTCGTTGAGCCGGATGGGCTTGCCGGCGGCGAGCGGTTCGAGCGACATGTTGCCGAAGTTCACGAGCTGGTCCCACGGCCCGTTCGACGACAGGAACTCGCGCATGCGGGGCATGGCCCACACGGGTACGCCGCGCGCGCCGATCACCTCGTGACCAAGGTGAACGAGCCCGGTGTAGTGCCCGATGTGCGCGTGCGTCAACAGGATGCCGGCAAGGGCCGGGCTCCCCCGACCGGTCGGCCGCGGTGCGATCTCGTCGAGTGTGCGAAGCTGCTGCGCGAAGTCCGGCGTGGCGTCGATGATCCATCGCTCCCCGGACACGGGGTCGACGATGCCCAGGGACGCGACGTGCCGGCGAGCACCGGTCCCGGTACAGCACTGTAGAACGCAGCCGGCCTGCGGCGCGCCGCCGTCCTGCGCGACGCCCAGGACGACGAGCCAGGGATCCTGTGCCGCGACCACCGCCAGGACGATCGCAAGCACCATCGTCACGTGTCGCCCCATTGTCGCAGACCGGCCCCGGCGTAGCTGGCCAGCGGGCGAATGATCCGGTTGTCGGCGTGCTGCTCCAGGATGTGGGCGCACCACCCGGTGATCCGGCTCACGACGAACAGCGGCGTGTACTGGTCCACCGGGATCCCCATGACGTAGTAGGTCATGCCGCAGGGGAAGTCGACGTTGGGATGGATGTTCTTCTGCTCGAGCATGATCTGCTGGACGCGGTCACCGATGTCGAACCACTTCATGGAATCCGGGCCCTGCTTCTGGGCGATCTTGAGTCCCGACTCGCGCAGGATGCCCGCCCGGTGATCACCCTGCTTGTACACCCGGTGGCCGAAGCCCATGAGCTTGCGCTTCTCGGCGAAGGCCTGCTGCATCCACTCGTCGATCGAGCCGCCGCCCTTGAGGTGGGTGTCGATCAGCATGAGCATCTGCATGGCCTTCTCGTTGGCGCCGCCGTGCAGCGGCCCCTTGAGCGCGCCGATGCCGCCGCAGACCGCCGAGTGCATGTCAGCCTCGGTCGAGGCGATGACCCGACCGGCGAACGTCGACGCGTTGAAGTCGTGCTCCGCGTACAACACCAGGGAGAGGTCCATGACCTTCGCGTTCAACTCGTCCGGTTTCACGCCGGTCATGCACCACAGGGCGTGGGCGGCATGGTCGAGCGAGGGGTCCGGCTCGACGGGGTCCTTTTTGTCGCGCACCATCTGGCCGTAGCCGATGAGCGTGGGGATCTGCGCAAGCAGACGCTTCGCCTTGCGAAGCCCGGCGGCCGGCGAGTTGTCCTCGGCATCCGGATCGAAGTGCGACAGGTAACTGACCCCCGTCCGCAGGATCGCCATCGGATGCGCCCCGGGCGGGACGCCGGCGATCTCGCGCAGCAATGCCTTGAGGCCCTCCGGAATCGGCCGCAGTGCCGCGACCTCCTGCGTGAAGGTCCTGAGTTCCGCAGGCGTCGGCTTCTCGCCCTCCAGCAGCAGGTACGCGACTTCTTCGAACGTCGCGTGTGCCGCCAGGTCGGCGATCTCGTAGCCGCGATAGAGGAGCTGGGTCTGGTTGACCGCGCAGATCCGGGTGTCGCCGACGGTCACGCCGGCGAGCCCGACGGCCGCCTTGGGTTGGGCTTCGGTGGTGCTCAAGAGGTTCCCAATCAGAAGGAGTTGTCGGGCCCCTCATGGTAGTCTTTTCCGCCGTCACCCGTTACTGGCGCGCCAGGATCACCATGAGCACGGCAAACGCACCCACGTGCACCAGCCAGGCGGCCACCGCCCACGCACGCTGCCGCGACTGCGGCTGCCTGAGGAAGCCGTGGCGGAATTTCACGAGGGCCAGGGCCGCCAGGGCGCTGAGCCAGCCGAACGCATCCGTCGCCCAGGCCCACCACGGGGCCGGCGGATTCGCGGAGAAGTACACGCTCCCGACCAGCGGCACCAGCATCAGGGCCGCCGAGATGCCTGAGAACAACCCCGGTGTGATCGTCGCAAGAAACCACCCGAAACGCGGTGTGCGAAAGCCGACGGCCAGGGCAAGCGGCTCGCGGCACTCCGGGCACCTGGGTGCCGCAGGTCGCGGAGGTTGTAGCCGCAGAGCGGGCACGGGGCATCGCGGCCGCGAAGGAATTCCACCAGCAGTGTGTCGTCGTCGGGCCGTGGCCGGTTCGCGGTCATGACGGTCTTTGAACGAGCGCACGGCGCGGCGTGTTCAGTCGGGCCGGCCGGGAAAATCCCACTGCTGCCCCGGCCGGTACCCCAGGAGACTGTACAGCTCCTCGCGCGTCTGCATCGACCCGAGCAAGGTCTCGGCCGTGCCCTCGTCCTTGAGAACCCGCAGTCCCCGGAGAACGTGCCCCATCGCCAGCCGCATCATGCTCAACGGGTAGATCACCAGCGCGTAGCCCAGTTCGCCGAACCGCCGGGCGGTGATCTGCGGCGTCTTGCCGAACTCGGTCATGTTCGCCAGCAACAGGCCCGGTGAACCGGCCGCGAAATCGGCGAACTCCTGCTCGCTCTGGAGCCCCTCGGGGAAGATCATGTCCGCGCCGGCCTCGCGGTAGAGATTGCCGCGCTCGATGGCGTCGCCCATGCCGTTGACGGACCGCGCGTCCGTCCTGGCGATGACTAGAAGATCGGGGCTGCCCCGATGGTCGCACGCGGCGGCCACTTTCTTTGCCATATCTCCCGCCGGGATAAGCGTCTTGCCTTCGAGGTGCCCGCATCGCTTGGGAAACACCTGGTCCTCGATGTGCAGGCCGGCCGCACCGGCGCGCTCGTAGTCAACGGTGGTGCGTATCACTGACTCGACCTCACCGTAGCCCGTGTCCGCATCGACGATCGTGGGCAGGCCGCTCGCCTGGGTAACCTGGCGGATCGTGCGGCACATCTCGCTGAGGGTGATCAGGCCGATGTCCGGGTAACCGGCGATGTTGGCGGTCGCACCGCCGGAGACATAACACGCCTCGAAGCCCGTCGTCCTGACCGCCCTGGCCACCAGGGCATTGAACGCGCCGGGGGCGATCACGGTTCCCCGGTTCATCAGGTCGCGGAGTTGTCGGCCGGGATGGACCGCATCGGACGTCATCGGGCCGGGCAGTCTCGCAGATTCGTCCGCCGGCGTCACCCGGCTCCCCTCGCCGGCGAGCAGGATCATCTTGATCCCGGCGACGACCAGCACCACCGCAAGCGTCCGGCGAAGGCCCTTGTGGCCGAGCCGGCGCGATCCGAAGGAACTCCCGACCAGCCCGCCGCCGAGAACGGCGACCGCAAAGATGCCCGTCGTTCCCGCTTCGATCGGCAGCGACCCGTGCCGGGCGGCCAGCCCGATCAGGGCCGCTGCCGAGTTGCAGAGGATGAACGCGGCCGAGACCCCGGCCGTACGCCGCGCGGTGGCCCACCCGAAGATCAGCAGGACGGGGCTCAGGAAGACCCCACCACCTATGCCCACGAGCCCCGAGAGCAGCCCGATCGCCGCGCCCCAGGCGAGGCCCGCGGACACGGGCACGGGTACCTGCGGCTCGGAGTCGTTCGGGCCGGGTATGCGGTACGCCAGGCGGAACGCCGCAAACAGGAGCACGACACCGACGAGCCGCTTGTACAGGACGGGATCGAGGTCGATTGCGCCACCGAGCATCGCGCACGGCAGCGACGTGACCATGAAGGGCCACAGCGTCCGCCAGTGGAAACCGCCGACACGCGTGAACCGGACCAGGGCGGTGCTCGCCACGACGAGGTTCAGGACCAGCGCCGTCGGCCTCATGATCTCCGGGCAGACGGCCGCGATGCCCATGGCCATCAGGTAGCCCGAACCGCCGCCGTGGCCCACGGTCGAGTAGAGGGCCGCGAGGACCATGAACGCCGCGGCAAGGCCAAAAAGCTCGATGCTCGTCATGGCGCCGGTGCACCGGTCACCGGAAATGTCCGATGCAGATGAGGGATTCCCATGTCAGAACACGCCCAGAACCCGGCGCCACGCTTCCCCGTGCGACTGGCCCTGCGGCTCGCGGTGGTCGTGGTGGCCGTGGTGATCATCAGCTTCATCGTCATTGGTTCGCCCGACAACCGGACGGTGTCTCAGGTTATCGACGAGATACGCTCTATCGCCCTCGCCGAGCCGCAGGGCGGCCTGATCGGCCCGTGGTGGGTGTCCAGCACCGGGACTGACGAGGCGAGCGGTCACCTGAAGAACTTCAAGGTCGAATTCGGTTCGTTCGACATCGCGGCAGGGTCCGCGCGGGTGATCGTGAACCACCACACCAACACGTTCCAGTTCGAGATGTGGGACGTGGTCTTCGCCCGGATGCCCGACTCCAGCGACCCGAACGCCCAGTACACGCTGCAGCACCATGCTCGCTATATCCTCGGGCCGCTGCCATACCCCAGGGACATCGTGCCGGACGAGGACGCGACGACGCTGCCGGCGACGGCGCGGGCGGAATGAACCTTATTCGGCCGCCGGCACCACGAGCCGCAGCAACGGCGCGTCGTCGGAGTCGGGCACGGCGATCATCACCGACTCGATGCGCTGTTCGGGCGGGCCTTCGCCCGGCACGCTCTTGATACGGAGAACGCCGCCCAGGTTGAATTTCAGCAGCGTGTTCCTGAGCAGCGGGTTCGCTGCGTCGGGATCGACCGGACCGGTGGGCAGACACATGCGAACGGCGACTTCCGCCTCCTGGTCATCCAGGATGACCTCCCACCCCTGCTCACGATGAAGCTTCACGAGCCGATCGATCTCGCCCTGCACGGCGGCGCTGGTGGCCGCCGGGTGATCGTTGATGAGCAAGAGCGACAGGGGTCCCATCACGGACGCATCGGCGTGCGGGATGTTGAACGAGCTCATCGCAAGCACGTCGTTGTCACGATGACGATCACCCGGCCCCCCGTTGAGCAGTCCGACAAACAGCATCGCCGCGCCCATGAGAACCGCCAGCGTCACGAACGCCATCGCGGCGGACGGTCCTTTCTCGGCGGAGCGGGGACGCCCGACTGTAACGTAGCGGTGCTCGCGCGCCCGGCGCTGGATCTCCCGCGCGCGGGCGCGGGCTTCGCGTATCTGCTCCTTGGCGGCACGGCGGGCACTCACGGCGTTCCGCCGAACCTGTTGGCGGATCACCCGCGCCGCAGCGTGACCGGCGTGCGGCTGGACGGGTTCGACCGCCTCGTAGGCGCCGGTCCACCAGTTGGTCATGCGGATTCCCGGGCGCTGCGGGGCGTGGCCGGGCTCGGGTCTCGGCGGCACCGGTGAGCGCGCGACCGCGACGACCACGGGTTCGGGCCGGGCAGACTCGGCGGGCGGCTCGTCCATCGCGACCGCCGCGGAACCCCTCATCGAGGGAAGGTCGGCGGGCTTGACGGCCCAGGGATCCGCCGAGGCAGCGACGGCCTGGAGGTCGGCGAGCATGAGCTGCACCGTGTCGTACCGCTGGTTGTAATCGGTCATGGCCCGACGGATGATCCAGCGGACCGATTCCGGGCTGCGCTTGGCGAAGCGACTCAGACCGCCGTGTGCGGGGAAGGTGTTCTCGAAGACGAAGTACAGCACGGCGCCGACGGCGTAGATGTCGAACTTCGCACCGTCAACCTGGTGTACCTTGACGCCTCGCAGCGCCATGCGGACCATCTCCGGGTCACGGAAGTACTCCGTCCCGTGGGTGGTGAGGGTCATGGCGGAGCGCAACGGCGTGACGAGCCCCAGGTCCACGAGGTTGGCCCGGCCGTGGTGAACGATGATGTTGTCCGGCTTGACGTCCTTGTGCCACAGGCCTCCCTCGTGATACGTCGTCAATGTCTGGAGCAGGTCCTCGACGTATCCGAGCGCCTCTTTCACCTGCTTCGGGTCGAGCCCGTCGCCGCCGGACCGGCCGTGCAACTGGCGCGTGGCGATGCCGAGGTGGTCCCCCTGGTGATACGGCATCACGTAGTAGAACCGAATCGCGTCCATGCCGTGCTCGAACACGAGCCCCAGCTGCTTGGCCGCTTCAAGTGCCCGGCTCTCCCGGACGATCTGCGGCAGCGTCGACCCCTCGGTGAGCGCGAACGACTTGATCACGACGCGTTCCGGCAGGTCCGGGTTGCGACGGCGGCGTGCCTCGTCGGGTTCGGCGACATACAGCTTGGCGCCGGAGCCGCCTCCCGGCAGCGAGCCCACGATCGTGTATCCCTCGAAGGTCCCGGTGCGGCGCCTGGGCTTGTCCGAGGTCGGCGCCGCCACGGCCGCCTCGTTGACGCGGTCCTCCAGGCCTTCCAGCAGGCCGCCCAGCAGTACGAATCGCAGCGGCCGCTGCAGGAGCACCCGGTACAGGCAGGTGCAGGCCACGCCGCACTCACGCTTCATCGATCGGCCGAAGTGCCCCGAGGCGGACCACCGGCCGATGACGACGTTGAACAGGGCCATCGGCAGCAGCACCACGAAGGCGATGATCGCACCGACGAAGCGCACTGAGTCCTTGAGCATGCCCCCGACGAACTCGAAGACGTGCCGGACCACCCAGCCGAGGCTGTTGAAGATCCCGCCGATCATCCAGCCGATGCCCTTGAGCAGCGGCACCACGAGGAAGATCACCGCGAGGATCGCGAAGGTCACCCCGAAACAAAGGGCCAGTATGAAAAACGTGACGGACATCGTGTCTTCTCCCTAGAACGCTGCTGACGCGGCTGCCTCGTCTTGCTGAAGCAGTTGTGATTGCCGGAAGTAAATGTCGCGCAATGCGTCGTCGAACGTCGAGTCATCGTCTCCGAGGCCGGCTCTCAGCGCCTCGCGCTGTTCGTCCTCGGTAAAACTGTATGTCGCGATGGTTTCGGCAAGGCGTCTGCGAAGCAGTGCCCGGATCCGGTGAAGGTGACGGCTGACCGTCGGCTCGCTGATGCCGAGCTGTTCGGCGACGTCCTTGCCGGTGAGCCCGTCGAAGACACGCATGCGGTACACCTGGAACTGGACGAAGTCCGCTTCCGGCTCGGTCCTCTGGATTGCCGCATATACCTTGGCGCGAAAAACGTTCTGCTCGTAGACGTCGTCCGCCTCGACGGCGGCCGCGTTGGACATGAACCGCTCGTCGAACTCCATCGGCTTGCGGCCGGCGCCGCGCTTCAACGCCATGCGCCGGTCGATCTCGTCACCCAGCGCGTGCTTGGCGATCGCCAGCAGCCAGGTGGAGAACCTGGCGCCGCGGCTGGGGTCGTAGCGATCGATCGAATCCGACAGTGCGGCGAGCGTTTCCTGGGTCAGGTCGCGGACCGTTTCCGCCCCGATTCGCCCCTTGCCCCACTTGGTGAGCTGACCGCGGAGAACCGGCCCGAAGACCTGCCAGAGCTCGAACCACGCCGTCTCGTCGCGGTCTCGCAGCCGACTGACGAAGGATGTGGTCAGCGTGTTCATGTGTCCTCCCGCTTGTTGGGCGGCCCGGGGGATTCATTTCAGCCCCGGAATCGCCTGAACCATCGAAGTCTACGACGGCCGCCGGACGCGGGAGGTCCACGGGCGGCCCGATAACGGCGGTTCCTCGGGCAAGAAGGTCAAAAACCCCGGGGGCACGCTGAAAAACAGCGGCACCGGCTCCCAATTATACGAGCGGGTCACCTGAGACCCATTCGGAAACTTACGGCCGACGAGCCGGACAATGAAAGGATGACACCATGTCCATGACACGTTGCATTTTTCGATGGGGCCTGATCAGCACACTGGCTCTCGGTGGCGCAACGTTGCTGATCGGACCCCAGCGGATGGCCGCCGGCCTGGCTCACGTTCGCGTCAAGGCACAGTCCATCGTTGACGGCACCTCGGACGACCCGATGGTGCTGCGACGGCAGCTCGCCGAGCTGGCCGAGGAGTACCCGCAACGGATCGCCGAGGTCCAGGGCGAGATCGCCGAGGTCAATCACCAGATCAGCCAGTTCGTTCACGACACCGAGGTCGCCGTTCGCGTGGTCGCGATGACCACCGAGGACCTCGGGGAACTCAAGACGCTGATCACCAAGGCCAGGGAAGTCACAGGCCGGCCGGTCTTCGTCCGCTTCGAGGGCGTCCGTTTCGGGATAGACCAGGCGTACGGGGAGGCCCGCCGAATCCAGAACGTCCGCGTCACCTACGGCGATCGCGTGGCGTGCAACCGGCAGCAGCTGGAGGTCCTCAATCAGCAGAAGGCACGCCTCTACGAGATCCAGTCCAAGCTCCAGGACGAGTACTCGACCTTCGAGACGCAGATGTGGCAGCTCGACCGGCAGATCGACGCGATCGAGCGCAATGCCCGGCTCATCGAGATGACCGAGCAACTGCAGGCCACGCTGGCGGGCTATGACCACTGGGGCAAGCTGGACAACCTCAAGCAGCTCCAGGCCAAGATGGCGGAGCTCCAGGCGATCCAGGACGCGCAGCTCGACACGCTCGCCAAGGTGGGTATCCGCTACGACTACGAGAAGCGCGCCCAGTACGATCTGGACGGCCTCAACCAGCCCGTCACCACCGACGACCCCTTCGACGACCTGCACCCGGACACGGACGTCGAGGTCGAGGACGCGGCCAACACCTTCGCGTGGCTGAGCCCGGTCGTGATCGAATAGCCGCTCTCGCAACGGCCCGGAAAGACGACAACACGGAGTCCTCACCCCTGCCCGACTCAACCCCGCCGGGCAGGGGTGCTTTGTTTAAGAAAGGGGTGGCACGGTCGAGCTTGCTCGCCCGTGTCTTCGAACGTCGCTCCACGGGCGAACTCGGCCGCCTGCGGCGAGCTTGCTCGCCCGTGTCTTCGGACGTCGCTCCACGGTCGAGCGGGAGAAAATAGACCGGCGGACTACCCGCGCCGCCGGAAAAACGCCCGGAACTCCGGCGGGGTCCGGTGCGGCGGCTCGAAGATCGCCCGCTGGATCCGGGCCCCGCACTCCGGGCACCTGACGGTGGCGGACTCTTCGTCCAGGTGCCCGTAGAGGCTCTGGCCGCAGTTCGGGCACGCGTACCTCGCGATGTCCGACACGGCACGCAGATGTGACCGCATGATGTCGCCGCCCCAGGACGTCTGCAGGTAACCGAACACGATCAACGCCGCGACGCCGAACGACACGTGGGCAATGACCTGTATCCGCGGCTCGTCCACCAGCAGCAGCACGGCCCGGTCCGCTGCCGCGAAGCCGACCACGATGAGTACTTGCGTCACCGCGAACAGCCAGATGCCCGCGTGCCGGGTGGCGTGGGCCATGGCCCGCCACCACGTACGCGATCGCGGCAGGCCCCGGCGCACGCCGCGAAGCTCCGGATAGGACTCGTTGGTCAGATAGAGACGCAGCACGGCTAGACCGGGTTCACTCCATCTGTAGCGTTCTGAGCACGATCATCTCCGCTGTGGTGACGTCGCCGAATCTCGGAATATCAGCATTATGCCGTCGATCCGGCGGCGCCACCACAGCGAAGAGCATCGCACTCAGAACGCTACACCTGGAGTGAACCCGCTCTATCTTGCACGCGGACGAATGTCGATCTCGTACCGGAAGGTGTTGGTGCCGGGATCGCGTATCCATCGGACCGAGAGATCCATCGGCTTGAGCAGGACGGTCTCGATCGAGGCCGGTGTCGGGCTCAACTCCTCGAGCGGTCGCTCGCGCCGCGGCACCTGGTGGAGTTTCGGCCGGCTGACGACGAAGACCGGCCGTTGCTCCAACTGGTCGTTGCCGGTCCACGGGATCTCGAACATCGCCGGCGTCGTCCGCACGTCGAGCGCCAGCGCGTGCCGGCTGTGCGAGTACCTGAACGCGGTGGCGTCCAATGCCTCGCGCAGTTCGGCGAGCGAGCCGGGCACGGTGCCGTGGCGGGCGAGCTCGCGGGCGCCTTCGGCCAGGAACTCGATCCGCTGCAGCGCGGTCAGGAAACCACTGGGCCGGGCTCTCGCGGCGTACAGCGTCCACCGCTTCTCGAATCCGGCGACGTCATCCGTCCGGAACGCCCTCACGAACGCCGTCTCCGAGGGGAAGCCGGCGTTGAGGAACCTGAGGTACCGCTCGAAGGACCCGACGTACCTGCCACCGTCGCCGTACACGAGAAACTGCACCATCGACCACGACTGGTGGTACAGACCGGCGGCGTCGCCTTTTCGCACGGCGGCGGACCACTGCTCGGAACTCATGGTGAGCATGTCCGCAAAGGCGATCGCAGAGCCGTGCTCGATCATCGCGGCAACGTCCTGCACGACCTGCGCGCTCGCCTGGCCGATCATGACCGATCGCCCGACCACGATGGCGTCACCGAAGAACTCCGCCAGCCCTTCGTTGACCCACAACGGAAGGTCGGTTCCGAAGCGGCTCCACGCGAACTGGTGGAACGCCTCGTGCTGGAGCACGTGGTCGATGCGCCTGCGGGGAAGGTCTCCAACCCAGAGCGCCAAGGCGCTGCCGGAGGGGTTGACGAAGAACATCCCGCCGGTCCCGGTCGCGTCGATGCCGTACCTGAACTGCAGCGTCTCCAGGTAGTCCAGTGCGTCGGCGAAGAGCAGGACGTTCATCGCCGCCGGCGCCCGCGCGGGCAGTGCCGCCAGCCGTCGGGAGAACTCCTCGTACATGATGTTCAAATGCCGCGCCAGCTCGTTGGCACGCTCCGCGGGCAGGTCCGTCCTGATCCGGTAATGGCCGACGGAGGCCTCGGCGGCCCGGTTCCACCACGGCATCTGCGCGACGGGCTGAGAAGCCTGGACAGGCCATGGCAGACCTGTCAGCCACAGCGCTGACAACACCAAGGACAGTGCGGCTCGTCGCATGGACATACCCGAGCAGGGTACGCATGGACCACGAGAGACGGTGCCGCAAAACAGCCTGACCGGGAGTTGAACCCAAGCCAGGCCGCGTGGGGGAGGGAGGAAGGAGAAAACTCGCCCGGCCCCCGGATCGCGTCACGTAGTTAACCCGCGGGGAGTCCGAATTGTTCCCTCTGCACGGCAGAAAACCGCTCCACGCCTTCCCGGTCGCTGACGAGAACGGCCCGGCCACCACCGACCAGGACCATGACCTCGCGTGCCGCGGCGAAGGCCGGTCGCAGGTCGACGCGACCACCGACCAGCTCGAAATACGCGCCGGAGCCGAAGCGGACGATGACCACCGTGGTGTCCTCGTTGACGTCTTCGTCGACCAGCAGCGACCCGATCATGTGATACCACCGCCCACCCAGCTTGCGGATCGGCAGCAGGCTCACGTCGAGCCGGTCCTTGTCGCGGTTGCGCAGTGTGCGCAACTCGGCGTTCTTGCGGGCGATCAGCGTGGCAACCTTGCCGTGGGCGTCGGTCACACTGCGCTCGGCCTCGTCCAGCGAAATCGTGTCTTCGTCGGCGAATCCAAACCCTCCGAGACCACGGCCGGGTGCCGAGCGCTTCGCATGAGGACCGGACCAGCCACCGCCGCCGCGACGGCCGGTGTTGCCCAAGGCACTGTTCCGCACCCCCGGCGGGAGTGTCGGTGATCTCTGCCGGCCGAAAGAACTGGACAGCAGTACCTGCCCGAGCTGCACCTGCCGCTCGGGCGCCACGAGCCAGCTCGTGTACGGCGTCTGGATGCCGTAGCGCCGGCTGAGCGAGACGACCTCACTGATCATTTCCTGCGACTCGCCGTGGGCCCGAATCTGATCGATGAGGTACGAGATCTTGCGCCCCGCCCACACCGCCGGGACGTACGTCGCCTCGGCCGTGTTGACGAACGCGACATTCGGCCAGACGTACTCGACCTGCTTGCCGTTGCGGGTCGCCGTGAGCTTCACGGGTCCGGTCGCCGGCGTGTTGAACCGCCCGGCGACGATGATCTGCCGGCCGTGGTAGAGATCGCCAAGGGTCGCCGGGAACTGCTCGGAGAGGCCGATCGCCGGCAGCGAGAGCGCCAGGTTCGTCAGTACCGGGCGGCTGACCACCGAGAAGAAGTCGCCGAGGACCAGTTCCAGGTTCTCACCCGGGCCCACGTAGGTGGGGCTGCCGCCGTACTCGTTGGCCAGCCGATCGAGCAGGATCGTGTTCACGTCGTGGCCGAGACCGAAGGGGAAGATCCTGGCGTTGGCGGCCCCAAGCATGTCGAGGATCTCGTCCGGCGACCGGTTGCCCTGGCCGTCGGTGAGAAAGACCACGACGAACGGGCGGCCCCGGGCCGTCTCGCCGTCCGGCCGCAACCGGACCGCGTGCGCCAGGGCGTCGCCGATATTGGTGCCGCCGGAGGCGTTGAACCGGGCCGCGAAGTCCTGGGCGGCGGCGCGGTTGGCCCTCGTCGCGGCCGCGAGGTCGCCGAAGAGAACGTCGAAACCCGTCGAGAACCGGATCACGTTGAAGCGGTCCTTCTCGGCCAGCTTGTCGATGCAGAACTGCAGCGCTCTCCTGGCCTGAACGATCTTGTCGCCGGCCATGGAGCCGCTGGTGTCGATGACGAAGACGACGTCCTGCGGCTGGTACTCGGTTTGGGGCCACAGTTGCCTCGGCGTCAGCATGAAGACGAAGTGCCCCGGCTCATCGAGGCCGGGCCGATAGGCGATCACCGAGAGGCCCAGGTCGGACGCATCGGTGTCGTACAGGAGCACGAAGTCTTCCTCGAGGCTGCCGCCCGACGCTTCGTAGGCAATCCTGGCTGACTTCTCGCCCTGGCGGACGATCTCGACGGCGTGGCTCGGCGACCAGATGTTCTTCAGCGGCGTGGAGGTGCTCAAGTCAACGGTGAACCGCACCATGCCGTACGCCTGGCCGGCGGTCTTGCGGGTGCGCAGCGGATAGTGGTAGCCGACCATGCCGCTGATCGGGCGCGTCACCTGCTGGTAGCGAATCTGGATCGTGGTGTCGCTGCCCGGTTCGATCGGGAAGACGCGCATTCTCAGGAGCCTGCGCCCGATGAACTCGATGAGCCCGGGATCCTTGCTGCGCCGGACGATCGACTCGTAGATCCGCCGGGCCTCGTCCGCGGGCAGCACCTCGCCCTCGACGAGCTTGCCGTTGAAGGTCATCTGGAAGTTGGTCAGGTCGGCGTGCTCCGGCAGCGGAAAGATATACGTCGCCTCCAGCCGCCGGCGGGTGTCGTTGTGAAAGGTCTGGGTGACCCTGGTCAGGGCGATCCGGTCGTGGATCTCGACATCCACCAGGTGGTCGGTGACCCGCAACGGCGGCAGTGTCTGATCGGTCGGGGCCAGCAGCCCCGCGGCCCGGGCGCTGCCGGTGACGAACAGTGCAGCCAGGAGAATCCAACGCATGATGTGCTTCCTTTCGCGTGATCCGGGCCCCTGCCCCGTACATGGTCTGACGCCGGAGGTTGTCTCCCGTTCGTGTCGCCTTTTTTGCCGGCCGGCGCCTTTCGGCGCAGCAGTGCCTTTTTGGCGCTCCTCTGCCCGGGGGGCGATCGCCTTTCCGGGACCGATATGATTGAGCAGTCGATTCCGGAGCAACGCGCATGGGCACACTGGAACGCACGATCAGCAGGGCCGCTCGCCGGGTCACCATTGACCGGGCCCTGCTCGGTGCGGGCCGCGGCATCGTGCTGGGGACCGTCGCAGGCCTCTTCGTGCTCGGCGTGGACCGCGTCGGGTGGGTGCCCGTGCCGGTCGAGGCGTACCCGATGCTGGTGGCCGCGGCGGGGCTGTGCGCGGTGGTGCTGGCGGTACTGCGACGCCCGACCGGTTTCGACATGGCGGTGCGACTGGATCGGCGGCTGGGGCTCGACGACCGGCTCGGCACCGGCGTCATGATTCGCGACGGGCGCGTCGATGGCGCATTGGCCCCGCTGGCCGAACAAGATGCCCGACGAGTCGCCGGCACGATCGACGTCGGGCCGGCGACGCCCATCCGCGTGACACGGATCTGGGCGGCGGCGATTCTCATGCCCGCGGGGCTGGCGCTCGCCGTGGCAACCGTGCCCGCGCTCGAACAGGGCACGACCCGCGAACCCGCCGCGAGCCGCCGGCAACGTGATGAGCAACGGGCGCGGATCGTGCAGGCCATCGACGACACGCTGGTGGACCTGGACGACGACGCGCTCGACTCCGCCTCGAGGCGGGACGTCGACATGTTGCAGAACCTCGCCGAGCAACTGGGCGGGCCGACTCCGTCGGAGCGCGAACTCGCCCGGGTCCGCGATCAGTCCGCGGCGCACATGCAGGAGATCGCCGACCGTCTCGCCGAAGACGCGCAGCGGAATCTCGACGTCGTCGAGGAAGTCACCCGGCAGTTCACCGGGGCGGCGGAACCGGCCCCCGCGCCGGCAAGGGGGCCTCCCGGGGGCGTGGACGAGTTGGACGGGTTCGATGAATTCCTGGAGGCGATGCGTCGCGGCGACCTGGCCGAGGCCGCCGACCGGTTCGACGATCTCATGGAGGCTCAGCGGGAGTTCGAACCGTCGACTCGCGAGGACCTCGCCCGTGAGCTACGGGAGCTGTCGGAGCGGCTCGACTCGCCACCGGAGAACGGGACGGACAACGCCGGCCCCGACCGGCTCGACCGGCTTCGCGAGGCCCTCGATGACCTCGGCGTCGACGAGCAGACGCTGCAGGAGATCCTCGACGAGCCGGACCCCGCCGCCGCCGAGGAGGCGCTGGACGACGCGCTGGAGGAAGCGCTTGACGACGCGGCCCGCGAGACACCCGACGTCCGGCAGCTCGATCCAGAGACGCGCCGGCGGCTCACCGAGGATCTCCAGCAGGAGCGTCACCGGCAGCAGGTCCGACGGCACGCCGACACGCAGCGGCAGCGTCTCGCCGAAGCGCTCGACAACGCGGCCGACGAGGCAGACCCGTCACCGCAGCAGCGGGACCAGACGCAGCAGCGGGACCAGCCGCAACAGCAGGACCAGCCGCAACAGCAGGACCAGCCGCAACAGCAGGACCAGACGCAACAGCAGAACCAGTCGCAGCAGCAGGACCAGCAGCAGCAGACGCCACGCCCACGGCCTGGCGACGGCGACGGCGACGGCGCCGAAGGCAACTCCCGCTCGGTCAGTGACGTGCTGCGGCAGCTCCAGGACGCGCAACGCCGGTCCGAGGCCAGGCAGGCGGACAGCCGGCGACTGCGCGACGCCGCGCGCGCGCTCGCCGACACCATGACCGACCGGCAGAAGCAGCAGTTGCTCGAGCAATGGATGCAGGGCGCTCAACGCGACGGCGCGGACCACGACGACCCCGGGCCCGAGGCGGGACAGGACACAGTGCCGCGTACGCCGCGGCAACCGCTCCCGATCACCGCGTTCGAGGACGTCGACCTGCGTGGCGACGACATCGCGGACCAGGTCATCGCCCGATGGCTCACCGATACACCGGTCGAACCCGGCGCCGCGCCGCGAACCGGCGGCCGGGACACGGTGCAGCGGGCCCGTCGGGCGGCGGAGCAGGCTGTTGAGAAATCCATCGTGCCGTCGCGGTACCACCAGTTCATTCAGCGGTACTTCCGCCACCTGGACGACACCGTGAAGCCCGCACCGCCACCAGGCCCGCCGAGCATGCCCGATGCCGCCACCGACGGCGAGGGACCATGAGTCTCCGATTCGATCAGCCCGCGATACTGTTGCTGGGGCTCGCCGTGGCCGCGCTGGCCGTGTTCAGCTGGCGATGGCTGGCGACGATGGACCGGCTTCGCCGCACGGTGGTCGTGTCGTTGCGGAGCGTCGTGCTGCTGAGCCTGGTCGTCATGCTGGCCGGTCCGCGCACCGTTCGCGAGCACAACGACCTGACCGTCATCGGCGTGCTCGATCTCAGCGGCTCGGTGAAGCAGTTCGCGCAGCTCCCGCCAGTGCCCGACCTGGGGCGTCCATCCACCGTCGAGTACCTGCGACGGTGGTTCCGGCAGGCGACGCAGACCCGCGCGGCCGACGACCGGTTCGGTCTCATCGTCTTCGACGGCGAGGCAACGGTGATCTCCGTTCCCGTCCGCGGCGAATACGTCGATGACAACCTCGACGTGAGCATTGCCGACGGCACGAACATCGCCGGCGCCATACGCCTGGCCCTGGCCATGTTCCCCGCCGACACCGCCCGTCGCATCGTGCTGGTCAGCGACGGCAACCAGACCGCGGGCGACGCTCTGGACGCCGCCCGCGAAGCCGCGGCGGGCGTTGCCGGCCGGGCTGACTCGGGCCACGCGATCCACGCCGCGGTCCCCATCGACGTCGTCCCGATCGCCTACGAGGTCACCGGCGACGTCCAGGTGGTCCGGGTGGAATCACCGCCGACGGCAAGGCCCGGCCAGACGGTCTCGGTTCGTATCGTGCTGGAGGCCACGGCCCCGATCGGCGGCACACTGCACCTGCGCTGCGAAGGGCAGCCCGTCGACATCAACGGCGCGGCGGCAGGTTCGTCGAGAAAAATCCACGTCCCGGCAGGACGGTCGGTGCAACTCGCCCAGGTGATCCTCGGCGAGACGACCATTCACAGGTTCGAGGCGACGTTCGAGGCGGATGACCCGCGCGCCGACGCGCTGGCCGTCAACAACCGCGCCGAGTCGTTCACGGCCACGCCGGGTCGCGGCACGGTGCTCGTGCTCGATCGAAACGGCATCGAGGCACTGAACCCGCTGGCCGGGGCGCTTCGGCAGGCGGACATCCCCGTGCAGGTCCGCCCGCCCCAGGCACTCGGTGAGGACCTGCTGTCGTTGCAGCGATACGACCTGATCATCCTCGACAACGTCGCGGCCTTCGAGTTCAGCGGCCTCCAGCAGACCCTCCTGAGCCGGTACGTACACGACCTCGGCGGCGGACTCATCATGGTCGGCGGCGAGCAGGGCTTCGGAGCGGGCGGCTGGAACGGCACCGACGTCGAGAAGATCCTGCCGCTGGAGCTCGACCCGCCGAAGGAACTGAGGCTGGCCGGCGCCGCCCTGGTGCTCGTGCTCGATAAGTCCGGCTCCATGAACCAGCACGTCGCCGGCACGCGGACCACCCAGCAACGGATCGCCAACGAGGCCGCCGCACTGGCGATCGAGTCACTGCGGCGGGAGACTCTTGTCGGCGTGGTGACCTTCGACTTCTTCGCGCACGTGCACGTCGAACTGCAGCGCAACGACGACCCGCGGCGGATCACCGAACGGATCCGCGCGATCACCTCCGACGGCGGCACCAACCTGGAGCCGGCGCTGCAGGCGGCACACCGCATGCTCCGCGGCATCGACGCGAAGAAGAAGCTCGTCGTATGCCTGAGCGACGGCCGCTCGCACACGACCGAGTTCGACGACCTCGTCAACGCGATGGTCGCCGACGGCATACGGATCACCACGATCGCAGTCGGTGACGACGCGGACCACGAGACGCTCAAGCACATCGCCGAGCTCGGCGGCGGCACGTTCCACGCCGTGCGCAATCCGCGCTCGCTGCCCCGAGTGCTGGTGGATTCCGTGCAGGTGATCAACACGCCGCTGCTCAAGGAATCGCCGTTCGTCCCGGTCGTCCGGCCGACCGGCTCGACGCTGACCATCGGGCTCCAGGGCGCGCCGCCCCTCGGCGGTCTCGTGATCACGACGGCCCGAACCGATCCGACCGTCACCGTGGAGATGACCCACCCCGACGGTGAGCCGCTGCTGGCGCATTGGCAGGCGGGGCTCGGCCGCGTCGCGGCGTTCACCTCCGACGCCGAGGGCGGGTGGTCAAACGAATGGGTGCAGTGGCCCGGCTACGGCACCTTCTGGGCGCAGCTCGTTGTTGTGGTATGATGGGACGACAAGGCTCTTTGGTCGCCGGCCGTAGCGGCGCTTCGGTTTTCATCGCCTAGAATTGGAATTGCAGGAGCTTCTCCATGAGTCACGAGACTACTCGCCGTGATTTTATCAAGCAGTCGACGGCAGTTGGCGCCGCTTGGTGGGTCGGCACGCAATCTGCGTTTGCCCTCAGCAAGTCGCCGCTGGAACGAATCAACTTCGCCTGTATCGAACCTGTTATGAATCGAATACTCATTTATACCCCCCAGGGCGATTCTTTGGACCTGCCCTGTATGTCCCGTCACTTCCCTTGTTGCGTGATGCAATTCGGGCAGGTGCTCTACAGGCCAGAATAGGCGTGTGCAATGCACGATAAATATGTAATAAACGTAAACAACCTGCTGTGACTTAGTGCAGTCATGGTTGGTGAACCGTCTAGGAAATGGCACCCATCGGGAGATGCGCCTGCTGTCGCTGCCAGGCCCCGTCCGACTCAAATGTCCTTGATTTCAGTCCGACTATCGTCAGGCCGACCCCGGCGATTTTCGCTGTGCTGTCACGGCAAACGACTGGCGCGAAAAAAGCGCCGGGCGATTTCGCCCGG
>JADFOJ010000153.1 GCA_022562915.1 Planctomycetota bacterium | reverse complement strand
ACACGTACAACCTCGCGACGGTGCTGCGCCGCCGGGGGAGGTGGCCCGAGGCGCGGGCGCTCTACGGCGAAGCGCTCGATGCCTGGCTGCGGCTGTACGGCGAGACCCACCCGAGCGTCGCGCACGCGCGCAACAGCCTCGCGCTGCTGGCGGCGGACCTGGGTGACTACGCCTCGGCCGAGGCAACCTATCGCGAGATCCTCCTGAACAGCGTGCAGCGGCTCGGCGCCGACCACCCCGACACGCAGATGATCCGCACGAACCTCGCGGCGACGCTGCTGGAGCTCGGACAGCACGAGCAGGCCGAGGTGCTGTGCCGGGCGTCACTGGAGGCGTACCGCAGGATCCACGACGGGCCCCACCCCGCCGTCGCCGCGAGCCTGCTGGTGCTTGGCCGGGTGCTGCACGCGCGCGGTGATCATGCCGGTGCCCGGAACGCGTTCGATGCCGCGCTGCACATCCACGACCAGACGGTCGGCGAGCTTCACCCGGACCGGGCGAAGGTGCTGGAGGGTCTTGCCGACCTTCACGCCGACGAGGGCCGCCTCGACGCGGCCCTGGAACTGACCCGCCGGGCGGCCGTCGTCTACGGGCAGACGCTCGGTGCCGACCATCCACGACTCGCCGGCGCCCTGGCCCGGGAGGGCAGGCTGCTGCTCGCGTCCGGGGACCCGTCCGCCGCCGTTGCACCGCTGCAACGGTCGATCGACATATGGATCGTCGTCCTGCCGGCGGATCACAGCGACCTCGCGCGGGTGCGGCGCGATCTCGACGCGTGCCTGGCCGAGCCGGGGCGATGAACTCGGCACGGTACGCGACGCCGGGCACCACGAGCCAACGACGATCGACTCATCCCCAGTTCGTGATCAGCAGGACCAGGTCGTTGACGCCGATGAAGCCGTCGCCATCGAGGTCGGCAATCATCAGGCACTCCCGCGAGACGGATCCCTTGCAGGCGAGCCAGAGGAGCAAGTCCAGGACGTCCACGACGCCATCGTCATTGAGGTCCGCGTCAACCTCATCGCCGGTGGGTACGTCGGTGAAGATGGTCCAGTGGCTGAGTAGCGCCAGGAAGTCCACGATCCCCACATCGCCGTCGGCGTTGCCCTGAGCGTCGGCGTACACGCACCCCGGGTCGCCGTCGTCGACGGGTCCCCAGCAGCCGAGCAGGATCAGGAAGTCCTCGATGCCGACGACGTTGTCCAGGTTGAGATCACCGTCGAAGCACGGCGCGCTCGCCGGATGGCAGAAACCCACGAACGCGAGGATCGGCGCGCCGTTGGAGAGCGCCTGAATCAGGAAGCGCCCGAAGAACGAACTTCCATCGGTCGTGCTGAACTGTCCCAGGAGCACCCGGCCGCCGGCATCCGGCACCGCCTGGGGTTGATCGGGCGTGACGAACCAGCCATTGTCCGTGAGGTGGAGGCTGCCGGGACCGAACCCCGGCCACCCGGGCGTGATGGTCATGAAGTCGTTCCCGTCGGTTTCGCTGAGGCCGATCGCGACGAACGTGTCGAACGCCAGAGATGGGAAGGTTTCGATCAACGAGTGGCTCGGCGGCCCGTCGCTTCCAAAGGGGTGCTGGTAGAAGCTGCCCCCGGTGACCTCGATCTCAAGGGGCGCCTCCGGCATGCCATACACACCGAGCAGACGGTCGTCGGGGTTCGAGAACTCGGCGTACACGCGGCACGTGAGGATTCCGAACTCGTTCGGCGTTGCCTCGACGCTGATACCGGTAAATGTCGCGGGCGCAGGGCCGGCGAGGATGAGACACGTGCCGAGTCCGGAAAGCAGGTTCACTGTTCTGGTCTTCATGATCGGGTCCTCCGCAATCCGGGGTTCCTTCCCTGGAGTCGCTCGTGCGGCCTTCGCGTAACGTCCAAAACCGGCGTTGCCCGATCGAACCTAGAGCGAGTTCAGCGAACGCGTAGCGCGTTCGGCGCTTGTTAGGTTGCGCTTTTGCGTTGAAGTGAATACGGTCCGGTCCGGCCCATGGATGGGGTCGGAAAGGAGCC
>JADFOJ010000031.1 GCA_022562915.1 Planctomycetota bacterium | reverse complement strand
GCTGGGGGCTGGGGCTGGCCGTCGCGCGACGCTTCATGGAACTCCAGAACGGCCGTATCTGGGTGGAAGAGGCGACGGGCGGCGGTTCGCGCTTCTGCGTGGAGCTCGCGGCGCTGACGGAGCGGGAGACCGCGCAGGTCGCGGAGCGGGCGGCGGAGGCGGGCGCGGAGCCGCGGTCCTTCGGCTGAAGGGTGCGATAATTCCGCACCATGTACCTGGCGCATCTCGCGCTCACCAACTTCCGCACCTTTCGACGGCTGGAGCTTGATCTCCCGCCCGGCCTGCACCTGATCACCAGCGCCAACGCCCTCGGGAAGACGAACCTGTTGGAGGCGATCGCGATGCTCGCGACCGCTCGCAGCGTTCGCGGAGGTACCGACGCCGATCTGATCGCATGGGAAGCGCTCGAAGAGGACCCGCTGCCGCGCCCGGCGGTGCCGTGTCCACCAGCCGAGCAGGCTCACCGGGCGGCTCCCGTCTCTTCGCAGCCGGCGACGTGCTCCGCCATTCGGTGCAGCGTGGCGTCACCGACGTGGTGCTCGATCCCCTCGGCGTCCGGGCCGGCCTCGTGCCCGGGCACGCCCAGCGACAGCAGGAAACGAAAGACGATGTCGTGGCGCCGGCGGCTGGCGGCCGCCAGTTGCTCCCCCCTGGCCGTGAGCCTTATGGGGCGGTAGGGCTCGGTCTCGACGAGTTGCTCGTCAAGCAGTCGGGCGACGATCCGGCTGACCGTGACGTGGGACACGCCCATGTGCTCCGAGAGATCCTTGACGCGGCACACCCCGTTGCGGTGGACGATGTCCGAGACCGCCTCGACGTAGTCCTGGGCGGTCTCGGCGGCGTGGTCCGTCCGTACCTTGCGAAAGGCGCGTCCGGGCCGGTTGGGCCGTGTTTGGGTCCAGGTGCGGGCCATGTCGAGTACTGGAAGGTAGCTTGTGCTACATTGGAGTCAAGCCTTCACCCCATATTCTCATTGGAATAGCCGAAATAGCCACACTGGGATGCACCAATCAGTAGTCTGTGCTACATATTAGTGGCCACCTGCCGTGTGGCATCGTGGCGTCACTCGATCGCCGACCTGAACTCGCGGCGGCCGCGGGCGCCGGGGTGGCACCGGTAGACGGGCCCCCCGGAGGTCGTGATCAGCAATTCGTCGAGGTCCGGTCCTCCGAACGTGACGGACGTCACCTTCGGCGTCGGGACGCCGACCCGGCCGAGCACGCGCCCGTCTGCCGCGTGCCGTACGACGCAGGAGCCTTCCCACCGCGCCGACCAGAGGTCCCCGGCGGCATCGACGGTGAGGCCGTCCGGCACGGCGCCGCCGGGATCGCTCCGGTCGCCCCGGAAGATCCGCGCCGCGCTCGCCACGTCCACGAGACCCTCCCGGGCGTCGTAGTCGAATCGCCAGATTTCGCGAGTGGTCGAGCAGGTCCAATAGAGCGTGCGCAGGTCGGGCGAGAAGCCCATCCCGTTGGAGATCCCCGTGCGGTGAAACAGTGGTCGCAGCGTGCCGTCGCGGGCCAGGTGATACACGCCGCCGGAAGAGTCGTCGCGCCCGATGGTCCCCGCCAGGACGCTTCCGTCCGGCGCCGCGATGACGTCGTTGAAACGCACCGCCCGATCATCTTCAAGCGGCGCGATGACACGGACGCCGTCGCCGGGATCGAGCACGGCGATGTCGTCGACCCGGAACAGCAGCAGCGACCCGTCGTGCTGGATGGTGAACCCGCCGACCGGCGGTCCCTGGTACCGGCATCGCACGGCCCCGGTGCCGCGGTCGTACTCCCAGAGGCGACCGGCGGTGATGTCCGTCCAGAGGTAGACGCCGCGCTCGTCGAACCAGAGCGGGTTCTCGCCCAGCTCGAACGTCCGGTCGACGACGGGCTCAACCTCGGTGCTCTTCACGCGGTGCCGCTCACTCCGTGCTCAGGCGTGCCAGCGCACCGCCGTCCACGACGATCGCCTGCCCGGTGACGAAAGACGATTCCTCCGAATCGGCGAGGAAGCAGATGACACGGCCCACCTCTTCGGGGCGGCCGACCCTGCCCATGACGTGGCGGGCGCCGAGACCGCGCAGCAGCGCGTCGATGCTCTCACCTTCGACGTGTCCGCGAGAAAGCCCTTCGTGAAGCATCGCCGTGTCGATCGCCCCCGGAAGGACGGTGTTGACGCGGATGCCGTCGGGCCCGAACTCCAGGGCCGTTGCCCGCGTGAAGGCGAGCAGCGCCCCCTTGCTCGCCGCATACGACGCGATGTTCGGGCTCGTGGCCACGGCGTGCACCGAGCTGACGTTGATGATCGCGCCCCTGGAGTCCTTCAGAAACGGGTGCGCGTAGCGCATGCTCAGGAAGACCGAGCGGAGGTTGGAGGCCATGACCAGGTCCCATTCCTCCGGCGTCGTCTCGATCACCGGCTTGCACACCTGGATGGCCGCGTTGTTGACCAGGGCGTCGAGCCGCCCGTACACCTCCCCCAGCTCCGCGAAGATCCGCTGCGGCGAATCGGGATCGGAGATGTCCGCCTCGATGAAGTGGTCGGCGATGGGCTCGTCCTCCGGCCGGCGATCCACGCCCAGCACTTTCCAGCCCTTCGCCTGGAACACCCGCGCGGTCGCGCTGCCGATGCCGCCGGCCACGCCGGTGATCAGCGCGATCCTCTCGGACATCACCGCCTCCCGCCGGCCGCCGCCGCGGTCTCGCACTGCGCCAGCAGTTCCTGGACGTTTTGAATCACCTGCCGGTGCACGTTCCGGCACGCGCGGGGGCTGCTGTTGGCCATGTGGGGGCAGAGTATGACACGGTCCATCGTTCTGAGCGGGCTGTCGATCGGCAACGGCTCGACCTCGAAGACGTCGAGCCCGGCGCCGTTGATCTCCCCGGACTCCAGCGCCTCGACGAGTGCCGGTTCATCCACGATCGGGCCGCGGGCGGTATTGATCAGCACGGCGCCGGGCTTCATGAGCTTCAGTTCGCGGCGGCCGACCAGGTGGTGGCTCGTCGGGTTGAGGTCGCAGTTGAGGCTCACGAAGTCCGCCCCGGCGAGCAGTTCGTCGAGTTCGACCATCTCCACGGACGTCTCGTCGATCAGTTGCGGCGGCATCGGCAGCGGGTCGTTGCCGAGGCACCGCATGCCGAACGCCCTCGCCCGGCGCAGCACGGTCCGGCCGACGTTGCCGCAGCCCACGACCCCCAGCGTGCATTCGGCCAGCGAGACGCCGTCGATGTACTCCCAGCCGCCCTGCTTGATCGCGCGATCGAGCCAGGGGAGCCTGCGCGCGAAGCTGAGCATGAAGGCCAGCACGGTGTCCGCCACCGGCACGCTGAACGCGTCCGGGACGTTGCGCACGTGGATGCCGCGCTCGCGTGCCGCCTCGACGTCGATCTCATCGATGCCCGTGCCCCACTTGCAGATGGCCTTGAGCTTCGGGGCGGCATCCATGACGCGGGCGGTGTACGCATCGTCGCCGCAGATCGCGGCGTCGATGTCGCCGACCACCTCCAGCAGTTGCTGCTCGTCAAGCTGTTGCCGGACGTCGGGCAACACGAGCTCCCAGCCAAGCGCGTCGAGGTCCGGCCGGAGCCGGGGCATGTCGCGGAGCATTCGCGGAGCCGTCACCAGGACTTTCCATCGCATCGGCTTGGGGGTCCTCTGTCTTGGAGCACGTTCTCATGGGCCGCGCCGGGCGGCCGGACGCAACGGTATCACTCGCCGCCCCGGCGGGCAACACCAACGGGCGCGCCGTCCGGCTCAGAGCTCCGCCGGCGCCGCGCCGGCATTCAGGAGCATCTCGGCGAGGCGGAACGCTGCCTCGTCGTCGATGTCGACGGCCTCCAGGCGGTCGATCTCGAAGCGGATCGGTGACGTGCCGATCCGGCTGCGATGCCGTCGCAGGCTCGCGGCCGTGAAGATGTAGATGTTCGAGTTCTCCTCGAACACCGGCGGCAGGTCCTGTGTTCGCAGAAGCTCCGACGGGTCGTGGTTCAGGGGCCGGCCCTCGGCGTCGTACAGGCGCGTGTGCCAGCGGGTGACGCCGAACAGGGAGTCGTGCCGGGCGGCGCCGGCGAGCATCGTGTCGACGGCGGAATCGATCGTCGCCGTCTTCAGCAGGGGATTGGTGCTGTGAGTCTGGAGAAAGAAGTCCGCCTCGATCTGATCGACATCGTGCAGCAGGACCTCGTTCATCGGCACGTTGCCGCCCCGAAGGTGTCCGGGGCGTTCGACGAGGCGTACCCCTGGAAACGCCGCGGCGCAGTCCTCGCGTATCACCGGGCTGTCGGTATCGATCAGGACGGTGTCGATGCGATCGGACCCGAGCAGTGAGGTGACGATGTGGTGGTAGAGAGGGCGCCCGGCCAGGGGCCGGAAGTTCTTTCCCGGCACGCGCTCGCTCGAGTGCCGCATCGGCACCAGGGCGACGATCCGCGGCGTTGTACCCGGCGTCTGAAGTGTCACGGTCATGATCCCGGCGGCACAGGCAACCAGCGGTCAGCGAAGCTATACTCTACGCCCCCTTGGATTCCACGGCAGGATCCGGCGGGGTTTCACAAGTCAGCCGACTCGTTCCCAGGAGAAGACTGTTGTCAGGCGCGAACGTGCCGAGCGTATCGGTCCTGCTCCCCGTGTTCAACGCCGGGCGGTATCTCCGGCCCGCCGTCCAGAGCATTCTCGATCAACGGTTCCGTGACTTCGAGCTGATCGTGATCGATGATGGTTCCACCGACGAGTCGCTCGCCGAACTGCAGCGGTTTGCCGCCGCGGACGACCGCATCCGGTTGCGAAGCCGCGAGAACCTCGGGCTGGTGGCGACGCTCAACGAATTGCTCGCCCTCGCGCGCGGCGAGCTCATCGCCCGCATGGATGCGGACGACATCGCCCTGCCGCACCGGTTCGATCTGCAGGTCGACTATCTCCTGGGCCACCCGGACGTCGTGTGCCTCGGTGGCGGGATCGAGTTGATGGACGAGGCCGACCGCCGGCTCCATCGCCCGCCGCCGGTTCGCGGCGATGACGCGGTTCAACGCGAGGCGCTGCAGGGAAGAATCCCCATCTGCCATCCATCCGCGATGTACCGGACCGAAGCGGCCAGACGCGTCGGGGGATACCGCGCTGAGACATACCCCGCCGAGGACCTCGATCTGTGGCTGCGGCTGGGTGAGGTCGGACGGCTCGACAACCTGGGCGCGTGCGTCCTGCGGTACCGGATTCACCCCGACTCGATCAGCGTCCAGCAGAGTCGCCACCAGATGCGCAAGATGAGAACCGTCTGCGAAGATGCGTGGAAGCGCCGCAACATCACCGGCGAGTTCCACGGGTCGCCGGCCCTCGCCATCGCGCCGGATTCTCTGTACTGCAAGTACACCGTCGACGGCCTGCGACGGCATCCGACCGCGCGGGCGATCGTGCTGGGGTCTCAAAGCAACGACGACCCGGACCTGGCGCCGCCGGTGCGCGACGCCGTACGCGAACTGTGACCACGGCACCGCGCAGCAGACGATGAGCGAGCGATCGCCATCCCCCGGGCCGACGAGGACCGTCGATTCCACCGGCGTCGTGTCCGTGGTGCCGGCCGGCGTCGGCTACGAGGTGGATGCCGATCGGCGGCGCCGCGTGATCTCGGAGAGCCCGGCTCACGTTGTTCGATGCTTCGCGGAGATATGGGCGGCGCGCGAACTGCTGTTCATGCTGGTCGTCCGAGACATCAAGGTCCGCTACCGGGCAACGACGCTCGGCATCCTGTGGGCGTTCATCACGCCCCTGTTGACCATCATCATTTACTCGCTGTTCTTCGGCGTGCTGGGGCGCATGGGAACCGAGGGCGTGCCGTATCCGGTGTTCCTCTTCGCGGCGCTGTTGATCTGGGGGTACTTCGACTCGTCCGTCAGTCGTGCCTCCAACGCACTGATCTCCAGCGGTGCCCTGGTGTCCAGGGTCTATTTCCCGCGCCAGGTTCTGCCGGTTGCCAACGTCATCAGCCCGCTGGTGGACCTCTTCTTCGGCCTGCTGATCCTCCTGGCCATGCTGTTGATCTACCGGATCGTGCCGGGGACCGCGATACTGCTGCTGCCGGCGTATTTTCTCCTGGCGATGGCCGGCGCCATCGGCGTCGGCCTGGCCGCCAGCGTCCTGAACGGGCTGTACCGTGACGTGCGCCACTTCATGCCCGTGCTCATGCGATTGTGGTTCTTCAGCTCGCCGATCATCTATCCCGTGGAGCTGGTGCCGGAGGCGTGGCGCCCACTGTACGCGGTGAACCCGATGGTCACGGTCTGCGGCGGCTTCCGCTCGGCACTGCTCGGCACGCCGCCGCCGACGGTGGTGATGATCGGGATTTCGACGGCGGTGACCGCGGCGCTTCTCGTCGGTGGCGTGCTCATCTTCCGGAGCCATGAGGAGACGGTCACCGACTTCATCTGACCGTCGGGTCGTTGTCATGAGCCAGCCCATCATCACCGTCGAGAAACTGGGCAAGAGCTATCGCCTGGAGGCGAAGCGCGGCGGTGACCACGTGCTCGCGTCGAGGCTGGTGGGTGCGATGAAACGAGTCTTCACGCAGCAACGCACCCGGGACACGATCTGGGCGCTCCGCGACGTCAGTTTCGAGGTCAATCCGGGGGAGGCGGTCGGCATCGTGGGTGCCAACGGCGCCGGGAAGAGCACCCTGTTGAAGATCATCGCCCGGCTCACGCGACCGACGGCCGGCCGACTTGCCGTGCGCGGGCGGATCGGCTCGATGCTGGACTTCGGCGTGGGCTTCCATCCCGAGCTCACCGGCCGGGAGAACGTCCTGCTCAGCGGCGTGATCCTGGGCATGCGCCGCGCCGAGATCCGCAGGAAGTTCGACGAGATCGTGGGCTTCTCCGGGATCGAGCGGTTCCTGGACGAACCGGTCAAGCACTACTCCAGCGGCATGCGGATGAGGCTGGCGTTCTCGATCATGGTCACGCTGGAGCCGGAGATCCTTCTGATCGACGAGATCATGGGCGTCGGTGACGAGTCGTTCCGCCAGCGGTCGACCCAGAGAATGAAACAGCTCATTGAGAGCGGCCGGACGGTGCTGTTCGTAAGCCACAACCAGCGGGCGGTGGCCGATCTCTGTAACTGGACGATGCAACTGGAGAAAGGGCGCATCGATCGCATGGGAGCGACCGCGAAAGTCGTGCAGGAATACATCGAGCAACAGGTTGAACTGGAACGGCCGATGGCAAAGGGGCACGCCGAGATGGCGCCGAACCCCTCGCAGGCAATGGTGCTGCGCGCGGTCACGATCCTGGACGAGCACGGGCACGTGGCGGAACAGGTTGAGTTCAGCCGGCCGTTCCGCGTGCGGATCGGCTACGACATCAATGAGCCGGTGACGGGGGTGCACGTCTTCTGTCGTGTCGAGACGGCGGACGGGCTGACGGTGCTCGGCTCCGGCGACGCCGACTGCGAACCGGGCCGCCTCGCCGAGAGGAGTCCGGGCGGCTACACGGCCGAGTTCGAAGTCCCGGGGGGACTGCTCGAGGCGAACCTGTATCGCATCTCGATCAGCATGGGCCGGCCGTTCCGGAAGCTCATCGAGCGGCAACACGGCGTCGTGTACTTCTCACTTGTCGACGAGAGCAGCGTCCGCCGTTCGTGGTACGAGCAGAAGCGACCGGGGATCATTGGGCACGAGTACGTTTGGCGATATCATGATGCCGACCCGTGGGCGCCGGCCGGCTGATTCCCGGCCGTTGTCGGTGGCATCGACTTGCGTGGCAACTTCTTCCATCCCGGCGACAGCGGGCGCACCGGCCGCCGGGTGCTGCTCGCCGTACTGGTCGTGGCGGTGCTGTCGGCGATCTACGGTGCGTCGAGTCTGTGGGGCGCCGCCGCGGCAACGATCGGGTCGGTCCTGCTGCTGGCGGTGTGCGTCGGTGCCGTGGCCCGGTCCGTTCGACAGTTGGGCGATCGCTCGACCGCTCTCGACGACAGGACAGCGTCGCTCGCAGCGACCGCCGAGGCCGCCGCGGCAGCGCGCCCGTTGCTGGCCGACGACGTCGGGGCCTTGCGCGGTGATGTCACGGCACTGCGCGGCGATGTGACGGCACTGCACGGCGATGTCACGGTCGTGCGCGGCGATGTCGGGGCCTTGCGCGGTGAGCAGTACATCGGTTTCAGCCGCCGTCTCGACCAGGAGACCGAGGCAGAGCTCTGTTCGGTATGGTCGGAGCGTCTCGGTGTGACGCTGGAACCCCCGTACCTGCGCTACCTGGAGCGCAAGCTGCTCCAGATCGAGGCTGCCGTCGCGGGCCGGCTCGCCTCGCACATGTATGACGGGCTGCTCCGGGCCGTGGTGGCCCGCAGTGTCACCGGGCGCGAATTCAACGGGCTGGAGATCGGCGTGCTCTTCGGGATCAGCGCCATGGTGATCCTGGAGGCGGTCGGTCCCTTCTTCGAGCGCGCCCACATGACGCTGATCGATCCCTTCGAGGGGTACTACGCGCCGGATGAGCTCGATCCGATGACGAGACTGCCCGTCAGCCGGAGGCTCCTTCAGCGCAACCTGGATCGACTCGGCGTACCGCCGGAGCAGTACACGGTGATCCAGGGATACTCCGCGGACGATGCGGTGGGCCGGCAGGTGTCCGGCCGGACCTTCAACTTCGTCCTGATCGACGGGGATCACTCATTCGAAGGCGTCACGGCGGATTTCGAACGATACGCGCCGATGATCCAACCGCGCGGGTACCTCGTGCTGGACGACTACGGCGCGCCCGAGTGGCCGGGGGTGACCCGATTCGTGGAGGAGGTGTTGTCCGCCTCGCCCCTGTTCGAATGCGTCGGGACCGCCTCGCGCACGGCGGTCTTCCGCAGGATCTGAACCCGCGCCCCCCGCGCCCCCGGGTTCTCCGGCGTCCGACGCCTGCCGTACAATGGCGGCTTTCCCGTCGAGCCCGATGGAACCAGCCAGACGAACATCCAGAGTCGCCGTCTACACCCTGCTCAGGCGCGACGAGTTCGAGTCGGCCCGGGTCTCGCTGTCGTCCATTGCCGGCGAGCTCGGCGCGACCACGCGGCTGTTCGTCCTGCTGAACGATCGGCTGGATGCGGACATTGCCCGCTACTTCGAAGCGCAGCCCGACATCACGTTCCGGTGCGCCGGGGCCAACCTCGGTGTCGCCGGCGGCCGCAACGTCCTTCTTCGCGCATGCCTGGAGTGGAACGCCGACGTCCTGGTGTCCTACGACCCGGATCTCATGCCGCCGCGGGGGTACCTGCGGTCGATGGTCGATGCCCTGGAGACCCTCTCGCGGTCCGGGCCCGTCGGCGTCATCGCCGCGGCCGTCATCGATGCCAACGCGTGCCGCGAGATCTGGCAGGACGACTACGCCCGCGTCCGCGCGGCCATCGCCCGGGGCGGCTGCGGGGAGCCGTTCTGTTTCGATCCCGCCGTGCTGCGGCGATGGCTCCAGGAACACCTCCCCCGGCGCGGCCCGGAGGTGCTGTATCACCTGGGGATACGTGGCTGGCGGCGGCACTACCTGGGAACCAACCGCCGCCCGTCGCCGCCGACGTTCCTGATCGACGATGCGGCAACCCGGCGCCGTGTCATGGATGCAACGGGGCCGGTCCCCGTCGACACGCTTCCGGGCGGCCTGCATTGCTACGGCGCGTCGCTGGCGCGGAAGCTCGGCGGCTTCGACGATGCCTTCAATCCGTTCGGCTACGAGGACGCGGACTTCTGCATCCGGGCGCTTCGGGCGGGGTATCGCAACTACCTGGTCCCGTCCGTGGCCGTCATCCACGACATCTGCCGGCGGAACGAGCAACGGGACCTGGTCCTGCTGTTCGGCATCAGGGGCAAGTCGCAGCGGCTGCTGGGCCGCAAGCACCTGGGGACCGTTGCCGGGGTGGTCAATCGGTGCACGCTGTTGATCGTCGAGTCGTCACGGATCGTGCGTGGCAGGGGGTTCCGGGCGCTGAGAATCCGCGCAGGCCGCCGGAGCCGTTGGCTGTTACGGGCCTATGTCGGCGGCCTGCTCGGCCTCGCCGATCCAAACCGCATCGCGAACTCGGCGAGGGCGCGTCTCGCCCGGCGCGCCGGTCAGTTCCGCCCACGCCTGCCCAGAGGCGGACTGAAGCGACTCTACTGGAGGCTGCCTCCATCGGTCCGGGGGGTTCTCGGCCGGGTCGTGTTCCGGGTCGTCAGTAGTCGGCGGCGGCCTCTGGTTTCGGTCGTGGTCGTGCGGTCCGGCGATGACCGCGGCCTCGCCGAGTGTCTGCAGAGCGTCCGCGATCAGCAGTATCGCCACATCGAGTGCCTCGTCGTCGATGACGGCAGCGGCGATTCGCCCCGGCACGTCCTGGACGCCGTCGCCGGTGATTCCCGGTTCCGCATGATCGGTGGTGACGGCAACGGCGCCGGCACGCTCGCCGACCTGTCGAACATCGGCCTGCACGACGCCCAAGGCGAACTGGTGACGTTCCTCGCCCCCGGCGAGCGGTTGACGCCGACCTCGATCTGGTCGCGTCTCATCCTGTACCGCTTCAAGGATGACGGGCTCCTTGCAGGAGTCGCGTGCGAGCGGCGAACGCGCGGGGTGCGACGCCCGGCACGGGTGCGTCGAGGCACCGAATGGATCGACTTGCTCACGCCGCCAGGCGACTTCCCGGTCTCGGTGGGGACGATCCTGGCGAGCACCCGGATGCTGCGAAGCATCGGCGGGTTCGATGCCGGCCTGGGCGACGACGCGTTCGATCCCGACCTGTGGGTGCGCGTGTTGCGACAAGGGATGGTCCTGTACACCACCGGCGAACATGGAGTGGTGCGTGACGGTGATCCCGACGACCGCGGGGAGTTCACCGATTGCCTCGAGGCTCCGCCGCAAGGGCAACTGGCGGGTGCCGCCGGCCCGCCGCGGCTTCGCGAGTCTCCCGAGCACTACCGGCGGATGCTCGTCGAGGCGCGCGAGACCTGCCGTCGCGCGGCAGCCTGTCACGAGCAGAGGGACACCGCCGGCTTCGACGCGGCGATCGCCTCGCTGGACCCGGGTCTGTCGGGAATCCTGGCGCGGCACGTCGACATCGACCCGGAGATCCGGGAGGATCTCCTCGCCCGCGCCGACGCCGCCGTCCCCCGCCGCGCGACCGGGGTGGCCGTCAGCGAAGAATGCCCGCTCTTGACATCGGACGCCGGCATCTTGCGCCGGTTCAAGGACCGCCATCGTGGCGGCAGGTGCTTCATCATCGGCAACGGGCCGTCACTGAACCGGCACGATCTGGAGTGCCTCCGCGACGAGATCACCTTCGGCGTCAATGGCATCTTCTACAAGACGGACGAGACGGGCTTTCGCCCCACCTACTACGTCGTGGAGGATTCGCATGTCATCGCCGACAACCTCCAGCGGATCAACGCGTTCGAGGTCGAGCAGAAATTCTTTCCCGCGGACTACCGTGACATGATCGACCAGGCGGACAACGTTGCGTTCTTCCGGATGAACAAGGGGTTCTATGAGCCGGGCAATCCCAACTACCGGACTGCGCGCTTCTCCTTCGACGCCGCCAAACGACTCTACTGCGGCCAGTCCGTGACGTACATCAACCTTCAGCTCGCGTTCTACATGGGGTTCACCGAGGTGTACCTGATCGGGATGGATTTCAGCTACGCGATTCCGGCCGGCGCGATCATCGACGGGATGACCATCACCTCCACCGATGACGACCCGAACCATTTCCACCCGGACTATTTCGGAAAGGGCAAGAAATGGCACGATCCCCAACTCGACCAGGTCCGCAAGTGCTACGAGCACGCGAAGAACGTCTTCGAGGAACACGGTCGGTGCATCTATAACGCGTCGAAGGGAGGCAAGCTGGAGGTGTTCCCGCGCGTCGAGTATGACGCCCTGCTCGAGGCATGCGCCGGGTTGTGAAGGAGAGTGACCCTCTTGAACACGCTGCGCTCGATGGTCCAACGGGCCCGAACCCCGCGCGGCCGCAGGGCACTGGTGGTGACCGCCGGTGTGCTGGTGCTGGTGTTCGGCGTGTACCGGGCCCTGCGGCTGGACGTCTTTCCCGCCCTGACCAGCGACTCGATGAGCTACATGGACAGGAGCCTCCAGTACAGGTCGCCGGGCCGCATCGCGCACTCCCGGACCGTGGTGATGGGCCACAAGTATGCGGGGTACCCGATCTTCATCGCGATGTGCCGTGGCGTGGGCGCGCTGGTCGGGTCCGATCCGCTGACCACGATCGTGGTCGTCCAGCGACTGTTGTTCGTGGCGGCGATCGCGATGAGCGTCCGGCTGCTGGGGCTCTTTGCCGCGCCGCTGGTGTACATGCTCTCGGCGCCGTCGGTCGTGTGCTTCTCGAATTTCGTGCTGACCGAGGGTGTCACGATCCCGTGCGCGGTCCTGTACGCCTGTTCGCTCCTGTTGATCGAGCGATCGGGCGACGGTCCGGCCGGGCGGCGGCGGGTGGCGGCGACCGTTCTCCTGTCGTCGTGCGCCGCGGTGTCGTTGCTGTTCATGGTGATGTGCAAGCTGCCCAATGCGGTCTTCGCGCTGCCGTGGGTCGTGGTCGTGGTGCGGGCACGCGTGCGTGCCGGCGCCGGCGGGGGCGCACCCGCTCAGCGGACCGTATGGCCCGCCGTGGCGATGTCGATGACGGGCGTCGTCCTGCTGGCGTTCGTTCTGCACGCGAGCATGATCAACAAGCGCGAGTTCGGCCGGTTCTTCCCGACCGTCAACACGGGCAGGATCCTGTACTGGGGCGCGCACTACTCGGTCTTCACGCTGCGACCGGCGAACCGGCAGCGTGCCGACCTGCAGGTTGAGCTCGCTGACGGCAGCAGTTACCCCCGCCTCTATGAAGTGGCGAGGCAGCACACCGGGCTGGACGCCTCCGAGACGCTTCGCGACGAGGCCCGGGCGCTGCTGCGCAAGGCGGGGATCAGCTACCCGCTGGAGGCGCTTCGCAGCGCCGGTTTCGCCATGATCGGCGGCGAAAGACAGGAGCTCAAGGCGTGGTTGGGGGGCCTCCTGGAGCACGACGGCAGCGATGGGTACATGGGCCGGCCGCCGAAGCTGCAACAGATGGGCGAACGGGCGTGGCTCGAGACGTACAACGACGGGCGGACGCCGGGCGGGGTGCCGGGCCTTGCGCGCGGGCCGATGGCGCCCGGGCACGAATTCGGCGCGCAGCGGTGGCTCTCGGTTGTCCTGCTCGCGGCGGTCGCGGCCCTCGTCGCGGTGCGGCGTGAGGGTTTCACGGCGCTGGCGATGTGCATCAGCGTCGCGCTGTTCTGCGCCGTGGTGGGGCACATGCTCGTGGACATCTGGCGATACCTGCTCAACGCCTGGATGGTCCTGGCCGTCGCGGGGTGCTGGGCCGGTCGGGAGTTGGCCGTTCGGCAGTTCGATGTCCGGGTCACGTCGGACGGCGCGCAAGAATAAGGTGCGATCCCGAAAACTCGCGAACCAGCGGCGCCCATTCCAGCGCGGCCCCGAGCGCGCGGACCGCGCCGATGAGCGTCGCCGGCGTCGCCGGGTGCAACCAGTCATGCGGCCGGATCGTGACGCCGGTGAAGCCGGCCCTCTCGAGCAGTGCAGCGAGGGTCCATCGCACGAACGCCGTCTCGTCCGGGGAGACGTACGAGAAGATCGGCAGACGGCACAGGCGCCGTTCCAGGAAGACCTGGGGGTTGAGCATGTTCGGCTCGACGAAGGCCATGGTGCCGCCGGGCCGCAGCAGCTCGAAGATCCGGGCGACCGATCGCTGCACGTCGAGATGGTGCAACACCGACGAGCCGACGATGGCGTCGAAGGGGCCGGGCAGATCGCACTCCTCGAAGCGACCGCAGACGAACCGGACCGCGTCGCCGGCGAGGTTCCTGCGGCGAGCGTGTTCCAGGAGCTCCGGTGAGATGTCCACGGCGACGATGTGGGCGCCGGTTCCGGCGAAGAACTCCGTGAAGAGACCCGTCCCGCAGCCGATCTCCAACGCGCGCACCCCCGGAGCGAGGCCCGCACCGTCGATGATCATCGCGGCGCGGCGGCGGGCCCGGCTGAGCCCGGCAGGCGTCGTCCACCCCCAGATCGCCTCGGTGTCGCCCGCGGCGAGCATCCGGCCGTGCTCGATCTCGCGGGCAGCGCGTTGGTCGACCGTCGGGGTCATCGGGGAACCCGGTTCTCGTCGTTCTTCCGGGCGACCACGAGCTGGATGACGCCCCATCGACGGAGCACGGCAGCCGTTTCGGCCCATTCGGAAACCTTCCGGCCGACTCCGGCGAGATTCGCCGGCAGCAACAGGTGCGTCGTGCGGCGCTGGATCGTGCACCCCCGGTCCGAGAGCAGATCGGCAATCGCCCGGGCCCCGACGAAGAGGTGCGGCCCCTCCGGCATCTTGAGACGGGTCTTCTCCAGTACCCACAGGGGGACCGCCCAGCCCGGATTCGGCGTCGAGATCGCGACCACGCCGCCCGGGCGGCAGGCGCCGACCATTGCCCGGGCCACCGCGCGCCAGTCCGGCACGTGCTCGAAGACGTCGGCGGAGATCACCGCGTCGAACGGTCCCAGCGCGGCGACCTCGGTTGCGTCGACGATCTTGAACGAGAGATTGTCCGCGCCGGCGAACCTGGACCGCGCCTTCTCGATCATTCTCTCGCTGATGTCGACGCCGAGTCCCGCGTCGGGTTCGAGCGAGGCGAGCACGCCGCCGGTGCCGCAACCGACCTCCAGGACACGACGGCGCAACGACGGATGGATCGCCCTGTTGAAGAGATCCTTCAGCGACCGGTAGTACACATCGTTGCGCGCCTTGGCTTGATCGTACGTCGCCGCCAGGCGGTCCCAATGCTCGCGCGTTGCCTTCGCGTCCGGCCTCATGAGACTTCGTCGACGTTTGCTTGTCCCAAGACGGCACTGTACTGTACGCCGATTACGCCTTCAAACCCCGGCCTTTCATTGCCACAGGGTTGCCACAGGGTCATGACCGAGACTGCTCCGCCCATCGTCGAATCGATGCACGGTTCCCTTCATGAACGGGACAAGCAGCTCCGGCTCCAGCGCCGCGAGTCGCTCGCCGAGAGCCTGACGAAATGGCATCGCCGCAACCGGTACTACTACAGCGAGCTGGAGCGCCTGTATCGCATGCACGTGCCGCCCGGCGCCACGGTACTGCACGTCGGGTGCGGGATCGGTGACCTGCTGTCGGCGGTGAAGCCGTCCGACGGGCTCGGCATCGATCTGAGCGCCAGGGTCATCGACCTCGCCCGCACCCGTCACGACGGCCTGGAGTTCGCCACCGGCGATCCGGAGGACTTCCGGTTCGACCGGACGTTCGACTACGTCCTGCTCGACAGCGCGCTGGCGGACATGAGCGACATCCAGGCGTGCCTGGAATGCGTCAGGGCGGTCTCTCACCCTGCGACAAGGCTCGTCATGACGTATCACAATGCGCTGTGGGGGCCCGTGCTGCACGCCGCGTCGCTCCTGGGGTTGCGCCGGCCGACGGGGCAGCAGAACTGGCTGGGGCCGGAGGATTTCGACAACCTGCTCGCCCTCGCCGGCTTCGAGGTCGTCTGCCGGTCCGAGGAGACGCTGCTGCCGGTGCGCGTGCCGGGGCTCAACGCCGTCGTGAACCGTTTCCTCGGGAAGTTGTGGCCGTTGAGGTACCTGGCGCTGACCCAGGTCGTCGTCGGCCGTCCCGCCGGGCCGCCGGAGGGCGCCGAGCAGATGTCGTGCACGGTCGTGATCCCGACCCGCAACGAACGGGGCAACATCGCCGAGGCGATCGAGCGACTGCCGACCATCGGCACGCACACCGAGGTGCTCTTCGTCGACGGCAACAGTACCGACGGCACCGCCGCGGAGATCGAACGGGTGATCGCGGCGAACCCGCAGATGGACATCACGCTCATTCACCAGGGCGACGGCGTCGGCAAGGGTGACGCGGTGCGGCGCGGGTTCGCGGCGGCCCGGGGCGACGTCCTGATGATCCTCGATGCGGACCTGACGGTGCCGCCGGAGGATCTGCCGCGGTTCTTCCGGGCGATCCAGCTGGGGATGGGCGAGTTCATCAACGGCACCCGGCTCGTCTACCCCATGGAGCAGGATGCGATGCGGTTTCTCAACAAGATCGGCAACCGCTTCTTCAGCCTGTTGTTCAGCTGGATCCTCGGGCAGCGGCTGCGCGACACGCTGTGCGGGACCAAGGTGCTCACCCGCCGCAACTACGAGACGATCGCCGCCAATCGGAGCTACTTCGGCGACTTCGATCCGTTCGGAGACTTCGACCTGATCTTCGGTGCCGTCCGGGCCGACTTGAAGATCGCCGAGATCCCCGTCCGTTACCGCGCTCGCACCTACGGCACGACGAACATCAGCCGGTTCCGCCACGGGCTGCTGCTCTTGCAGATGAGCTGGGTGGGCTTCAAGCGCCTCAAGCTGAGGATTGCTGCATCGGACACCGCGTAGCGCTTGCCGGCCTCGATGGCCGATCGATCGCTCGCGGACGTTTCGAGGTTGCCCGGCAGCGTCCTGGGAACGAACCCGCGGCAAGGGTTGGCAGGTGGGCGGTTCATGTAGCCCGCTCCGCTGGACGCCAAGACGGTGAGAATCGCGTATCTTGTCGTGCGCGAGATACTGTGCCAAGGACGTGCGTCCTGCCACCAATAGAAACCGATCGCCATGGGAACTCCGGACGCTCCTGGAAGGGAGCCGCAAGAAAACGGACTCGTCCAGGAAGCCGTGAGCCCGCCTGTTCTCAGCATCGTTGTTCCATGTTTCAACGAGGCTGATGTACTTCCAGAAACCATTCGCAGGCTTGATGGGCTGTTGGCCGACCTCGCTGCAAGGAAACAACTCGACGCCAAGAGCTATATTGTGTTCATCGATGACGGCAGCACGGATGACTCCTGGAACATCATTCGACAGCATCACGATCGCTCGGATCGGATCAAGGGCATCAAGTTGTCCAGGAACTTCGGGCATCAACCTGCGCTGCTGTGCGGACTCCTCGCCGTGGAAGGACATTGCGACTGCTCGGTTACTACTGACGCGGATCTTCAGCACAGGATCGAGATCATTGAACGTTTCCTGGAGCGATACGTTGCGGGCGACGAGATCGTTTACGGCATCAAGGCCAAGCGGAACGATCCGCTGCTGAGACGGGTGACGGCCAAGCTGTTCTATCGCTTGATGAGTTGCCTGGGCACCCAGACAATTCCCGATCACGCCGATTACCGTCTCCTGGGCCGCAATGCGCTGGCCGCGCTGGCGCAGTTCAGGGAATCCAATCTGTTTCTGCGCGGACTGGTGCCGCTTCTGGGCTTCCGTTCCTCGTGTATTCGTTACGATGTCGAGCCTCGGCTGAACGGTCGAAGCAAGTACAGTTGGCACAAGATGTTTGCGCTTGCCATCGCGGGCGTCACCTCCTTCTCCATTGTCCCTCTGCGGCTCGCGTCAGCGGTCGGGTTGCTCGTCGTGCTGTGTAGTTTCGCAGCGGCAGGGTTCTCGGTGTGGGCCTACATGCGCGGCAGCGTCGTCCCAGGGTGGACATCGATCGTTGTCGCCGTCTACTTTTTCGGGGGCATCCAGCTCTGTTTTCTTGGAATCATCGGTGAGTACCTTGGCAAGCTGGTCATCGAGGTGAAGCGTCGTCCGCGATACCTTGTGGAGCAGCGGCTTGATTGACCTGGCGACCGCGCGCCGTGTCATCAGTGCAGGCAGTAACTATCTGCAGAAGCACGATGTCCGGATCGCGATCATCTGTGTCGTTGCTGTCTTTCTTCACCGGGCGTGGTTCATCTTTCACGGAGATTTCGGAATCACGTGGGATGGTGACGAAGCCGCGCGAATCGCGGCCGCCATCAATTCAGCGAGCCCGGCAGGACTGCTCGACGTGATGTCAATGGAGAACTGGGTGGCGATCCACCCGATCGGTGATCCTGTCCTCAAGACAACGATCGCATTGCTGGCGAACCACTTGTCCCCGGTGGAACCTGACTACATCAAGATCTTTCTCATACTCTCCGTCGCGCTGTTCTCGTTCACCGCCGTGGTCATGTATCTCACGGGCCGGCTCTTCGCCGGGCGCGCAGGGGCGCTCCTGGTCATGGTATTGATCGTGGGCTCGCGCAGGCTCCTGGAGATAAGCGTCGGCTCGACGGGTGAGAGTTCGGCATTGCCGATCTTTGCCGGCTCACTGTATTTCCTGGTTCACTCGCTTGTCGGCACGAGCCGAGCACATCGGTCTCTGTACATCTCCGCTTCACTGCTCCTGGCGGCCTCGTGTTTCCGATCGGAAGTTGTGCTGCTTCTGCCAGGCTTGTGCCTGTTTCTGTGGCCGGTATTCGGCGTCCGGCGTGCGACTGCATACGGTGCCATTGCGTGTTCCTACACAGTCGCCAAGATCGTGTTGGCTCGCCTGTGGTTTCCTGGATCGATGCAATACACCAATGCACACGAATGGTGGGTGTTCGCGTCCCGGGGCCTTTGGGGCGCGCTGAACGGGCACGCATCGATGAGTATGGTGGCCGATATCCATCCCATCGTCTTCTGGATGTCTCTCTGCGCGCTGTTGGCTTTCTATGTCGCGCCGTCGCGGGATTCGGATCGTCGCATCAGACGGACTGTCTCCGCCTTGACGGCGTGCTTCGTCTCCTTATCAGGCTGTCTGATTGTCGCCTCGGCCCTTGGATTCACACACCAAGCCGCACGACTGGCAACGTTTCCTTTGGCATTGTTCATTCTGATTCAGGCGGGAGTCTTCATGGTGTGGCTACGACGGATGCCACCCAGTGCCGTGACCCGGGACGTCGTGCTGGGTCTCGCCGTCGTGCTCTTGAGTACGGTCGGGATGGTCGGAGTGATGAAGACCATTGAACTGCGCAAGCAACGTGTTCCGGGCGGATTCAGCGAAGCCTGCGCCTGGCTGGAGGAGAATGTAGATCCGCAGGAGGGTGTGTTGATCGATTTCCTGGAATACTGGGAATGGGTGGTCCATGCGCATTTGATAACGCCGGACAATTCTCATCGTATCTGTTCGTATGGTATCTGTGAGGTGGAGCCCCTCTCGAAAGCGCAGTTCGACGAGGAGTACGAGCAGCAGGTGGCCGCCGCCAAGACTCCGTTGGAACGCATGGAGGCGCGTATGGACCGGGTGACCAAGACGGCCCATGCCTTCATTCGTGAGC
The DNA here is from genome assembly GCA_022562915.1 of Planctomycetota bacterium. Taxonomy (GTDB): domain Bacteria; phylum Planctomycetota; class Phycisphaerae; order Phycisphaerales; family SM1A02; genus JADFOJ01. Next base: position 16,645 of record JADFOJ010000031.1, on the reverse strand, counting down.
AACAACCGACGTGGTTTGTGCTGATCGGAACTCCTCGTTACGACAGATGGCTGAAGGCGGTCCATGTTACGCCTCACAATTTCAGTTTCATCTTCCCTTACACCACTGACCACGAGTACCGGGAAGTCAACGTCGACGACATCGTGACCGTTCAGATACCTGGGGCCGACAACAGTGTGACTCTCAGGAAGGTGTTCGGGACTCAAGACGTGCAGATCTTCAAACGCGCGCCCGCTCCGTGAGAGTGCGCGATCGTGTCCGTGATGGCTTCCAAGCAGCAATCGTGCATCGTATGTCAGTGCCCGGACAGCACAGTTCGATTTGACGGCATTCTGCAATGCACGAGGTGCTCGCACGTCTACGCCGATCTCGAACGCTATGTGTCGACGGATCTCGAACTGCTCTACCAGGAGGAGTACTTCAGTGGCGCCGAGTACAGCGACTACGTCGCCGACAGGCCTGTCTTGCAACAGAATTTCCGAAGGCGGCTGAGAGTGCTGCTCCGATTCGTCGACCGCGCAGAAGACAAGTCACTCTTGGAAATCGGCTGTGCCCATGGATTCTTTCTGGATGTGGCCGGACCATTCTTCGCCAGGGTTGAAGGGATCGACATCAGCGCAGGGGCTGTCACATACGCCAGGGAGCGCGTCGGGGTACGCGCAGTCTGCGGCAACTTTCTGTCACACGACTACCAGGGAGGCCTCTTTGATGTCATCTGTCTTTGGGATACGCTTGAGCATCTGCCGGAGCCGCATCGATTCCTGGCCAAGGCGTTCAGATGCCTGAACGACGGTGGGATCATCGCGCTGACGACCGGTGATATCGGTAGCGCCGTGGCGAAGCTCCGGGGGAGAAAGTGGCGCCTGATTCACCCCCCGACGCACTTGCACTATTTCTCGAGGATGTCGATGAGAAGAGTACTGCGCAACCAGGGTTTCGTTCCGGTCTATCGATCGTCGTGCGGGTTCTCTCGGAGTGCGGACAACGCGGCGCATGGTGTGCTGGCGCTGCGCCTGGGGCGGCCTGAACTGTACCAGTGGCTCAGGAAGCATGGGTTGCTGGGTTGGTCTTTCAACCTGAACCTGTTCGACATCATGTACGTCATCGCCAGGAAGCGCTCTTTGTCGGAAGGTAGGGATCAAGTGTCCGGCCTCGGAAAGTAGATTTGTCCCCGTTCACCTACGGCACGACGAACATCAGCCGGTTCCGCCACGGGCTGCTGCTCTTGCAGATGAGCTGGGTGGGCTTCAAGCGCCTCAAGCTGAGGATTGCGGCGACCGGCTCCGCGTGAACCCCGGTTGCCCGTCAGCGAGTCGCGATCACCGCGCCGCGGCCGCCGTCGGTGAACAGCGGTCTGACGTCGGAAAACCCGACCTCGCGGAACAGCTCCGCAAGTGCGGTCATGTTGGGGTGCCAGTGTCCGGGGAGCCGGCGCGATCCCCTGGCGTCCGGGCCGCCGTACTGCGATGAGCGGACGAAGCGTACGTACGGTATGTCGCTGTCGCCGGGATCGATCGCGCTCTCGGCGATCACGGTCGTGCGCGCGACCGCGGCGACCTGCTCCAGGGCGGTCATGAGGTACTTGCAGTGGTACAGCAGGCCGATGCAGAGTACCAGGTCGAACTGCCGGTCCAGCCGGGCGAGGTGGTAAATGCTGAGCGTCCGGAAGTCGACGTCCAGGTCCTTCGCCTCGGCGCAGAATCTGGCCTGCTCGATGTACCCGGGCTTCAGGTCGACGCCGCACACGTACCGGGCCCCGCGCTGCTTTGCCTGGAAGGCGAAGTACCCGGCGTTGCAGCCGATATCGAGGACGCTCATGCCCGAAAGGTCCACGGGGATGGCCCCGGCGATCTGCTCCCAGCGGCGGCGCGGATGGTCCGGGTCCTCTCCCCAGATCACGCGCGACTTCGTTCGCATGCCGTCCCCGACGTCGATGTCCTGGTACCAGCCGGGGTCCGAGTCCAGTTCGGCGATGCGTTGCCTGACCTGCTGCTTGCTGAGCGGCATGCGGAGCTCCGTTACTGCCGGGGTTCACTGTACCGGCTGGATGCGTCGGCGAACAATTGAGCGTCCTGCTTCCAGGAGGGGCCGTGGACGCGCCGCGCGTAGATCCCGTAGAAGGGCGTTTTCTTCGCGGCCGAGATGAGGCGGTAGGGGAGGCTTCGCGTGATGCAGTCGAGCCGGTCGCGCCGCGAGGCGGCCGCGCAGCGGTCGCGCCCGCCCGGCCACACCTGATTGATCCGCTGGACGAGCCGCCAGGGTCGTGAGTTCTCGATGCGGTTCAGTTCCGTCTCGATGGTCAACAACCGGAGGATGTCGGCAACACCGTCGCCCGCGGCGCCGAACTGCGACGCGTACAGCCGACGGTGGCGCGCCACGAGCGATCGCACGATCTCCCCGTGACGCCGGTGTGTCCGGTCGAGCATCGATCGTCCCGGCGGATGCTTGCGGTAGTAGAAGAGGGTCTCGGGCACGCATGCACCGTGGTAGCCCGCGGCGAGCAACGAAAGCCACAGGTCCCAGTCCTCGTAGCCGTGAATCATCTCCCGGCGGTACCCGCCGACGCGATCGAAGGCGGCCCGCCGGACGACGGCGGTCGCGGGGCTGAGGTTCTCCAGGAGCAGCCGCTTCGGGTCGTACTCCGGGCACGCCCACCGGCCCGACCTGGCGCCGAAGAACTTCGTCCACGAATAGCAGTAGCCGATCGCCGGATCACCGAGGAGTCTCGGCACTAGCCGCGAGAGAAACCTCCGACCGAGGCGGTCGTCCGCGTCGAGACAGACGAAGACGGGCGTGTCCGTCGCCCGCACGCCCGCGTTGCGCGCGGCGGGCAGGCCCCGGTTCTCCTGGCGCACGACGCGAACGCCCTCCAGGCCAAGTGCCTCGATGACCTTCAGCGTCCGGCGGTCGGTGGAGCCGTCGTCAACCAGGACGCACTCGACGTTCGGCCAGTCCTGCCGCCACACGCTGGCGACGGCGGTGCGGACGTACGCGCCGTGATTGAAGCAGGGGATGATGACGGCGACCCGCGTCTCGGCGTCGCCGCGGTGCAGCCCGGCCGCGTTCGCCGCCGGGCGTGTCATGGATCGCCTTTCCCGCGGCGGCCGCCGGCAGCGTGCGCCAGCGCCTGCTCGTAGACCGCCAGCGTCGCGTCCGTCATTTCCCCGGCGGTGTGGACGGTCGGGGTTGCGATCTCGCCGGGCGACTGACGGACGAACTCCAGTGCCGCGGCGAGCCCCTCGACGGAGCCGGGCTCGAAACGCAGGCGGGCGTCGGTGACCTGGTCGCTCACCCCGGCGACGTCCGCGGCGACGACCGGCACGCCGGCGGCGTGCGCCTCGAGCATGGAAAAGGGGAGGTTCTCCGGCCAGAGGCTCGGAAGGGCCAGCACGTCGAGGCCCCGCAGGAACTCCGGCATCCGGGGACTCGGGATCCACCCCTCGAACGTGACGTTGAGACCCTCCGCGGCGCGGCGCAGCGTCGTTTCGTACCCGCCGGGCGCAAAGCCGCCGGCGAGCGCGATCGGAGATCGATGCCAGCCGAGTTGCTTGGCGGCCTCCAGCAGAAGGTGCGGTCCCTTGTGCGGGAGCAGCGCTCCGGCGAACCCGATCCTGAAATCCTCAGGAGGTATCAGAGCGCTCGCGGGCGTACGGGGGCGCTCGAACCACGTCTCGTGCAGCCCGTAGGGAACGAGTCGCCACCGGTCGTGGCCCAGCTGCGCGCCGATGGCGTCGCGCGTCGCCCGCGACGGGAAAATAACGTGGTCGGTCGCGTCCAGGCACTCCGAAAGCAGTGTTCGCCGCCGTACCCAGCGCGGGACGTCCCCGGGCGACATGCCCCTCAGGAATCCCTGTACAACGTAGGGCGCCATCGCCAGCGGCGCCAGGACGCGCGGCGGTCTGACCGGGAAGTTCAGCCTGGCCCGGGCGTGGCTCTCGCACGCGCACCGGATGCACTCGTGCCACGGCGGCGTCCCGTCGCACAACGAACCGTCGGCTCGCAGCAGGGTCGACTTCGGGCAGACCCACCAGAAATCCATCGTCGTGACGACCACGGCAATGCCCAGCCTTCGGCACGCGGCCATGGCGCCGATGCCGACGTGTGCGGGGTTCGTCACGTGCACGAGGTCCGGCCCGTGGTCTGCGATCCACGTCGCCAGTCGCCGTGCCGGCAGACCCATGACCGCCATCCAGCCGCGGATCGGGTAGTGATGAATCTTGTCCTCGTCGTCCTCGACGACGTCGCCGAGGGTGGTGCGCCCGCTGAGTGCCAGCGGATCTCCCCCGAGCACGGCCACCTCGTGGCCGCGCCCGCGCAGGCAGTGGGTGAGTGTCCGGATGTATCGCTCGGTGCCCTGCTGGTAGGAGCGCCCGAACTGCTTGGTGACGCAGAGGATCTTCATCGTGCCGGCGACACCGTCGCCGCCGACCGGCTCGACCGGTACCACGAGATGGTGCGCTCGAGCCCCTGCTCGAAATCGATCGCCGCCTGCCACTGCAACAGGTCCCGGGCGCGGCTCGTGTCGAGACAGCGCCTGGGCTGCCCGTCCGGCTTGCCGGCGTCCCAGCGCAGCCGGCCGGTGAAGCCGGTGAGCCGCGCGATCAGCTCGGCAAGATCCCGGATGCGGATCTCGGTGCCCGTACCCAGATTGATCGGCACGGGCTCCTGCATGCGCTCCGCGGCCCGGATGATCCCCTCCGCGGCATCGTCGACGTAGAGAAACTCCCGGCTGACGGTGCCCGAGCCCCAGCAGACGACCTCGTCGAGCCCCTGGTCAACCGCCTCGACGCACTTGCGGACCAGCGCGGGGATGACGTGCGACGTGTGCAGGTCGAAGTTGTCGCCCGGGCCGTAGAGGTTCACCGGCAGGACGTACGCGCTGTCGAGCCCGTATTGCCGCCGGTACCCGTCGAGCATCACCAGCGCGGCCTTCTTGGCAATGCCGTACGGGGCGTTGGTCTCCTCGGGATAGCCGTCCCAGAGATCGTCCTCCTTGAAAGGAACGGGCGCGTGCTTCGGATAGGCGCAGACCGACCCGACCTGCACGAACTTGCCGAGGCCCCTGAGGCGGGCGTGCTCGATCAAGTGCAGCGCCATGGACATGTTGGCGTAGAAGTAGCGCCCCGGGTTGTCCATGTTGGCGCCGATGCCGCCGACCTCGGCGGCGAGGTGAATCACGACATCCGGCCGTGCGTCGTGGTACAGGCGCTGCACGTCCTGCTCGCGGGTGAGGTCGTACTCGTCGCGGCGCGGCACGATGACGTCGCGGCACCCGCGATCGGCGAGCATTCTGCACAGGGGCCGGCCGACGAAGCCCGCTCCGCCGGTGACGACGATCCGCAGTGGGGCCAGGTCTGTCGCCATGCGGGCAGTGTAGCAGGCGTCCAACCTGTTAGGATTGAAGGGCAACTCCGGAGACGGTCATGGTCCAGGACAAGCGCTGCGCGCTGATCACGGGAATCACCGGGCAGGACGGCAGCTACCTTGCCGAACTGCTGCTGGCCAGGGACTACGTGGTCCACGGGATCATCAGGCGCTCGGCGAGTTTCAACACGGACCGCATCGACCACCTCTACCAGGACCCGCACAAGGCCGGGACGCAGCTCTTTCTGCACTACGGCGACCTGTCGGACGCCAACTCGCTGGCGGCGACGCTGCGCAAGGTCGGCCCGGACGAGGTGTACCATCTCGGCGCCCAGAGCCACGTGCGGGTCAGCTTCGACCTGCCCATCTATACGGTTGACGTCGATGCCCTCGGGGCGATGAAGCTGCTGGAGGCGGTCCGGGAGTACCAGCAGCACACCGGCCGGCAGGTGCGGTACTACCAGGCCAGCTCCTCGGAGATGTTCGGCGATGTCCAGGAAGTTCCGCAGACGGAGCAGACCCGATTGAATCCGCGATCACCGTACGCCTGCGCCAAGGTGTTCGCCCACTTCGCCACGATCAACTACCGCGAGGCGTACGACCTGCACGCCAGTTGCGGCATCCTCTTCAACCACGAATCGGAGCGGCGCGGCGAGACCTTCGTCACCCGCAAGATCACCCGTGCCGTCGGGCGGATCAAGCTCGGGCTCCAGAAGAAGCTGTACCTCGGCAACCTCGACGCCAGGCGCGACTGGGGCTACGCGCCGGACTACGTCGAGGCGATGTGGCTGATGCTCCAGCAGGACACTCCGGACGACTACGTCATCGCCTCCGGACGAATGATCTCCGTGCGCGAGTTCGCCGATCTGTCATTCGCCCACCTCGGCCTCGACGCGAAGGACTTCATCGAGATCGACCCCCGCTACTACCGCCCGACCGAGGTGGATCAACTGCAGGGAGACTTCTCCAAGGCGAAACGCGCACTCGGCTGGGAGCCGAAGACGACCGTGGAGGCGATGGCCAGGCTCATGGTGGACCACGACCTGGACCTTGCCCGCCGCGAGAAGACGTTACGCGACGCCGGCCACACGCTGCCGGCGGCGGTCGGTCACGACCAATGAACGCACGGGCACATTGAGCGATGGAACGGCTTGCTATCGCTCAAGATCACGACTATGTTGAGCGATAGAATGGGAGTCTATCGCTCATGGCATGGAACTGGCAGCAACCCGACTGGCCACGGTTTTCCTGGACGGCTGACCGTCTGGCGAGGGCCGAGCAGCAGTTCCTGTTGGGTGCCGGTGCCATCCTGGGCGCTGTCAGTCACCTGGACGGTGAGAGCCGGGACCACCTGACCGTGATGGTCATGAGCGAGGAGGCGGTGACCACCTCCGAGATCGAGGGGGAAATCCTGGACCGGGACAGTGTCCAATCGTCGATCCGCCGTCAGCTCGGCTTGGAGGCCGACCCCAGGCCAGCATCTCCCGCCGAACAGGGCATCGCCGAGATGATGGTGGACCTCTATCGCCGTTCAGAAGAGGCCCTCGATGAGGTGACGCTGTGTTCCTGGCATCGCATGCTCATGAGCGGCCGCCGGCTCGTGCGCGACATCGGGCGCTATCGCACGCACGCTGAGCCGATGCAGGTGGTTTCAGGGAAGATCCATGACCCGAAGGTGCATTTCGAGGCCCCGCCGTCTTCTCGCGTGCCGACGGAGATGGCGGAGTTCCTCGACTGGTTCAATCGGACCGCACCATCCGGAACGGAGCCGCTGCCCGCGCTCACACGCGCCGGGATTGCGCACCTGTACTTTGAGTGCATCCACCCGTTCGAGGATGGCAACGGGAGAATCGGCCGGACCATCTCGGAGAAGGCCCTGGCCCAGAGTCTGGGCCGGCCGACGCTCACAGCGCTCGCTGCGACCATCCTGGTCCGGCGCCGCTCGTACTACGAGACCCTGGAGGCGAGCAACACCCGCACTGAAATCAGCGAGTGGCTCGCCTGGTTTGCAGGCATTGCCCTGGAGGCCCAACAGCGCACGCAGGCGCGGGTAGAGTTCCTCATCGACAAGACAAAGCTCCTTGACCGCCTGCGTGGCCGGCTCAACGAGCGCCAAATGTCGGTGTTACTCCGCGTGCTGCAAGAGGGACCGGAAGGATTCAAAGGGGGCCTGAGCGCCGGAAACTACGTGAGCATCGCCAGGACCTCGCCCGCGACGGCGACCCGCGATCTGGCGGACCTTGTGGACAAAGGCGCAGTGCGCCGCACCGGCGAGCGCCGGCATGCGCGCTACCACCTCACCATCCCGCTGCGGCCCGTTGCTCGGGTTACGATCGACAGGGCGGGAAACATCGTGTAGCGGGTACCTCGTGGCACCCATCGGCGTTGACGATTGCCCCGGCGGGAACAAGAATGAAGTGCTGGATGCGGGCCCGTGGCGGAACTGGCAGACGCAGCGGACTTAAAATCCGCGGAAGGGCAACCTTCATGGGGGTTCGAATCCCTCCGGGCCCATTTGATCGGACGGTGACATCCGAGTGTGCAACGACGCCCACCTATGGCGCCAGGTACCCACCTATGGCGCCAGGTACCCACCTGTGGCGCCCGGGGCGGCGTGTCGCCCCGAAACGCCGGAGACCGACGCTCCGTCCCTCGCCGGAGCCCACCGGGCCTATCATCGGCGGCTCTCGAAAGGACGACCATGAACATGACTGTGCCGCTGCTGGACCTGAAGGCACAGTACGCCGCAATCAAGGACGAGGTTCTCGAGGCGATTCACCGCGTCGTCGAGCGGCAGGGGTTCGTGCTCGGCCCCGAGGTCGACGGCCTGGAACGCCGCCTCGCCGAGTACTGCCGGACGGAGTTCGCCGTCGGCTGCGCGTCGGGGTCGGACGCGATCCTGCTGGCACTGCTCGCTCACCGCGTCGGTCCGGGCGACGAGGTCATCTGCCCGTCGTTCACGTTCTACGCCACGGCGGGCTCGATCGCGCTGCTGGGGGCGGTGCCGGTCTTCGTTGACATCGACCCGGTGACGTTCACCATGCAGCCCGGGCTGGTCCGTGAGCGGGCCGGCGAGTGCACGCGCCTCAAGGCGATCATGCCCGTGCACCTGTACGGCCGGTGCGCCGACATGGCCGCGTTCGTCGATCTCGGCGCGCAACTCGGGGTCCCGATCATCGAGGACGCTGCGCAAGCGATCGGAGCGCTCGACGCCCAGGGACATCGCGCCGGGAGCCGCGGCTCGATCGGCTGCTTCAGCTTCTATCCCACGAAGAACCTCGGCGGCATCGGTGACGGGGGAATGGTGACCACCAACGACCCGCACCTCGCCGAGCGTCTGCGCAAGATACGCGTTCACGGCGAACGCACCCGCTACTACCACGACCTGATCGGCTTCAACTCCCATCTCGACTCGATCCAGGCCGCCGTGCTGAACGTCAAGCTGCGCTACCTCGACGGCTGGTCGACTAAACGAAGGCAGAACGCGGCCCGCTACGACGGCGCCTTTGCGGCCGCCGGGTTGCCCGGGCTCGTGACGCCGCAACCGCCCACCGGAATGGCGTCACACATCTACCACCAGTACGTGATCCGGGTCCCCGCCGAGCTGCGCGATGCGCTGCGGGAACACCTGCGGGAAAATGGAATCAGCACCGAGGTGTACTACCCGGTCCCGCTGCATCTGCAGGAGTGCTTCGAGTACCTGGGATACTCCGAAGGCGATCTGCCCGAATCGGAAAGAGCCGCCGCCGAGGTCCTCGCTCTGCCGGTCTACCCGGAGCTGACCGTCGAGCAGCTCGACTTCGTCGCCGGCGCGATTCTCGCGTGGCTCCGCGAGCACGCGACGGCTCAGCCGGCGCCGGCCTCCTGAACCAGCCGAAACCGCCCGGCCTTGCCGGTTTCGGGCGCGACGCGAACCACCGGGTTGCCCGGCTCGTGGTCGAGCACGAGCCGCCAGTTCTCCCGGGACGCCTGCTCCAGCAGCGCCTGCTTGGAGAGCATGTTCTCGTACGGCAGCATGTCGTAGCCGAGGCTGTACGCCGGCCCGGCGTGATGCACCGTCGGCATCACGTCGCCGGGAAAGCAGACGATGCCCTCGCCGTCGTCGAACCGAACGGCCTGGTGGCCCCAGGTGTGCCCGACCATCGGCCAGACGGTGATGCCCGGCAGGACTTCCGTATCGCCGGAGACCAACTGGATGCAGTCGGCGACCGGGTCGAGGTGGCTCCGCAGGTAGGTGCGTCCCATCGTGGACTTGTTGGCGAGCGCGTCGGCCCACTCCGTCTCCTGAACGATGACGGTGGCGTTGGGGAAGGTCGGCACGGGCCGGTTGTCGGCGTCCCAGCGGGTCAGCGCCGCGGCGTGATCGAAGTGCAGGTGGGTGACGATCACGACGTCGACTTGTCCGGGTTCGATGTCCACTTCGCGCAGTGCGTCCACGATGGTGCGCCGCTCGAGATCCCAGTGGCCGCGCTGCGTATCGGTCCACTTGTCACCGCAGCCTGTCTCGACGAGAACCGTCTGCGATCCGTCCTGGAGCAGCAGGCAGTTGGTCTGAAGGGCGATCCGGTTGTTGTCGTCGGCGGTGACGAGCCGCGACCAGATGGTCCTGGGGATCACCCCGAACATGCCGCCGCCGTCGAGGCGGAGGGCGCCGGCGCGCAGGAGTTGCCAGTTCCACATGGGGGGATAGCTTACAGGCAAGAGCACGGGTGGCACGGTCGAGCTTGCTCGCCCGTGTCTTTGTACGTCGCTCCACGGGCGAGCAAGCTCGACCGTGCCACCCCTTTCTCAGGCCTTCACGATCCTTGCCGTCGGATCCTTCACGGCCGCCATCGCGTTGCGGGTGTCCACGATCAGCCCGGCGTGACGGCCGATGAGATCCCAGTCGATCGCGTCGTGATCGGTCACGATCACGACGCAGTCGCTCGCCTCCAGCAGCGCCGCCGTGAGCGGCTGCGAGGTGAGATCGATCCGGTACTCGCGCATCGGCGGGAAACGCGGTACGTGTGGATCGTGATACGAGACCTCCGCGCCGCCGCCCTGCAGGAGCTTGATGATCTGGGCGGCGGGGCTCTCGCGTATGTCGTCGATGTTCGGCTTGTAGGCGATGCCGACCACGAGCACTCTTGACCCGCGCAACGGCTTGCCGGCGTCGTTGAGGGCCGCTATCAGTCGCGAGACGACGTAGTCGGGCATGCGGGCGTTGATCTCGCCGGCGAGCTCGATGAACCGGGTGCTCTGCCCGATCGCCTTCGCCTTCCACGCCAGGTAGAACGGGTCGATCGGGATGCAGTGCCCGCCGAGGCCCGGTCCCGGCCGGAACGCCTGGAAGCCGTAGGGTTTCGTCGAGGCCGCCTCGATCACTTCCCAGACATCGATGTCCATGTCGGTCAGCAGGACCTTCAGCTCGTTGACCAGCGCGATGTTCACGGCCCGGTAAATGTTCTCCAGAAGCTTGGACGATTCCGCGACCTCGGCGGACGACACGGTGACGACCTTCTCGACAAGGTGCCCGTACAGCGCCGCCGCCAGCCGGGTGCTCGCCTCGTCCACGCCGCCGACGATTCTCGGGATCGTCGCGGGATCGATGTCGCGACCGGGATCCTCGCGCTCCGGGCTGTAGGCGAGAAAGAACTCGGTGCCGCAGGCGAGCCCCGACTCTTCGAGGATCGGCTGCATGACGTCGCGGGTCGTGCCGGGATAGGTTGTCGACTCCAGCACCACGAGCTGCCCCGGTCGCAGCGACCGGGCGATCGTCCGGGTCGACTCGAGCACGAAGCCCAGGTCCGGATCGCGGTGGGGGCCCAGCGGGGTGGGCACGCACAACAGGATCGCGTCGGCATCGGCGAGGCGGTCCGGGCTCGACGTGGGCTCGAACCGGTCCGACGCGCTGAGCCGGGAGACGAGCTCGGTGCCGACGTGACGAATGTACGTTTCGCCGCGCCGGAGCATGTCGATCTTGGCCGTGTCAGTGTCGTAGCCGATGACGCGGAAGCCGCTGTCGTGCACGGCTCGCACCAGCGGCAGACCGACGTAGCCCAGCCCGATCACCGCGACGGTGGCGGTGGTGTCGTCGAGGCGCTTCCTGAGCACGGCCCCGTGCCCGCTCGGGCTGTCGTCGGTGTCCATGGCGGTCGTTCCTGCGCGGCTCATGGCGTCACTACGACACCAGCGCGTCCGGCTGTTCGAGCAGCCTCACGACCGTGCTGAGAAAGCGAGCGCTCTCCGCGCCGTCCACAACCCGGTGGTCGCTGCTGACGCTCAGCGGCATGATCCACCCTGCGTAGAACATGCCCTCGCGCACGAGCACGCGCTCTTTCGCCCGGCCCATGGCGAGGATCGCGACCTCGGGATAGTTGATGATCGGCGTGGCGTGCATCCCGCCGAAGCTGCCGACGTTGCTGACGGTGAACGTGCCGCCGGTGAGCTCCTCGCGGGTGATCGAGCGGTCGCGGGCCCGCTTGGCGACGTCGCCGACGGCGTCGCCGAGCTGGGCGATCGAGAGCGTGTCGGCGTTGCGGATCACGGGCACCATCAGCCCGTGCTCGGTGTCGACGGCGATGCCCAGGTTCACGACGCCCTTGACGAGGATCTCCTGCTTCTCGTCGTCGATGTTGGAATTGAGCAGCGGGTGCAGGCGCAGGGCCTTGCAGATCGCGACGAGGACGATGGGCATGAAGCTGAGCTTGCGCCCGAGGACCGTCGTGTATTCCCGCCGCTTCAGGTCCAGCGCCGTGACGTCAGCCTCGTCCGTCACGGTGAAGTGGACCGCCGTCCGCACGGACCGCTCCAGCGCCCTGGCGATGGTCCTCCGAATGCCGCGGATGGGAATGCGTTCGACGACGCCCTCACTGTCCACTGTCGGCGCAGGCAACGGCGAGACCACGGCACGCTCGGCGACCACGGTCGGGGCGCCGTCGAAGTCGTGGACGTCCGCCGCGGTGACGCGTCCGCCCCGACCGGTGCCGGGGACCTGGTTGATGTCGATGCCGAGTTCTCTCGCCACGCGACGCACCGCAGGCGTGGCGAGTGCCTTGGAGCCGGCGACCGCGGCTTGTTCCGGCTCGCGCCGTCGGGTGAGCGTGTCGGAGACCGACAGGGTCGTATCGACCCGGCCGACGACGGTGCCCGCGTCCGCGTCCTCGGCGACCACGGCCGGCTCCGAATCAGTCGGGGCGGCCCCGCCGTCGGTCCGGTAGCTGACCAGCACGCTGCCGACGGCGATGATGTCGCCCGGCTCGCCGTGCAGTTCCCCGATCACGCCATCCCACGGGCTCGGTACCTCAACGAGCGCCTTGTCCGTCTCCATCTCCGCCAGAGTCTGGTGCTCCTGCACCTGATCGCCCGCCTTGACCTGCCAGCGAATCAACTCAGCCTCCGCCACGCCTTCACCAAGGTCCGGCAGAATGAAGTGTGACTTGTCCTTAGGTTGCTTGATCATCATCGCTCGCCTGAGTCCCTTTGCCCCTTTGCCCCTGCGCCCCTTCTTCTAATACGCCGCAAGTTCCTCGATCGCCCGCCCGATCCTCGGCTCTTCCGGAAGGTACTCCAGCTCCTGCTTGTAGTAGGGCATCAGCGTATCAAAGCCGGTCACCCGCTGGACCGGCGCCTCCAGGTACAGGAACGCCAGTTCCATGATGCGGCTGGCGATCTCGGCGCCGAGGCCGCCGCTCCTGGGCGCCTCGTGAACGATGACGGCGCGGCCGGTCTTCTTGACCGACTCGATGATCGTCTCCGTGTCCATCGGATCGATCGTGCGCAGGTCGATCAGTTCAACGGACCGGCCGGATTTCTCGATCGCGTTGAGGCACTGCACGACCGCGGCGCCCCAGGAGATCATCGTCATCTCGTCGCCTTCGATCACGATGCGGGCCTTGCCGATTTCGACGGTGTACTCGTCCTCCGGGACCTCCTCGCGGAACGCCCGGTAGATGCGCTTGGGTTCCAGGAAGAGCACCGGGTCGGGGTCGCGAATCGCCGAGATGAGCAGGCCCTTGGCGTCGTAGGGTGACGCGGGCATCACGACCTTGATGCCCGCCTGGTGAGCGTAGATCGCCTCCGGGCTGTCGCTGTGCAGTTCCGGCGCGTGGATGCCGCCGCCGACCGGCGAACGGATCACCATCGGCACCGTGAACGCGCCGCGGGTGCGGGCCCGCATTCGCGCCGCGTGCGTACAGATCTGGTCGTACGCAGGCGCGAGGAACCCCTCGAACTGGATCTCCGGGATGGGCCGAAGACCGCCCATCGCCAGGCCGATCGCCGTTCCGATGATCCCCGACTCCGCCAGCGGCGTGTCCACGACGCGGTTCGGGCCGAATCGTTTGTGCAGGCCCTCCGTCACCCGAAAGACGCCGCCGTTGACGCCGACGTCCTCGCCGAGCACGATGACGCGATCGTCTTTCTCCATTTCCTGGATGAGGGCGAGATTGATGGCCTGGACGAGCGTGAGGTTCGCCATGGGTCAGACAGCCTCCTCGATGCCGCTGGACCGGGCATCATCGAGCTGGGTCGGGTCCACGCCCAGGCTACTGGTGCGCGCGGTGCTGCGCTGCGCTTCGATGTCGGGCGAAAGCGTCGCGTACAGGAAGTCAAACATGTCGGTGCGCGCGGGGTCGGCGATCTCCTCGGCCCGCCTGGCGGCGGCGGCGACTTCCTTTTTGGCCCGGGCGGCGAGTGCCTTCTCGCGGTCATCGTCCCAGAGCGTCCGCTCGCTGAGATAGTTGCGCAAACGCAGCAGCGGATCGCGCTTCTTCCAGGCGTCGACCTCGGCCTGGTCGCGGTAGCGCCGCGCGTCGTCGGCGGTGGTGTGATCGCCCAACCGGTACGTCACCGCCTCGATGAACGTGGGGCGGTGCTCGGTGCGGGCCAGTTCGGCGGCGTCGCGGACGACTTTCGCCACGGCGAAGATGTCGTTGCCGTCGCACTGGACGCACGGCATCCCGTACGCCATGCCGCGCTGGGCGAGCGTCGGGGCGGAGCACTGGATCTTGGTCGGCACGGAGATCGCCCACCCGTTGTTCTGGCAGAGGAAGACCACGGGGATGTTCAGGTTCGCGGCGAAGTTCAGCGCCTCGTGGCAGTCCCCCTCGCTCGTCGCGCCGTCGCCGAAGAACGTGCAACTGATCCGGTCCTCGCCGCGGTACTTCGACGCCCACGCCAGGCCGACCGCGTGCAGCAACTGCGTCCCGATGGGGATCGCCTGCGGGGTCATGGCGAGGTCGGCGGCGATCTGGTTGCCGCGCTCGTCGCCCATCCAGTGAAGCAGGATCATCTCCATCGGCAGCCCGCGCCAGAAGAGCCCCGTGTTCTCTCGGTAGCACGGCACCAGCCAGTCATCCGGCCTGAGAACGTACGCCGCCCCGAGCGAGGCCGCTTCCTGGCCGCGATTCTCCGGGTACGTGCCCATGCGCCCCGACCGCTGGAGCTTGAACGCGATCTCGTCGAAGTGCCGGCAGATGCTCATGTGCTCGTACAAGCGCACGGCATCGTCGTCGGGGATGAGGTCACGTCCCAGGTCAGCGTCGAAATTGCCATCCTCGTCCAGGATGGAGACGTGCTCGATGGTCGTGTTCAGGACGGTCCTAACCGGCATGCACCTGCTCCTTGCTGGAGGTGTTGCCCTGGGCGATGCGGCGATCGGCGTAGGCAATCATGGCCGCATACGTGGATGGCAGAGACTCCGACTCGTGGAGCACCGTCGCCATCGTCGATTCGATGTTGTCGATCTTGCGGTCGATCTCCTGTTCGGTCAGGCCGAGATACAGGCCCGCGAGGTGGATCAGCCCGCCGGCGTTGGCGATGAGATCCGGCGCGTACAGGATCCCCTGGTTGCGCAGCGCGACCGCATCCTCGTCCGGATCGTCCAGCATGTTGTTGGCGGCGCCGGCGATGATGCGGCAGCGCAGCCGCGGGCTCATGGTGGCGTCGATGACGCCGCCCAGGGCGCAGGGGGCGAGCACGTCGCACTCGACACTCAGGATCTCGTTCGGGGGGACGCTCGTGACGCCGAACTCGTCCACGACGCTCGCCACGCGGTCGGTATCGATGTCGGAGACGATGACGCGTGCGCCGTGGCCGGTCAGAAGCCGGACCAGGTGCCGGCCGACGTGTCCGATGCCCTGGATCGCCACAGTGAGCCCCCGGAGACTCGTAGACTGCCCGAGGTGAGCCAGCGCCGCGCGCATCGCGTTGACGGTCCCGCGGGCCGTGTGCGGCGAGGGATCGCCACCCCTGGAGCGGCGTACCCCGCCCATGACGTGGTCGGTTTCCATTGCCATCCAGTCCACGTACTGCGAGGTGACCCCGACGTCCGCTGCGGCGATGTACGCGCCGTCGAGCGTCTCGACGAAGCGGCCCACGGCGCGCGCCTCCGCCTCGGTGATCGGATGCCCCGGTCTGGGCAGCAGGACGACGCTCTTGGCCCCGCCCATCGCCAGGTCGGACACCGCCGCCTTGAGGGTCATGCCCTCGGACAGGCGCAACACGTCGTACAACGCGTCGGCTTCGGTGGCGTAGTGCCATCTCCGGGTACCGCCCAGGGCGTTGCCGAGCCTCGTGGAGTGCACGGCGATGATGACCCGCACGCCACTGTCGGGATCCTGGTGGAAGCAGACGCGCTCGTGTCCACGTTCGATCATCTGTTCGAAGGTATTCATGGCAGGCTCAATCGGTGGGCTCACGACGACACGTCGGCGTGGTCGGCTGTCGAGCCGGAGCCGAACTGCGGAATGTGTTTCTGGTCCGGCACCCGCCCGGTTCCCAGTGCCGCGGTGTCCGGCGTCTTTTCGGGAATGATGTACTCGGAATCGGGAAATGCCTCCATCCGCTTCCTGGCCGCGTCGGCGCACGCCAGCATGGTGTGATCGGTGTTCGAGTACAGCTCGCGCATGGCCCCGCGGATCTCGTGATCCGCCATGTCGCAGATGTGCTCGACGATGCGCAATTCGTCGGCGAGCATGTCCCCGTTGGTGCCGCCGCGAATCGACGCATCCGCACGGGAGAGACTGCACGTGGCGGCATGGATCCACATCACCATCCAGCTCAACCTGTATTGAAGCATCTGGCGGGTGATCATCTGCTCGCGGTGGATCTTGAGCATCATCTTGACCTGGTGGCTGAACTCCCGAATGTGCTGCGCGAGCCGCCCGGCAAGATGGCGGAGCCTCGGATCCAGCCGGGTCATCGCCGGCACCGCCCGGCGAACGCCGAGGAACAACTCCAGGGCGAGCCGGGCACCCGCGCCGAGATGCCCCAGCGGGTTCTTCTTGATGCCGAGCATGTA